>JBILRU010000127.1:0-5065 GCA_044372485.1 Crocinitomicaceae bacterium
AAACATGTTGGCATTAGCATCGTTGCAATCGCCCGTTATTAATACATAATTTGATCCAGGGGAAACAATATTTACTACAAAGCTTGACCCTCCAATTCCATCTCCATCCGCATCTAAGTAAAATGTGAGCGGTGTAAACCCTTCATCGGTGATTCCATTGCAATTGTTATCTAAACCGTCGTATATTTCAATGAACGAAGGATTCATAGAAGCTAAATTATCGTTACAATCTGTACTATTGGCAACATAGCCTGTCGGTTGACCGCAATTTGATTGACTAACAGCAGGGTTACCAAAACCATCTCCATCGGCATCTGCATACCAAATAGAAACTTGGTTGGCATTCGGATTATTGTCATTACAATCGGTATTATTAGCAACGTACCCTACTGGTTGACCACAATTAGACAAGGTCACTGCGGGATTTCCAAATCCATCTAGATCCGCATCTTGATACCATGTTGACAACTGATTTACCAATGGATCGTTATCGTTGCAATCGGTATTATTGGACACATATCCAAGCGGTTGAGTACATCCTGTCTGGGTAAGTGAACTATTTCCGAATCCATCAGCATCCGCGTCAATGTACCAAATCGTATTCGGATTAATATTCGCATTATTATCGTTGCAGTCGAGGTTATTAGTGACATATCCCAGGATAGTTTGACAGAGTAACGTTTGAGTATTGGCATCTCCATAGGTATCACCATCAAGATCTGGGTAATAAACTGTTGGACTAGCACAAGGCGTTACAGATGCCCAAGTTGTTCCAACTCTCAACTCGTCTAATTGTACAAATGGAGTTGTTGCTACTGCTGCTTGTCTTAAAAGAAATCGCCCTAAACCTGCAGCGGATATATCGGTACATCCATTACTTGTCAGTGTTGATGTTGGTTCCGTTCCACCCAGCTGAGTAGTGTTAACCCACATTTTTGAAAAATCATTTCCCGTGCCCGTTACAATTGAATAAGAAATGACTATAAAATAGGATTCATTTGTGTTCATGTCAGAAGTGAAATAGACTGGTGTCGAGCCTGAGCTACGATTAGAGATACCTATTAAAAATTTACCCGGTGTAGCACTAGCTTTCAACCAAACACATGCAGCAAAAGCTGAGGTGGAATTCGATTCCATTAAATTTGCACAATAACTTCCTGAAGCATCAAGACCACCTAAGGAAGAAACGTTTATAATAAATGATGCATATGTTGTTCCCGAAGTCTGGGTAGAAAACGCTTTATAATTATCGGATCCTGCTCCATCAAAAATAACTTTATTTCCACTTGATACTGCTAAACCAGCATAATCTAAACTACCTGATGAAATCAAAATAGAATCTTGTGTATTAATCTTTATCCAGGCTCCAGAGCTTTGTGATGCAAGTCCGTTTGTTGGGCTAGGAAGATAATTAAATGGTTCGTGAAAAATTAATTGTGCGTTAGCATAAGTAATTGTTAATGAAATCAAAACAAGTAAAATTCTTTTCATAATTTTTTTTTGTAAAATTAAGGAATCCATGTGTAATCTGAATTACCAGAACATTAAAAAAGGCGACCGAGGCCGCCTTTGTTTATAACTTTTTAATTCGTGTTGATTACACTTGAGGCGCATCCACTGTGTCCGATGGACGTTCTGGTTTTGGTAAAAGAACTTTGCGAGACAATTTCCATTTTTTGGTTTTTGGATCGCGACCCATTACTTTAAATGTCAATACATCTCCTTCTTTCACTACATCTTCCATTTTCGCTACTTTTTCCCAGCTAAACTCAGAGATGTGAATCAATCCGTCTGTACCTGTAAGGATTTCAACGAAACAACCGAAGTCCTTCACTGATTTCACTTTACCTTCATACGTCGCTCCGTCTTCCACTTGTGGAGGGAAAGCGATTAAACGAATCAGGCGAATTGCTTCATTCATGTCATCACCGTTTGTCGAAAGGATTTGAACACGACCTTCACCCGTTGCTAATTCTTCAATAGTGATGGTTGTTTTCGTTTCTTTCTGTAAACCTTGGATGATTTTTCCTCCAGGTCCGATAATTGCTCCAATCATATCATTCGGCACATTGAATGCTTCGATACGTGGAGTTTGTGGTTTCAAGGTTGTACGTGGCGCTGCCATTGTCTCCGTGATTTTCCCTAAGATGTGCATGCGTCCAGCTTTCGCTTGTTCTAACGCTTCGATCAATACTTCATAAGGAAGTCCGTCTACTTTGATGTCCATTTGACAAGCAGTGATTCCTTTTGATGTACCTGTAATTTTAAAGTCCATGTCACCCAAGTGATCTTCGTCACCTAAGATATCAGACAACACAGCGAATTTACCTTCGTCTGCAACAAGTCCCATTGCGATTCCAGATACTGGCGCTTTGATTTGCACACCACTATCCATCAACGCTAATGTTCCAGCACAAACAGTTGCCATAGAAGACGAACCGTTTGACTCAAGGATATCAGAAACAATACGAATAGTGTAAGGATTATCTTCAGGTAAAACTGGTTTCAAGGCACGAAGCGCCAAGTTACCATGTCCGATTTCACGACGAGAAGTTCCACGTAATGGTTTCGCTTCACCTGTTGAGAATGGAGGGAAATTATAGTGTAATAAGAATTTCTCTGTTCCTTTAAAAGTCGCACCGTCGATTAACTGCTCATCCATTTTACCACCAAGGGTAACTGTTGTCAATGATTGAGTTTCTCCACGTGTAAATACTGCTGATCCATGAACCATTGGTAAGTAATCCACTTCCGCCCAGATTGGACGAATTTCGTCGAAATTACGACCATCCAAACGCTTGCGCTCGTTTAACATCACCCAACGAACTGCTTTTTTCTTCACTTCAGAGAAGTAAGGAGAAATGAATTTCGCTGCTTCTGCTATTTCTTCTTCCGAGAAAGAAGCTTTCACTTCGTCTTTGATGGCATCGAACAACTCTGTACGTTTTGACTTATTCGCCAAGCCCATACGAGCAACATCTTTACATTTTTCCATTGCCACTTCGAACACTCTTGCACGAACTTCTTCGTTGTGTGATTCGTGGCTATATTCTCTTTTTGGATTTGCAGTAGGAATTTCTGCTGCAAGGTCCAATTGGAATTGACATTGTTCTTTAATCGCAACGTGAGCAATTTTGAAAACCTCCACTAATTCAGCTTCAGAAATCTCTTGCATTTCACCTTCCAACATGTTGATGTCTTTCATTGTTCCAGCGATTACGATATCGATATCCGACAACTCCATTTGAGCCATTGTTGGATTCAATACATATTCACCATCGATGCGTCCAACACGTACTTCAGACATTGGACCATTAAATGGAATGTTTGAAACAGCGATTGCCGCTGATGCCGCAAATCCACACAACGCATCTGGATTGTTCACACCATCGTAAGAAATCAATTGAATCATCAACTGAACCTCTGCATGGTAATCGTCTGGGAAAAGTGGACGAAGTGCACGATCCACCAAACGCATAACTAAAATTTCTGTTTCAGAAGGACGCGCTTCACGACGGAAGAATCCACCTGGAAAACGTCCAGCAGCAGAATACTTCTCACGGTAATCTACCGTTAATGGGAGAAAATCTACGCCATCTTTTGCATCTTGCGCGGCAACAACTGTTGCCAATAACATGGTGTCGCCCATGCGCACCACAACGGAACCATCCGCTTGCTTTGCCAACTTACCTGTCTCGACGCTTATCTCCTTGCCGCCGGTAACAATTGACCTTTTTAAACCTATATTCATCTTTATTTATTTACTAATTAATGTACAAAAAAGGGACTTGCGGCGTAAAGCCGAAGTCCCCTCTTCCAATAAAATGTGATCGATGATCGGATTAACGACGAAGTCCTAATTCCTTAATCAACGCTCTATATTTCTCGATATCTTTTCTTTTCAAATAATCCAAAAGACTACGACGCTTTCCAACTAAAAGTTGAAGTGAACGCTGTGTTCCGAAATCTTTACGGTTCTTTTTCAAATGCTCTGTTAAGTGACTGATACGGTAAGTAAATAATGCAACTTGTCCTTCTGTAGAACCAGTATTTACTTCAGATCCACCATGTTGAGCGAAGATCTCTTTTTTCTTTTCTGAGTTTAAATACATGCTAATATTTATGTAAATGATTATTATGTAGACTGACTCCCTCGGTCAATACGGGTGCAAAGATAGGCATAGTTTTCAAAAGCGCCAAATTTAATTTTTGGACAAAAAAAAACCTCCCGAGGGAGGTTTTAATCAAATTTGTTGAAATTAGTTTCCAGACTGTCTCATAGAAAGTGGAATGGCAAATTTCGGGATGAAGCTTATTAATGCTAAAATAATTTTTAAACCATATAGATAAACTTCTTTCATAATGTAATAAAACATTAGAATAACAAAAGAACCTGCGATTCCCATTCCGGCCATGCGCAATGTGATATCCATTTGGTCAAAATCTCCAAATATTTTATTTGGTATTAAGCCATTTATCGCATCCATTCCTGGAATCATTATGGATTGAAACATTCCCATGTAATCCATCAAAGGCGCGTAAGCAGAATGTCCATCTAATGCAGCAACAAGCTGAAGAACACTTACATACATCACCAAAGTGAAAAACAACTCCCCAAACAATGTAATGCTACGCGGAATCAACTCATGACTTACAAAATGTAGAAGGCCATTGTAAGAAGCATCATTTAATTGATCTGTTCTTTTCTTTGTTAAACTATATAAAAACCAGGCGCATACAACACTGATTAATATACCAACAACCAATCCAACTACTGCTCCAACTTTTGCTCCGCCAGTCATGCCGTCAACAAATGTAGTATCAAAATAATTGTCATCGCCCATTAAATTGGCAATAATAAAATAGAGGCCGCCGATTAACATTGCGTAAGATGCCAATCTCCAAATAGTTGTAATGAACCATTTGAATAAACTCCCGTCATCGATTCTGCCCATGAATGGCAGTACTCTTTTGTTGTAATTATCATCGATAATCCCAACACTTACATAAGGTAAGTTCTTTTCCATAAGTAATATAGTTTTAGTAGGTTAATAGTTTAAAGTTA
>JBILRU010000128.1:0-5016 GCA_044372485.1 Crocinitomicaceae bacterium
TTTTGCAGTGAAGGATGTTTCCGATTTAATGATCACATATACAAGGTTCTTTAGTTCTTTCCTTGTTGGAATAGCTTCGCTTTGGGTCGTCCTCATTTTAGTGGGATACATATTCCTTGGAAGTCACCTGAAAACCTTATTGAAACGCATTGTTAGTCCTTTGGTCATCGCTTTCGGTACAACAAGTAGTGAAGCAGTTTTTCCTAAATTAACGGAGGAATTGGAGCGTTTTGGAATCAAAGATCGAATTGTGTCTTTCATGCTACCCTTGGGATATTCCTTCAACTTGGATGGAAGTATGATGTACATGACATTCGCTAGTATTTTTATTGCTCAAGTCTATGGAGTTCATTTGGATACAGGAACGCAATTAACGATGTTGGTCGTTCTGATGTTGACGAGTAAAGGCATTGCAGGTGTTCCAAGAGCGAGTTTGGTTGTTGTTGCGGCGACTTGTGGAATGTTTAATATTCCAATTGAAGGAGTAGCTTTGATTTTACCGATTGATCATTTCTGTGACATGTTCCGAAGTGCAACAAACGTACTTGGAAACTCAGTCGCTACCGCGGTTGTTGGTAAATGGGAGGCTAATAAAGAATAACTTATTCGTTTCCTAGAATGGATAAAAGTGTAGCCTGATCGATATCGTGTTTTCCCTCAAAACGATGAATGCCATATCCCAATTCTGAAAAATACGCACATTCTGTTTCTTGATTTTCTTTGGTGTAATATGGGTCTTCTGTCCCTAAAACAAAATGCTTATTTCCTTCCGCTTGAACGGGTTTTTCAATGTCAGGTGGAAAAACACTCGCCCAAAGTATGAATTGCTGAAAGCGACTTGGCCCTTGATGGTACCAGCGAGCAGCAGTAGCTCCTCCTTGAGAAAAACCTAAAAGACAAATTTCCTCAAATACATGGTTCTCCATCACATGGGATAACAATTGATTCAAATTTCTTAAATTATCTTCAATATCCAATTCACGTCCATCTTTGGTCATCCATGATGCTCCAACTCGACCACTGGAACCTTCTAAATAAAACCGATGCATTCCTTCTGGAACCAGTAATGCGTAATTTTCTGGAAGTTTGGTGAATTTTTTAGTGAAATACTGCGCCAGTTGCCCATATCCATGCAGTGCAATCAGTAATTTACGTTTATTAGAAAAATTTTCAGATAAGTAATATCGGAAATGCTTTTGGACAATGATTGTTTTTTCCGGGAGAAAGAGCTTCTCGTTATTCATATGATGTTCCGTTTTACATCCACTAGTAAAGGCATAATGCACTCCATGATGTTATAAAGAAAATACATAAAACTTATTTTGATTGTAAATTTAGGATTAAATTTGGACGTGCGAAAACTGCTGTTATACGGATTTCTAGGGTTGATGTGTTTTCATTTGCTCGGATTCTTTACTTATTTTGAGTGGAAGAAGATGGCCATTAAAAAGGAAGTTAAACAGGCAATTAAACATTCTGTCCCGGAATCTCAATTAATTCGTTTTCATTTCACCTTTCACGAAGCTCACCAATTGACATGGGTCAAATCACATGAGTTTATTTTGAATGGACATTATTTTGATGTGATCCACAAAGCAAAAAACAAGAACGGATACTTCTTTAAATGCATTAGCGATGACCAGGAAACGGTCCTTTTTTCGCAATTAAGATCGATCACTTCGTTTAACATCAGTCATTCGGGAGAAGATCAACCGGTAAATGTGTGGTTTAAGTTTCTTTCGGAGCCGATGGAAGTTGTATCTGCAACGCTTGATTATTCAATAAATGAAATTGGACAAAATTCAACTGTACTTACATCTTACGAAGAATCCTTTTATTCTTCCTTTCTTTCCAAAGAAACCCCTCCGCCAGATTTTATGAGTTAAAACCTACTTCAACGTATTGTATTAACGAATAAAAAAAAGTCAAATGAAAAATTTATATTGGGGCATTTTATGTCTCTTAATTGGTATTTATACCCCTTCGTTTGCCCAAACGAAAATTCAAATAATAGATGATGTAAGTAAAGAACCGATATCCGGTGCTGTCGTTTCACAAGTTTATCCAACAGATAGCAAGATAAGTAGTACAAGCGACAAAAACGGTTTCGCTTTGGTGAAATTTGATGGATCGAAAATCACCTTGTCTCATGAGGATTATTATCCATTAGTGATCCAACAATCCAGTTTGAATAAGGATGGACAGGTATTTCTAATACCAAACATTCAAACCATGGATGAAACAGTGATCTCTGCCAGTCGTAACATGGAGAAAAGGAAAGATGTTGCTCAAAAAGTTCAAGTCATGAGAGCAAAGGAAATTCAATTTCAGAACCAAAGCTCTACGGCTGACTTAATGACGCAAACGGGCAATGTGTTTGTTCAAAAAAGTCAACTTGGTGGCGGAAGTCCGATTATTCGTGGATTTGAAACGAATAAAGTGCTTTTGGTTGTCGACGGAGTTAGAATGAACAACGCAATTTACCGTGGTGGACACTTACAAAACATTGTTACCATCGACAATGCAATGTTGGACCGTGTTGAAGTAATTTATGGTCCCGGTTCTGTTGTTTATGGTTCAGACGCTCTTGGTGGTGTAATGTCCTTTACAACGAAGAATCCAACCTTGAGTACAAACGATGAGCTGGTAGTGAAATCTGGTGGATTCGCACGCTATTTCTCTGCGGCATCTGGATACGCGGCTAATGCAAATGTTTCCATCGGTTCAAAAAGATTTGGATCCTTAACCTCGTTCACCTATTCAAATTACGGTGATTTGCGTCAAGGTGCAGTTAGAAGTCCATTCGTTGGGAATTTTGGTTCTCGTACTTGGTACGCAGAACGCATTAATGGTGTAGATTCCATGATGATGAATGCAGATACAAACCTTCAAGTTGGTTCCGCTTACACGCAGTACGACATCCTTCAAAAATTTACGTTTGTTCAAAAAGAAGGTGTGACGCACAAGTTGAACGTTCAATTGTCAAATTCAAGTAACATTGATCGTTACGATCGTTTGACCTTAATGTCAGGTTTGAAACCGAAGTTTGCGGAATGGTACTACGGACCACAATTCAGGTTTTTCGCTGCGTACACGCTTGAATTGACGAATAAAACGAAGTTGTATGATCAAGCAAGAATCACCATCGCAACACAGTCTATTGAAGAAAGTCGCATGGACCGCAGATTCAATAAAAACATGTTGAATCACCGCATTGAAAATGTGGCCATTGCAACAATTAACGCTGATTTTAACAAGCGAATTGGCCGAAATGAATTGCGTTATGGTGTAGATGCATTTTACAACAAAGTAAATTCAACTGCATTTGTTACGGACATCATTGCGGACACTACAGGTATTTTAGATACACGTTTTCCTGATGGTGGATCAACAATGACATCCGTTGCGGCATACGCGACACATACCATTGAGTTTTCAGATAAGTTGATTCTTAACGAAGGTCTTCGTTTTTCAAACGTTGGACTTTCATCAACATTTATCGATAAAACGTATTTCCCACTTCCAGTGAATTCCATCAACCTAAATAACTCCGCATTGAATGGAAATATTGGTTTGATTTATATGCCGACGAGCAAATGGAGAATCACAGCAACTGGATCAACTGGATTCCGTGCACCAAACGTGGATGACATGACAAAAGTGTTTGAATCAGTTCCGGGTAAAGTAGTCGTTCCAAACGCAAATTTAAAACCGGAATACACGTACAATGCTGAAATAGGTGTTTCTCGTTTAGTTGCAACTGGAGTAACCGCATCAGTAAACGGTTACTACACGTATTTAGTAAATGGATTAACAGTTCAAAATGGAACGTTCGAAGGTCAAGACTCAATCATGTATGATGGACAATTAAGCCAAGTGATGTCGACTGTGAATGCTGCGAAAGCAAGAATCTTCGGAATAGAAGGAATGTTAAATGCAAAATTGAACGATCAATTCAATTTATTAGCAACTGTGAATTATACGAATGGTCGAATTTTAACAGACTCCGTTCCTTATCCATTAGATCACATTCCACCGACCTTTGGTAAAGTATCCTTGTCTTATGTTAACGGGAAATTTCGTTCTGAATTTTTCGTAAACTATTCAGGATGGAAAAGAATTGAAGATTACAACATGATTGGTGAGGATAACTTTGCATACGCAACAGCTTCTGGAATGCCAAGTTGGTATACCTTGAATGCACGATTGAATTATGCATTCTCTCAAAAGGTATCACTTCAAGTAGCGTGTGAAAATATATTGAATCAAAACTACCGCAGTTATGCCTCAAACATCTCTGCACCAGGTAGAAATTTCATTATTAGCCTTCGCGGACAGTTTTAACTAACAGCGAAAATTAAATTGCTAAAGGTCGGGGAAACTCGGCCTTTAGTTGTTTTTTAACATCCCGTATTTCTGCTCCTGCGGAATATAGAAAAAGTGAAAAGCTACTTTGGGTGTCTTCGTCACTTTCGGTTCGTAGGTGTTTTTATCGGCATTAGTAGGTAGCTTTTCTAAAGTAGATTCGTACAAAATGATGTCCTTTTCTGGACCATATTTACCTGCGGTATATTCAAAGGTATACGCCTCCGTTTTGTCAGTTCCTAATCCGTCGAAGGTTTTCCATTCGAATACTTTTCGCGGCGTATGATTGGTAACGGTAAAGACATCCCTGAAATTCGCATTCCGAATGCGGTAATCGATGAGAATGTCTTTGTATGACTCCGAACTAATCGCGGCTAAATTTACTTTTAGGGGAACTAAAGCGGAGGACGGAATGGCAATAGGTGGGGAGATGAGCTTTAATCCACCGTCGTAATAGAAGATGTAATTGTAATTGCCCATAAAAGCCATCTCTGCGGATTTAGCCGGATTCTCGGATTTCATTGCTTCGTCCATAGCAAATTGCTTGCGGTTGACAACGATAATGGCGTCTTCTTTTTTATCACCATCCAGATTTCCCTTGATGATTTCTAGTCCATATTTCTCTGTTCCTAAAATTGACAAACTAGACTC
>JBILRU010000171.1:0-2770 GCA_044372485.1 Crocinitomicaceae bacterium
CCAGAACCTTCGGATCAACATTTGGAACATACGGCTCGACGAGAATCCGAAGAAGAATTGGCCATTCCTTCAGTCAGTGGTGAGAAAGTTACTGAACTTTCCTTGGTTTGGATCCCAGTTTCTAGTTTTGAAGTAAGTCCATTTATCTTTTTACATGACGAACGGCCAAGTATTGAAATCAACCAACGAGAAGTTTCTAACTATTACGAAGTAAAGTTGGCTGATTTATTGGATGAAACTTCTGTATCGACAACCACTATTCAATTAAACGATCAGGTACATATGAAAGACATTCCCTGTTTTGTCTTAAATGAAAAAGTAGTTTGGGGAGCGACGGCGCTTATACTAGCAGAAATAAAATTTTTACTTCAAGGGACCTAAAAAACAAAAAGAGGAACAAATCGCGTTTGTTCCTCTTCCTGCTAAACCATGCTAAAACTATAAAACTAAACTACAACTATGAAATGTAATTCTCTGCAAAGTTAAGGGCTTTTTTTTGATAGACAATCATATCATGTAAATTTTACATTAACTTTTTGTTGCGCGGGTCATTACTCGTTTTCCCGGAGGACCCGGTAATTCAGTTAACACAAATCCGAGTGACTTCAAATTTCGCTTCATTTGTCCTTGAGCACAATAGGTCACGAATACTCCACCCGGTTTTAACAGTTCGTACATTTTAGTTAGAACTGGGACATCCCACATTTCAGATTGGGCGCGAGGACCGAAGGCATCGTAGTAAACAAGATCAACTTGTTCCGTTATCCGATGTTGATGAATGTCATTTTCGATTTTTTTCAAAAGAAAGTAGGGATTTATTTCTTGGTAACTCCCCCAAACTTCGGACATGATTTTAGCATACCTTTCAATTTCTGATTTTCCCTGAGCATAATCCATTTGACGCCAAATTTCTTCCGAAATTGGATTCAATTCAATACCGACATACTCAATCTTACGTTGATGCTTTTCCGCCCACTGCGCAGTTAGCAAGGCATTCAGTCCTGTCCCAAATCCCATTTCAAAAATGGTGATGGATTCTAATTGTTGCGAAACATATGCCAGTCCGTGTTCAATAAACACATGAAGCGCTTCTTGTAAAGCTCCATGAGACGAATGATAGGTCTCACCTAATTCAGGAAGATAAAGTGTGTTGGATCCGTCGGCTGTTTGACGTATTTCAATGTTTTCCATCTTATTTTTTACGGGCAATCATGAGTCCATCGCGGATAGGTAATAAGACTTCTTCCACTCGTTCATCTTCATGAATCAAAGCATTTAGCTTTCGCAACAAAACCGTATCCTTATCGTTTTTGTCTAATTCGGCAACTTTTCCAGACCAAAGCACATTGTCCAAAATGACATATCCACCCGGACGAACCAATGGTAGAATGAGTTCGTAATATTCAATGTAGTTTTGTTTATCTGCGTCGATAAATACAAGATCCCAAGTTTCATTTAACGTTGGGATAACGTCTAACGCTGGGGAAATGATGTAATGTATTTGCTGGGAGAATGCCGAAGCGTCAAAATATCCTTGCACTCGGTTCGCTAATTCTTCGTTCACATCAATTGTTACGAGTTTACCGTCAGGGGAAAGTCCTTCAGCCATACACAGCGCTGAATATCCAGTATACGTTCCTATTTCCAGGATGCGTTTCGGTTGAATCATTTTCGAAAGCATACTCAATACACGTCCTTGAAAATGTCCACTCAACATGCGTGGTTGCAATACCTCTAAATGAGTCTCCCGATTGATGCGTTTCAGCAATTCATTTTCTTCAGCTGTATGGGAGCAGCAGTATTGATCTAATTCTTGAGCGATAAATTCCATTTCCTTCTATTCTAAGATACAAAAGTAATGGAAATTACTTCTTTCGCTTAATCGTATGTTTCAGCTTCATGACAGCAAAATTAAATTCGATGGACGTTTCCGTTTCATCCGTATTTAAATCCGGTCCAAGTAACTCATTTAATACTCCAGATCCTTTTTCCAGTAATTCTGCCGTTATTTGTTCATCTTTGGAATGTACACTTTTCTGAACCAGCCTTGTGAATTCTTTGATACGTGCGTACGTTTCAATAATCGCAATTGTTGTTTCTGTCGCGCGTTCACTTTTAAGTATGGTCGCTAGCATGTACAATCCCTTCTCCGTAAAGGCTTTTGCTTGGTATTTCGTGTGCTTTCCTCTTGCAGATTTGTCTAAGGTCGAAATTTTCGACCTTAGAGATTTTGATTCTTCTTCATCCAAAAACAAAACATAACCTTCCGGAAATTTCTCTGGATTATTTCGGTATGCTTCGTTCACACGTTTTGTTTCAATCCCATAAAGTGAAGCAACGTCTCGATCCAACAATACTTTTTGTTCTCTGACAAGAATTAGCTTGGACTCTATTTGACTCAGTTCATTCATATTTTCAAGTGTTTCGGATAAAACGGAAGACTAAATGGCGTAATTATTTCTCTTTAGAACGTGATATGACCTTTTTCATTGCCCATAGTTCTCTCAATTTCCTAAATTTGCAAGCAAATAAAATGATACAATGACGGTTTCTGAAATACGCCAGCAATTTTTTGACTTTTTCGAAAGTAAAGGACATCAAATTGTTCCCTCCGCGCCTATGGTGGTGAAAAATGACCCAACACTAATGTTTACCAATGCTGGGATGAATCAATTCAAAGATTTTTTCCTTGGACATCAACAAGCAGTTCAAAAACGCGTAGCGAATTCACAAAAATGTTTACGCGTTTCTGGAAAACACAACGACTTAG
>JBILRU010000041.1:0-16445 GCA_044372485.1 Crocinitomicaceae bacterium
GGGGTTTCGTGTTCCAAAGACAGTTTTGTGGTTAATCAAACATTAGTTTTTCAAATCAAGTTTTGTGTTAAAAGACCCGCCCTTCGGGTAGCTGCAAAACTTCAATGCAAACTCAGCTGGTAAATCACGAAATGTAGGATTGAATGATCAATTTAGTGAACTTCTGTTGAAATACAATCTTCGAGAAGACCTAGTAGAGCCGTTTAAATTACAACTTCATAAATTTTTTCAATTTAATCATCAGGATCTAATCAGTTCTATTAAAATTCTTGAAAGTGAAATTATTAATTCTGATTTGAAATTGAAGTCTTTGGATGAAAGATTTTGGCTTTCATCGGTTGATTTACCAGCTGAGAAGTACAAGCTATTTCAAGATCAAATAAAGCAGGAAAAAGCAGAAAAGGAACAACGATTATTTGATCTTCGAAAAAAGTTATCTAACTCCGAAATGTTCATTAATGAAGCAATTGATATAGCTCGAAACATCAAGTATTATTGGGATTCTTCGGACCTAGAGACTAAATTAAAATTACAGAAAACAGTCTTTCCAAAAGGATTATGGATTAACCCGTCACATAGGGGTTATCTAACTCGTTACGTGAATTATTTTTTCCTAAGAATCCCTTTGTTTTCAAGGTCTTTGGAGAGGCGTAAAATAAAAAAAGTCACCATTTCTGATGACTTTTCTTCTCTAGTAGCGGGGACCGGACTCGAACCGATGGCCTTCGGGTTATGAGCCCGACGAGCTACCAACTGCTCCACCCCGCAATATATCTTTAGTTATTGCTTCATTATTTCAATTTTGGGTTTGATCCCCGACGAGCTACTCCGCCGCGGCGGACTCCACCCCGCAATATATCTTTAGTTATTGCTATTTTATTATATTCATTCAGTTTTGGTGAACTGAAATCTCAATGACTTTCCGCTTCGCTCAGCGTTCATTGGGCTACAAAGATACGCCTTTTTTTAGAATACGCAATACTTTTATTTAGGCAACTGTAGGCCCTTCGCCAAAATCTTTCTCTGAAGCCAAGAAACTCAAAGTGCCTTCTGCATTTTCAGCCATTAGAATCATTCCTTGTGATTCGATTCCTCGGATTTTACGTGGTGCTAAATTCAAGAGTACTAAAACAGTTTTTCCAATGATATCTTCCGGTGCGTAATGTGCGGCAATTCCTGAAACAATCGTACGTTCGTCAATTCCTGTGTGGACCTTTAACTTTAAGAGTTTATCCGCATTTTCTACTTTTTCTGCTTCAAGGATTTTTCCCATACGCATGTCCATTTTACTAAAATCGTCGAAGTTGATGAGGTCTTTCATAGGTGGATAAGGTGATGTAAGTTGATTGCTCGCTTGAAGTTTTTCTACTTCTGACTGAACAAGCTCGTCTTCAATTTTTGTAAATAAAATGTGCGCTTCACCAATTTGGTGTCCGGCAGCTAATAACGTTGAACTTCCAAACGAGGACCATGGAAGGCTTTCGGCATTCAACATCTTTCCTAATTTCTGTGCGGTAGTCGGCAAGAAAATCTGGGTAGCGATTTGTAGATTCGCAGTAATTTGTAAGGCAACATAAAGTATGGTCTGAACGCGTTCCGGATCTGTTTTGATGGCTTTCCAAGGTTCTTGATCCGCTAAATATTTATTTCCGATACGGGCAATTTGCATCATCTCCGTTTGAGCTTCACGAATTTTGTAGGCATACATTAATTCGGCAATGCGTCTCGGAGCTTGCTCAATGGCGTCGAATACCGCTTGATCTTCTGCACAAAAGGCAAGTGGACTCGGAACAATTCCTTCGTAATATTTATGCGTTAACACCAAGGTTCTATTCACGAAATTCCCGTAAATGTCTGCTAATTCTGAATTGATACGCGTTTGAAATTCCTTCCAGGTAAATTCGGAGTCCTTGCTTTCTGGGGCAATAGCAGTGAGCACGTATTTTAACTCATCAACCTTATCTGGATAGGCTTCCAAGTATTCATGCAACCAAACCGCCCAATTGCGGGAAGTAGAGAATTTATCTCCTTCTAAATTTAAAAATTCATATGCTGGAACATTGTCCGGAAGAATGAAATCACCATGGTCTTTCAAAAGAATCGGGAAGATAATCGCATGGAAAACGATGTTGTCTTTTCCGATGAAATGAACGAGTTTTCGATCTCCAGCTTCGGATTTTGTCCAATAGTAGCGCCAATCTTTTCCCTTGTCAAGCGCCCATTGTTTGGTTGCTGAAATGTAGCCAATCGGTGCGTCCAACCATACATAAAGTACTTTACCATCCGCATTTGGCAATGGAACTTTGACACCCCAATCTAAATCGCGGGTCATGGCACGAGGTCTTAGTCCACCATTGATCCAAGACATACATTGTCCAATCACTTGGTTTCTCCACAACTTTGGATCGTGCTGTTGAACGCCGTCTAAGATTCCGTTTTGAATCCATTCTTTCAACCATGGTTCGTGTTGATCCATGGGTAAGTACCAATGTGAAGTGGATTTCAGTATAGGTGTTTTTCCGCTTAACGTGGACTTTGGATTGATTAATTCCGTTGGACTTAAGTCACTTCCACATTTCTCACATTGATCTCCGTAAGCGCCAGTACTTTGACATTTCGGACAATCACCTGTGATGTAACGATCTGCTAAAAATTGTTGGTATTCTTCGTCGTAATATTGTTCTGATGTTTCTTCAATAAACTTTCCTTGATCATGTAATTTTTTGAAAAAATCAGCTGAGGTTTGATGGTGTAATTCAGATGATGTTCGATGAAATATATCGAAGGAAATGTCAAATTTTTCGAAGGCATTTTTGATGATTCCATGATACTTATCCACGATGTCTTTCGGTGTAAGTCCATCTTTTTTCGCACGCAAGGTGATGGCTGCACCATGCTCATCACTACCGCAGATAAACACGACATCGTGCTCATTCATGCGAAGGAAACGAACAAAAATATCCGCTGGAAGGTAAACTCCAGCGACGTGTCCAAGGTGTAATGGTCCATTCGCGTAAGGCAAAGCTGCAGTTACCGTATATGTTGCTTTTTTCATCAGGACAAAGATAATAAAAGCTTGGGCATCTTTAAGGAATTCAATGGGCTAAAAATTGGCCATAAAAAAAGGGTCGATGAGCGACCCTTTTCCTTATTCGAAAATCGAATTATTTTTTCACCACATTGAATTGTGCAGTTTTACCATTTTCAAGAACTACGTTGAAAATGTACACACCTGCTTCAAGGTTTGCGATGTTCAGTTCAGCTTGACCAGCAGTCAAAGTAACTTGGTTTGTTATAGCAACTCTTCCAGCAACGTCTGTTACTGTTAAGTTTGCTACACCCTCACCTTCGATGGAAATAGTCACTAAGTCGGTTGCAGGGTTAGGATAAGCCATTCCTTCTATCTTAGATCCTTCTGCCAAACCAATGGAATTTTTGTTGATCATTTTTACACCAAGACCGCTAGGCAGGTCACTTCCAAATCCTACTGCAAAACGATCTAAATCACTTTCGTTAGGAAATAATGGTTGTAAATAGTAGTCTGTGTTCCATGTGTAATTTTGACTTCCATAACCTAAATACATTTGTAAATTATATGTTTGAATACAAGCTAAGTATCGTTGGTTATTTGCTAAAATAATCGGATTAGGGAAGGCACCGTAAACAACATCACTTTGCAAATCACTTGGATAATTATAATTCCCGGAAGCTACTTCAGACAATGTCCAAGCATTGTTTGCTGGGAAATTCGCATCATTTAAATCTGTAAAGACATCATCCCAAGTATATAGTGACAACAATATTTCTTCACCTTCCAACACAGAGCCTGCTGCAGTTGTAGCAGCGAAATAAAGTCCAGTAACAGCCACGCGGCTTGCATTTGGATCATTAATCACGGTACAAATCGAATAGCTAGTCGTATTACCGTTAGGACGGTAAAAGTTTGTTGCTGCCATAGCATTAGTAGCAGGATCAATGGCTGAATAAGAAAATAACGAGTCATTTATGGTAAAAGTGTATTCAATTACATTATCATTTGGATAATCATCAGCAGCTCCTAAATCCGCAGTATACGTAAGGGTATACGTTCCTTGTGGGTAGCTTGCCATTGAGAATGCTGGGAAAAAGTTAGCTTGACCTGGATAAACATCAATTCCGGTTGTGTCGGCAGCATTCATTGATAAATTGGCAATGGTGTTGTCGTAAACGGTAGCTCCGGATGGATTGGTAATTTTTGCATTCAAAGAAATCGCTGTTTGAGCTAAATTCCCTTGATTGGTGATGTTCGCGCCAATTTCAAAATTGAATTCAGTCCCATTTTGTGCTAATAAGGAATGTATCATTCCTCCTTTTGGGGCGAACGCTTTGTTTGCGTTCAAAGAGACATCATTTGGATACAAACCAATTTTATTTCCTAAGAACATTACTACTGGTCCATTGGCCATTTCAGCAACTAACGCTTGGCCATTTAATAAATCAATGCAAACAACTGGAATGGTAACATTCGCTCCATCCGCACCTGCACCCATATTAATTACTTCGTTCGGGTTACGATTAATGATGATAACAGCCACTGCTCCTGCTTGTTCTGCGTTGAAAGATTTTAATCCAAATTCGCAGCCGCCAGAATTGGTATTTGTCGTCCCATCACCTCTAAAAATAACAGCAATTTTTCCAGCTAAACTTCCAGGAGCAAGTGAGTTACAACCAGAAGCAGATACAGGATTCCCTTGCGCATTTACACCTGGAGTGCCATCATCTGCCAATTTCAGTGTGTCTTGAACGAATGTCCCAGGAATGGTAAAGTCTGGACTTCCCCATCCATCGGCTGGGCCTACCCATGTGTGCGCATAATTCGCAACGATTGACTGCGGAGAAACCCCCGCTACGGTTACTTGAGCGGTTGACATGTATGTCAAAACTAAAGCACAAGTAGTAAGTAATAATTTTCTCATAGTTGATTTTTTATAATGATTCGGGTTAAAGTTAATATTATTTTAACTCAAAACAAATGTATTGAATACAAAAAAAGCCGTCTAAAACGGCTTTCAAAAAGGTTAAAGAAAAAGTGCTTAACGTAACCAAACAATTAAATAATAAAAAATTGCGGCTAGTCCAGCGCTAACGGGAATAGTTAGAATCCATGCCCATAGTAAGTTGATTGTCACTCCCCAGCGTACTGCACTAAGGCGTTTTGTGGCACCAACGCCAATAATTGAACCCGTAATGGTGTGTGTCGTTGAAACAGGGATTCCAAACTGAGAAACGGTAAACAGGGTCAATGCCCCTGCTGTTTCGGCACAAACACCTTCCAACGGTGTGACCTTCGTAATCTTAGTTCCCATCGTTTTAACGATCTTCCATCCACCCATTAAGGTCCCAAGTCCGATCATTAAGTAACAACCAAACGCAATCCAAAATGGCATTGTGTCTGAATGAACTTTTGTTTTAATCTTAAATCCTTCTTTTAATTCACCTGATTTTTCATCCACATAGTTTCCAAAAATACCTGCGTAAGCATAACGTGTATTGAGGGTTTTATCGGTGAAAACAGTATCGTTTGTTTTGGCATCACACAAAGCGTCACCTAAGGTGTATACTTCGATTTTCCCTAATGCATCGTCAATCTCCTTGTAACTTGGAACTGTTGCTTTCGCATATCCATCGCTAACTTTTCCTTCTTTATCGTAGACAACTTCACCTGTTGACGCATCAACAATCTCTTTGTGCTCTAGGTAGTATATGGCACTGTCAATCTGCGCAACTTCAGGTTTGAATTTCTCCAATTTGTCTTCTTCGTTATGGTATTCAATTTGCATCAATTCCGTAATCTGAAGATCTTTTGGAACGGAACTATCTAATTTACCTTCACGTCCCATGTTGCCATAAACAAGTAAGGCTGCACAAATAATACCCATTACTTTTTGAGAATCGGCTCCACCGTGTCCTAAAGAGAAGGCTGCAGAAGAAAGCAATTGAAGTTTCTTGTGCATGTTCGCTTCTTTCATTGCTGAAGGTTTTTTACCATGAACGAGTTCGAACCAAATGTAAACAAGGATAAATACACTAATCATTCCAATTACAATGTACAGCATGATCGGTTTCATGTCGATGTATTCAATCATGTATTCCATAACCATAATGGTTACTCCGGACAAGGCGAGGATGACCAACATTTTTTTCCAAAAGGAACGACTAATTGTTACTACAGCGATCAAGTAGGCGATAAATCCACCGATAATCGGCGCAAGGAATATAAATAAGACAACTTTAAAAATTTCTGCAGAATCGATTACGCTGAATCCAGCGTGAGCTACAGCTGCACCAGCGAATCCACCAATTAAGGTATGAGAAGAAGAGGATGGAATTCCCAACCACCATGTCAATAAGTTCCAAAAAGTAGCTGCGAGAAGTCCGGCTAGAATCACCCAAAGGTCAATCGCGTTGCTGTCGACGGTTTTTGCTACCGTATTTCCCACACTCATGTCAAACACCCAAAAGGCAATAATGTTAAAAGCTGCTGCCCAAACTACTGCTTGAAATGGAGTTAATACTTTCGTTGACACTACTGTAGCAATGGAATTCGCGGCATCGTGAAATCCATTTACTAAGTCGAATAATAGGGCGATTGCAATCACCACAATTAATAGAGTAAACATACGTTTGTTCTAGTTAGTTATAATTAAGCGTATTTTACTACGATAGATTCAATCACGTTTCCAGCATCTTCACATTTGTCAGTTGCAGTCTCCATTACTTGGTATAATTCGCGTCGTTTGATTAATTCTTTAGCATCTACATCCGAATTAAATAACCTTTCAATACTCATATCGAAAATGTTGTCAGCGTTGTTTTCGATGCTATTGATTTTAATAACGCATTCAATGATTTTCTGCGTGTTTTTCAAATTGCGCAATTCCATTACGGCTTCTTTCACCGCGGTAACAGCTTCTAAAATAGCTTCTGCTGTTTTTTGAATTCCTTGATCAGAAATTGGATCGATTTGATAAAAGTTTATTTTCTTACCCGAAGCATAAATGTAATCTGCGATGTCATCTAAAGCCGAAGCTAAGCTGTGAATATCTTCTCTATCAAAAGGGGTGATGAAATTTTTTCCTAATTCAATAAAAATTTGATGTGTAACGTTATCATTTTGATGCTCAATATCTTGCATCTCTGAAATATGAACAGCGCGTTTGCCGAAATCTGGCTCCTGTACTACTTGAACCAATTTTTTGGCGATAGCCTCTAGATTATCACTTGCCTGTTCAAATAAAGAATAAAACACTTTGTCTTTGGGTAAAAAGTAACTTAAAATTCCAGCCATAACATTAATTTTTTTTTACAAATGTAGGTTCTTGACGTGGTCGGGCAAAAAGTTATCTTGTTTGATAACGTAAACATAACATTACTTCCAAATGCAGGATCTTCATTCTTGTGGAATTTCCAATGATTGAAAATGATAATGGAATTTCAGAAATAACTAAAATTCTATAAAAATCGCTCCAGTGTTAACAAAAAGTTAAGAAAATTATTTAAAAGTTAAATAGATGTGATCCCAATGTTAAGGCAACATTAATAGCATAGTTTTGTCTTCAAATTGATAAATATGAAAAGAAATAGTTTATTTGTTATTATGTTGGCAATCATATTGTTAAATACTGGGGTGTCATTTAGTCAAATTTCAAAAGACACCGTTAAGAAATCCGCGATCGCGTCAAAAAAGTGGTTTGAGTCAATTAGCATTAGAGGTTATGCTCAAGTACGTTACAATGGCCTTCTTCAAACAAACGAAGATTTAGGCTGCGAGCAATGTGATAAAAGTTGGGGCGGAGATAATGGCTTTTTTATACGCCGAATGCGTGTTATTATTTACGGTCAAATCAGTCCTCGAGTTTATCTTTATGTACAGCCGGATTTTGCAAGTGCACCTTCTTCTTCTACCTTACATTTCGCTCAATTAAGAGATGCTTATTTTGATTTGGGCTTGGACAAAGACAATGAATTCAGACTTCGGATAGGTCAAAGCAAAGTTCCTTACGGATTTGAAAATATGCAATCCTCACAAAATCGCTTACCATTGGATCGGGCTGATGCTATGAACTCAGCGGTTACTAATGAACGCGATTTAGGTGTGTTTTTCTATTATGCTCCTGCGAAAATCAGAAAACGATACTCTTCTTTAGTAAATGATGGACTGAAAGGGTCTGGTGATTACGGAGTTTTTGGACTTGGGATTTACAATGGTCAAACTGCAAACCGACCTGAATTAAATTCTAATCGCCACATCGTTACTCGTCTTAGCTACCCATTAGAATGGAAGAAACAGATTTTTGAGCCAGGAATCCAAGCTTACAAAGGCGATTATACACTTTCTAGTCTTTCTTCAGGTGTTAAATCGAATGAAACTAAAACATACCTTGATGAGAGAGTAGGAGGAACATTCGTCCTTTATCCAAAACCTTTCGGTATTCTCGCTGAATATAATGTGGGTACTGGCCCAGAGTTTGACAAATTAGCGGATTCAATTACTAATCAGCGTTTGCATGGTGGATTTATTACGGCGTCATATAAAATCGACTATAAAGGACAAACACTTATTCCATTTGTTCGTTATCAAAAATACGATGGAGGTAAAAAACACGAGTTAGATGCACGCAGTTACGAAGTGGAAGAATTGGAAATCGGTGCGGAATGGCAACCAAATAAAAACTTTGAACTAGTTCTTATGTATACAATGTCTTCTAGAAGATATGAAGATTATGCAAAACAAAATAATTACCAGCGCGGAAATCTTTTACGAATACAAGCACAAGTGAATTTTTAGATAGGATATTCTGATAAAATAAAAAAAGCGACCTAGGTCGCTTTTTTTATTTCTAACGAAAAAGTTAGATTAGATTGCTGCTGCAAATTTTTCTGCTACAAAATCCCAATTTACTACATGGAAGAATGATTGGATATAATCCGGCCTTCTGTTTTGGTAATTTAAATAGTATGCATGCTCCCAAACATCCAATGCAAGGATTGCTGTCCCTTGACATCCTTCACCCATTAATGGATTGTCTTGATTTGCCGTTGAACAGATTTCTAATTTTCCATTCGTTACACACAACCAAGCCCATCCTGAACCAAAACGAGTGGTTGCCGCTTTCGCGAATTCCGCTTGGAAGTTTTCGAATGAACCAAATGCTTCGTTAATAGCACTCGCTAATTCTCCTGTTGGAAGCCCACCGCCATTCGGAGACATACATTCCCAAAATAAATTATGGTTCCAGAATCCACCACCGTTGTTTCTAACTGCAGGCATGTCTTTACATACTTTAAGGATTTCTTCAATGGATTTCCCTTCCAAATCTGTTCCCGCAATCGCATTGTTTAAGTTGGTAATATAAGCTTGATGGTGTTTCGTGTGGTGAATTTCCATCGTGCGTGCGTCGATGTGTGGCTCTAATGCATCATATGCATAAGGCAATGTTGGCAATTCAAATGACATATTTTTATTTTTTATGTTAATTACTAGGGGACAAAATTAATCATTAAACAAGTTCGCATGTTGAAATGTTCTTATATATGAATAGATTTCATTTATGAAACTATCCTGTGTTTAATCCGTAATTTTGACCCATGAGTATAGAAAGACCAATTTCTGATTGGATTCCAATGTCCCACAAAGAAGCGGAAAAGCGCGGATGGGAGGAATTTGATGTGATTTTAATATCTGGAGACGCTTACGTCGACCACCCAAGTTTTGGAACAGCCGTTATTTCGCGCATCATTGAAGATGAAGGACTTCGTATTGGAATCGTTGCACAACCGAACTGGCAAGATGATTTGCGCGATTTTAAAAAGTTGGGAAAACCACGTTTGTTCTTTGGTGTAACAGCCGGATGCATGGATTCCATGGTCAATCACTACACAGCAAATAAACGCTTGCGCTCAACTGATGCCTATACGCCAGGTGGACAAGCAGGATTTCGTCCAGATTATGCGTCAACTGTTTACAGTCAAATCTTAAAATCAATTTATCCAGATGTACCAGTGGTTCTCGGTGGAATCGAAGCATCCTTGCGTCGTGTTACCCACTACGATTACTGGAAAGATGAGTTGATGCCGTCAATTCTAGTGGACTCGGGTGCAGATCTTTTGGTGTATGGAATGGGGGACCAGCCATTGAGAACACTTTTGAAACTCATGAAGCGAGGTGTTCCATTTCACCAAGCAAAAACAATCAACCAAGTGGCATTTTTGAATCCGAAGTCGGAAGAATTGCCGAGAAATAAAAACTGGGAAACCGTTGAATTGGCTAGTCATGAAACCTGTTTAGTGGATAAGATTCAATACGCTACAAATTTTAAAATTGTGGAAGTAGAATCCAATAAATGGGAAGCAAATCGAATCATTCAACACGTTGGTGACCAAACGCTCGTGATCAATCCACCGTTCAAAACGATGACGGAAAATGAAATCGACCAAAGTTTCGACTTGCCATACACGCGATTACCACACCCAAAATACAAGAAGCGCGGAGCTATTCCTGCCTTCGACATGATAAAATTCTCCATCAACATGCACCGCGGTTGCTTTGGCGGCTGTAGTTTCTGTACCATTTCTGCTCACCAAGGGAAATTCATCGCTTCGCGAAGTGAAAAGTCTATTTTGGGAGAATTAGAACAATTAGTTAATCATCCGGATTTCCGTGGATACATTTCTGACATTGGTGGTCCTTCTGCCAACATGTATAAAATGAAAGGAAAAGATGAAGCAATTTGCGCTAAATGTGTTTCGCCAAGTTGTATCCATCCCGTGATCTGCAATAACCTAGATACGTCTCACGAACAGATGACGAAGTTGTATCAGAAAATCGACAGCCATCCGAAAGTGAAAAAGGCTTTTGTTGGATCAGGAATTCGTTACGACTTATTGGTGGATGACTTCAATAAAAATAACGAAGACGGAAATCACGACAGGTACATTGAACAAGTAATCACGCGTCACGTCAGTGGGAGATTGAAAGTCGCGCCGGAACATACTTCTGATGCAACGCTTCGTGTGATGAGAAAACCATCCTTTAAGTATTTCCATAAATTCAAGGAGAAATACGATAAACTCTCCGAAAAACATGGATTGAAGCAACAATTGATGCCTTATTTTATTTCTTCTCATCCAGGATGTGAGGAAGAGGACATGGCCAATCTTGCGGCGGAAACAAAGGACATGGGATTCCAATTGGAACAGGTGCAGGATTTTACGCCAACACCAATGACCGTTGCGGAAGTCATTTATTACACTGGACTTCATCCTTATACCTTGAAGCCAATTAAAACGGTGAAAACGCGTGAAGAGAAATTGAATCAAAACCGATTCTTCTTCTGGTACAAACGTGAAAACAAAGATTGGATCAGACAACGTTTAACAAAAGCGAAAAGACCTGACTTAATTGAAAAACTGTTAGGTGAAGAAGCGACTAAGGAAGAAAAAGTACCAAAGTGGCTGTCCGAAAAGCGAAAAAATCGATAGAACGAACTTGTTAAATTTGTTAAAAACAGAAGTTTATCCACCTATAATAACAAACCTTGCGAACATGAACAAGTTACTACTTACATTATTTTATTTCTGTTGCTCATGTCAAATAAGCTTCGCGCAGGACACGCCTGTTGAAGAGGTTTACGAAGAAGATGAGCCAATCACGTTTGCTTCTACACGCATCGTTTCCGGACATTCCGTTGAAACAATCGCAAAAGGAATCACAGATTTTCGCATTGAACACCGTTTTGGTGACATCGCAGGAACAAATGGCGGAGTTCAAAATATGTTTGGTTTTGACATGCTTTCAGACATGCGCATCGCCCTGGAACATGGCGTGACAGATAAGCTCATGATAGGTTTTGGACGCTGCAAAGGAACAGGAGCTCCTTACCGATCTTTGTTGGATGGATTCGTGAAGTATAGAGCGTTAACTCAAAAGAAAAACAAAATGCCGGTTTCCTTGGCAGTTATTGGTGGATCAACGTTTACGTATATGACAGCATCATCCGATCTTTCACAAGTGAACAGTTTTCCAAAAGTTGCTCACCGTTTTTCTTATTTTACTCAGGTAAATATCGCGCGTCACTTTGGTGATAAAGCATCTATTGCACTGATGCCAACGTATGTCCACCGAAATTATGTTGCGGCAGATGATATCAATGATTTATTTGCTTTGGGCGGCGCTCTCCGCGTGAAATTAACGAGTCGCTTTGCGTTGGTTGGTGAATATTACCAGGTGTTCAGTAACAGTGCTTTTCGTCAAACTGGATACAAAAATTCATTAGGAATTGCCCTCGAGTGGTTCACTTTCGGACATAATTTTACGATCAACTTCACCAACGCTGCCGGACTCGGAGAAACACAGTTTATTCCATATACTTTCCAAAGCTGGAGCAAAGGACAATTTCGCTTTGGATTTAGCGTGAGTCGCAAATTTTCTAACGATTAACATCATTGAACATGAGCAAAAAAGCAATTTCCACCATCGGACTTATCGTTCTAACAGTGCTTTCTACTTCAATCGCTTGGATGCCAAGTGCGCATTACGAAGTAACTTCTGGCTATGCGATAGATTTTAAGAGCAAGGATCCATCAGGTTCGTTTAAAACGATGGACGGTAATGTTGAATTTGATGAGACGAATATCGAAGCAACGGAATTCAATTTGAAAATTGATGTCAAGTCGATCTCTACCGGAAATGGAATGATGAATAAAAAGTCCCAAACTGCAGAATGGTTTGATGCTGCTAAATTCCCTTTTGCAAAATTCAAATCTACGAAAGTGGTCAAAAAAGGAACTGAGTTGAGCATTGTCGGTGATTTGACCATCAAAGGCATCACGAAACAGTATACGATTCCCGCATCTTATACAAAAAATGGAGATCAAGTAACTTTTAAAGGAACGTTTAATGTCAATCGCATAGAATTTAAAGTCGGACACAAAAGTGATGTCGTACCGGATTTAATGAAAGTTATCTTTAATATCCCCGTGAAAAAATAAGACATGAATGTAAAACTTGCTTTAACGAGTGCATTTTGTGCGAGTTTTATCGGGACACTTTACGCATATGCTTATTATCAATTGCTCTTTGATTTCTCGACAGTGTTGCCAATTTGGAAAGTCGCTTTTGGACTCATTTCGTTTAGCTTGATATTGTTTTATGTTCACCTCGTATTTACAAGGGTAATCAAACAAAATCCAACGTTTTGGTTCGGATTGACGTTTTCTGTTGTGACATTTGTCAGCATATTATACCCCATGACAGAACGAGTATATGTGGACGCAACTGAATTTTATCCAGGATTCGTTATCCCGCTGCACTTTTTGCCTATCCTCATGTTTTTTACTTTTTATCAATTATCTACTCAAAAATGAATCGAATCCTTTTTATAACCCTTTGTTCTCTTTTTCTTGCAAGTTCTTGTACGAAGGAAAAAACACCATTCTCACAAACCCCAACGTGTAACGGAACCGTTTCCTTTGCAAATGATGTGCTTCCACTAATTCAGCAACAATGTACAAGTTGTCACGATAGCGGTAATGCTTCTGGAGGATACAATCTTTCCGATTATGCAACAATTTCATCTCACGCCAATGCTGTTTTAGGCTCGATGCGTAACTCTGGATATAAACTGATGCCACAAGGCGGTCCCGCTCTTCCAGATTCAAGCATTCAGTTAATCGAATGCTGGATTTATCAAGGAAAATTAGATAACTAGTCTTTCGCTTATGCGTTTTCTTATATTCTTTTTCGTGTTGTTTTCAAGCTTGACTTATGGTCAATCCGAGCGAACGTTTTTATATGCTCAAGCAACCGAATATGGTTATCGAAATCAATTCAAAGAATCAGAACGCATTTTATCGAAAATCATCGAACTGAATCCGAAAGATTCTTTGGCCTACTTTGACCGAGCTATCATGCGCGAAAATCTAGGAGACACTTTGGGTGCAATTTCTGATTTAACGAAAGAAATTGAAATTGACCCTAAAAATGCCGACAATTACTTTTTACGTGGGATTCTTTATAAAAATTCAAATAAGCACGAAAAAGCTTTATCCGATTTTAAGAAGGTGAATCACTTAGATTACGGAAATGCGGACGCACATGTCTTTGCAGCACAAATGGAACTTGCACTCAAAAAAAACAAGTTTAATATTCGGAGGCAATTGAAGGTGTGTTTGAAAATTAACCCTGAACATTTCGAAGCAAAAAGACTTGTTGAATACATAAATAGCAACGAA
The DNA here is from genome assembly GCA_044372485.1 of Crocinitomicaceae bacterium. Classification (GTDB taxonomy): domain Bacteria; phylum Bacteroidota; class Bacteroidia; order Flavobacteriales_D; family Crocinitomicaceae; genus UBA952. The sequence goes on from JBILRU010000041.1 coordinate 14,272, forward strand.
TGATTTATGAATTCTACGTTTCCGCTCCTTTACCACGTAAAACTTGATTTATATTAGATACCTTTGTTTATTATAACATTCGAAAACCATGAAATCACTATTCCTTTCCATATCATTCTTCATTTCTACTTTATTAAGTGCTCAAACTACTGGGACACTTACCTTGGCTTTTTCTCAAACTCCTCATACTTCATATGACGGAACTAAAAATGTGATGGCCGTTTGGATTGAGTCAAGTACTGGAACATTTGTAAAAACACGTGCACGTAACGCTGGTGGAGGAACGTCCGACCATTTAGCTGTTTGGGCGGTTAAATCTGGTGGTTCTGCAGGCAATTGCATGTCGGCAAATTGCAATGTGCTTGGAGCAATAACAGGAGCAACATTAGCGAATTTTGGAAACCGAAATTTTAGCTGGGATGGAAAAGATGCTTCTGGAAATGTAGTGGCAGATGGAACGTATAAAATCACTGTAGAAAGCACTTGGAACCATGGTTCGGCAGCAACAACAACACGAACCTACACATTTGTTAAAGGCACTTCACAAGATGTTCAAACGCCCGCTTCAGATGCAAATTTCACAAACATCACTTTGGCATGGAATCCTGGTGGAGTAGGTGTGGAAGAAAAAACGTCAGATTTGATTGTTTCCATTAAGCCAAATCCAAGCGAAAATGGAGTTTTTAATGTTGAGTTTAATTACGCAACAAGAGTTTCTGCGATGAACCTCGCGGGTGAAGAAGTATTTACAGTGGACGTACAAATGAACGAAGTTTCTAAAACAGTGAATTTATCTAACTTGACAAGTGGTGTTTACTTTATTTGTGTTACAAACGATTCATCCATGTCAAAACACAAAGTGGTGATCAATAAATAATATCTTAACTAAAAGAGTGTGAGAGGGGAGCATTGCTCCCCTTTTTTATTGCTCATCAGCAATCCAATCAATCAGCTTTGGAGTGATGTACACTTGGTATTTTCCATCTTCATCGCTGTAAATTAAATACGCTTGAATTTCAGTATGTGCCGATAGGAATTCTTTCGCTTTTTCCAAACCCATGACCAAAATAGCCGTAGCCAAGGCATCTGAAGAAATACACTTATCTGTGAAAATGGACGCACTGAGTAATTGATTACTCGTTGGATTTCCCGTTTTCGGGTCAATGTGATGAGCGATTTTTACCCCATTTTCGACAGTGAATTTGCGGTAGTTTCCCGATGTTGCCACACCAATATTTTCAATTTGAAAGATCACGTTCAGTGGATTAACGTTCGTTTTATTTTCAACGGGTTGCTCTAATCCGATGTGCCATGGAAGACCGTCCCTCTGACCATGAGCATAGACTTCTCCTCCAATTTCAACCACAAAAGAGGTAATTTCTTTAGAAAGGAGTAAATCTGAAACGAGATCAACAGAATATCCTTGTGCAAAAGCATTGAAGTCAAGAGAGACGCGTGGATCACTCTTAGTTATTTTACCATGTGATAAAGTGATCTTCTCAAATCCTACAAATGTTAACAAGCTGTCGATTTTTGCTTGCTCTAGTTTGTTCTTTTTTTCCGGGCCAAATCCCCAAGCATTCACAAGTGGATAAACGGTAGGATCAAAAGCGCCATCTGTTAACTTCCAAATTTCCTTAGCTTTTAAAAAACAAGCATTGAAATAGTCGTCCGTTCTACCATATTTCTCGTTGTGATTGATTTTAGAAATCAAGGAAGTGGATTGATAGGTTGAGACGGAGGCATCGAATCGCTTCAATAAACGCTCTATTTCTTTTTGAAGATTCCGGTTCTTTGAGTCGAAATACTGTATGTGATACGTCGTTCCTTGTGCGTTACCTTCCAGGTATATGGCCTCTTCTTGCGCATGGATTACGCGACAAAAAGATAGTATGATCAGGAAATAGCCTATTTTCGTCATACCTCGAAGGTAGGGATTGTTTGAGAATTATAGATTTAAGGATGCAGCTTTACTTGAATAGAATCCATTTGCTCGAATAATTTCCTGTTTCAAATCGCTAAAATCTTGTGTTTTCCCTTGAACCTTGTAACAAAGGAGTATATACCAATGTTGTTCTTCGTCGAAATTGTCAAACTTGGCTAAGTCCATTACTTTGAGACGTTGTTCGCACAAGTTGAATTGCTTTAAGTTGTAGAGACAAAGTCCTGAATAA
>JBILRU010000129.1:0-4941 GCA_044372485.1 Crocinitomicaceae bacterium
CCTCCCGTAGGAGTCTGGTCCGTGTCTCAGTACCAGTGTGGGGGACCACCCTCTCAGGCCCCCTACCTATCGTAGCCATGGTAAGCCGTTACCTTACCATCTAGCTAATAGGACGCATGCCCATCTTATACCGCCGAAGCTTTAACTAAATCACCATGCGGTGTCTTAGTACCATGGAGGATTAATCCGAATTTCTCCGGGCTATACTCCTGTATAAGGTAGGTTGCATACGCGTTACGCACCCGTGCGCCGGTCGCCACCAAATTAGCAAGCTAATTCGTGCTGCCCCTCGACTTGCATGTGTTAGGCCTGCCGCTAGCGTTCATCCTGAGCCAGGATCAAACTCTCCGTTGTATAATAACTTTGAATTTTAATAGGAGCTCGAGTATGTATTATGTTCTTTTCTTAAAAACGCTGTTTCCTTATTTCTCAATACTTCAAAGAACTTCTTTAGACGTTATTAAAACTCTCGCTTTAATTAACATTAAGACTTTCACATGTTTAAACTAACCGTTGTTTGTTCCGATGTGGGGTGCAAAGATATGTACTCTTTTTGGATGTGCAACAATTTTTAAAAGTTTTTTTGATTTTTTTTTCGCGGTGAATTATAACCTATTGATATTTGGAGTTTTACAAGTGCAGAAAAATCTACACTCTTACACCGTTACTTGGTTATTTGATCTGTAGTACGCTTTTAATGCTTGAATCGATTCGCAGGACTGAGAAAATCCAAGTGTCCATTGTTGGGAAAGCGCCTCGTTTTCTCGATTCATCAAAAAGAAGCTATTTTCTGTACCTATATATAAGTGTGAGTTTTCCATGTTCGGATAATCTTCATCCCAAAAATACACACAAAACTGAAATGCCATTTCAATCGCCTCTGCGCGTGTGCACAACTCCTCTTTGTTCCGACGCATTTCTACATTTGCCAATAATAATCCAATGCGATCTTTCAGAATACTCACATCCATTTTGTTCCACTTATATAAGGAAGGATATAATCGTTCTAAATCAAACCAATCGTTTCTGTTTATAAGGACACGATCTCGGACATTGGAATTTAACTTCGCCGCGCGAAACCAAAACCGAAGGGCAACGATCACAATTAGCAAACAAATGAGTCCAGATAGCTTTGCCAGAATCATTTGATTTGTCAATATGGCACATGGAACCAAAATCAATAGTAAAAAAATTACCGTTAACCAGAGAGGAAAACGGTAATTCACACGATTTTTGTTTTGATTCATGAGCGTATTAATCAATCACTATTTTTCTACTACCCATTTGTCATTCAACATTTCACCTTTGATATTGACATCTTTTGTTCTTTTATAATCCTCAGCTGCGATGAGCATTTGCTCTTTTGTGTCTCTTCGTATTAAAATTGCACTTGAACCTTGAGATTTAACTTCTATATAAAATCCATTTCTCAATCGCGCTGGTTTTGTTGGCGGTCTTCCCATTATCTCTTCTTATTAATTCTTAATAAATATAACAACTTTTTTGGAATTATGTTGTGTTTTGTTAAATTTTTCTGTCAAAAACCGTGCCTTCTTATTCTATAACAAAAGCTTTAGAGTAACTTTGCGGCATGATTCAACTCGAAAAACTAGGATATTTCTTGCCGCAAGGCTATTTATTTGAACAAGTAAGCGTACAAGTGAACCGCGGGGACAAAATTGGACTTGTCGGTAAAAACGGAGCTGGGAAGTCAACTATGCTTAAATTGTTATCCGGGCAAATCACGCCAAGCGAAGGAGCAATTCATCAACCAAAGGGATTAAACTATGGTTATTTGACTCAGGATATTGTCATTAAATCAAAAGAAACAGTATACAACTACTTATTCCTTTCTAACCTTGAATTAAATCGAATTCGTGAGCGCCTAGACTTTATTAATCACGAATTGGTCAATCGTACGGACTATGAATCCGATTATTACTCGGGAATTCTTGATGAATTGAGCGAATTAAATCACGAATTTCAAGTATTGGAAGGTTTTCAATGGGAAGAAAAAATCAAGGCGACATTAGACGGACTTGGATTCTCAGACCTTGATCAACAAAAACTCATACAGGCCTGTTCCGGTGGATGGAAGATGCGTGCAGAGTTAGCGAGAATACTTGTAAACAATCCGGACATTCTCCTACTAGATGAGCCGACCAATCACCTCGACATCATTTCCATTAGTTGGTTAGAAACATACTTGCAAAGATTTGATGGTGCTGTCATATTGATCTCTCACGACCGTTTGTTTCTTGATAATGTCACAAAACGCACTTTGGAAATTAACCAAGGACGTGTATTGGATTTTCCTTTCGCCTATTCCAAATATAAATTAATGCGCGCCGAAGAAATGGAACGCATGGAGCAATCCAAAAAACAACAGGATAAACAGATCAAACAGACAGAACAACTAATAGAGAAGTTTCGTGCCAAAAGCAGCAAAGCATCGTTCGCACAATCCTTAATGAAGAAATTGGAGAAAACGGAACGCATCGAAGTGGAAAAAGATACGGTTTCGAAAATCAAGCTGACATTCCCCTTGAGTGTTCATCCGGGAAAATGGGTGCTTGAAATGAATGACTTGAGTAAGACATACGGTGATCGAACATTATTTGAATCTGTAAATATTACCGTCGGACGTGGGGAAAAAATCGCATTGCTAGGTCCAAACGGTGTGGGAAAATCAACCTTGCTGAAATCCATTACTAAGGACATTGACTACGAAGGAGAAGTCTTATACGGACATAATGTCAATGTGGCTTACTTTGCCCAAGATCAAGCGGAGAAATTAGATCCAACAAAGACGATTTACGAAACCGTCGATGACATTGCTGTAGGAGAAATCAGAAAAGACCTGCGTTCTATTTTAGGAACCTTTCTCTTCACGGGAGAAGTTGTGGAGAAAAAAGTGAGTGTTTTATCCGGTGGAGAACGAACGCGTCTCGCTCTTTGTGTGTTATTATTGAGTCCATCGAACTTCTTAATTCTGGATGAGCCAACCAATCACTTGGATCTTCAAAGCAAGGATGTACTGAAAAGAGCGTTACAATCCTATGAAGGTACTTTCGTTGTCGTTTCGCATGACCGTGAATTTTTAGACGGACTTTGCAACCGTATTTGGGATATTGAAAACCGTAACTTAAAGATACATCACTTTACCTTGAATGAATACTTGCAGTACAAGATGGCTAAGAAGGAACTTCCAACTGGAAAAGTAACAGAACTTGTTAAGGAAAAAGTTGTCAAGGCAGACAAACCCGTTCAAGAAAAGAGACCTACAAATGTCAAAGTTGAGAAAGAAGTTCAGCAAATTGAACGCAAAATTGATGAATCCGAGAAACACATTGCCGAAATGGAGGCACATATTGCCACTTTGGTTTTTGATGAAAACAATACGCACACAGAAGTTCTGGGTGAATATGATGCTACTAAACAAAAATTAGCTGCATTAATGGCTGATTGGGAACTCAAAATGAGTGAATTGTAAGCTGAGATTTTCAGTATATTTGTTTTATGAGAACCTTACTATTCCTTTCTTGTTTCATTCTTTTGTCCTCCAGTAAGTGTGACAAAGGCAATCAGAATCCAATCCCATATGTCCCGTTTGATATCACGATTGACATCCAACTTCCGAGTTACAATCAATTGCAAGGCGTAGGGGGATGGAATTACGTCGTTGGAGGTTCCCGTGGGATCATCGTTTACCGTCGTGGAATTGATGAGTTTATCGCCTTCGACCGACATTCACCTGTGGATCCAGATGGGACATGTTTTCTTCCGCTTTTTCCGGACACGGATAATTTTCTTGTATTAAAGGATACGTGTAATAATGCCACATTTTCTTTGTATGACGGTTCACCCGTTTCAAATAGCGCCTTTGGACTTCGACAATATGCCGTTCAATTCAACGGAAGTAATTTAGTTAGAATATACAATTAAAGATATGAATGAGATTAACGTAACCATCATCGATCGCGAAGGTGAAGCACATGCGTTGGTTGGACCAACAGACATGAACATGAACATCATGGAATTATGCAAAGCATATGAACTACCTGTTTTAGGCGAATGTGGTGGAATGGCCATGTGTGCCACTTGTCAATGTTACTTAGAATCTGAAACAGCACTTCCAGAACAAAGTGATGCGGAATTGGACATGTTGGACCAAGCTTTCTTTGTTAAAAACAATAGTCGTCTTGGATGTCAAATTCAACTGAACGATGATATCGATGGTATTGTTCTTCGGTTAGCTCCTGAAGCATAGTTAGATAGACAACTAGGCAACCTCACATGAAATAATTCGTTTGTTTTGATATCTTAAGAAATATGAAACTATTTACTACCTTTTTTGCTTTTTGCATTTTTGGGAGCCTAAATGCTCAGCAAAATCAAGCAAAATCCATTAAAAAAAACATTGTTTTAATTAACAATGATGCAGTCTTACCCATTTCGGGTACAAAGACACAAATTATGTCTACTGATACAATTTCCATTCAATCTAGAATTGCTGCAATTGACTCACATATCCAAGCGATTGACATTAAAGTGTCTTATGTAAGTGGTGATCAAGAACAACGAGATAGAGCAAAAAAGATTGGATGGTTTGATCAAATGGAAAAAAACAGAAAAGAACTTTCTCTCGAAAAATTGAAATTAGAAGACATGCTTAAATCAAAACCATGAGAAATTTTCTTTTCGTTTTTGCATCTCAATTTTTCATCTCCATAGTATTCTCTCAAAGTGGAGGGACAAGTTGTTCAGATGTGGAACCTATTTGCACAGATTCAGGAGTCCAATTTACAGCAAATAGCGGTGGCTTAGACGCTTCTGTTTCTGAGCCAACAAATGATTACAATTGTCTTGGATCTGCACCAAATCCTTCTTGGTATTATTTTGAAATTAGTCAAGCTGGTGACATCATTATGTCTTTATCAG
>JBILRU010000131.1:0-4934 GCA_044372485.1 Crocinitomicaceae bacterium
AGTGATTTCATGTATCGAATAGTGGTAATTAAACCCTGTTTCTTTGGTGATTTTAGTTCCATCAATTTTCTTGCCATGATTGCCAACTAAAAAGTTCAGTTTTTCTTCTCCCATTTCAAGGGCCAAATCACCATAGTACTTCTCCTTTGTGGGGTGTTCAGGCCAACATAGATTGTACACTTTATCTTGTTGAATATCGTGCAAAAGGACAATAATCGCTGAGATGATGTCTGATTGATGAATTAAATTTACTGGAGCCTGTCCATTAAAAATAGGTCGTCTGTGACGCAAGAAATACCGAAGAGGATGTCGATTTGGGCCGATATGACCAGCCAATCGAAGAATTTGATAGGTCGATGAAGTAAGTGAACGGATACATTCTTCCATTTGATAAACCAAATGGGTTTCATTCACTGGGGATGCTTCGTCAATCATTGTTTCAGACTCTGTGTAAACGCCTGTTGAACTCGTAAAAACAATTTGAGAAAACGAAAGGGAATTCAGAAGATTATTCAAGGATTCAAGTACACCATCAAATGGTGGTAATGTGACTATAACTTTGTCGAAGTGTCTCTCAGGGAATTGATCCCAAGAAAGAACTTGGTTTGTTTTAATTAATGGAATACCGAAAAAACCATTCGCTTGAATTTCAAGAAGTTTATTGGCATCCGAAGTACTCACCCAGATTTTCAGCCCTTCACTTTTCAGTTCTTCCGCTAGTGCTCTGCCTAGCCATCCGTAGCCAATAATCAAATAATTTTTCATCCACAGTATAAACGTAAAAATCACAAAAGAGTTTGTTTTTATTTACGGATATCCCCTTTCCGTTTTTAACTTGTGAATTGTTGTGCTAACTTTGACTAAAATTTGTGAAATGAATGTTTTTGATGTAATTGTAGTAGGATCGGGTCCAGGTGGATATGTTTCAGCACTTCGATGTGCGCAACTTGGACTAAAAACAGCGCTTGTAGAAAAATACAATACCTTAGGTGGTACTTGTTTAAATGTGGGTTGTATTCCATCTAAAGCTTTATTGGACTCGTCTGAACATTTCTATAATGCACAACACAATTTCCAAACACATGGCATTGAAATTACAGGCTTGAAAGCCAACCTGACGCAAATGATTAACCGCAAAAATGAAGTGGTAAGTCAAACATGCGCTGGAGTAAAATTTTTAATGGATAAAAACAAAGTAACCGTGTTTCACGGACTTGGTTCTTTTTCCGATGCAAATACCATTTTGGTGACCGGAGCCGACGGATTAGAAACTTCTTTACAAGGAAAAAATATCATTATTGCAACCGGTTCAAAACCAAACTTTTTTCCAGGAATGGAACCGGATAAAAAACGCATCATCACCTCTACCGAGGCATTGAACATGACCGAAATTCCAAAAAGAATGCTGGTAATAGGTGGTGGGGTAATTGGACTCGAACTTGGATCAGTATATGCAAGGTTAGGTGCAGAAGTGGAAGTCGTTGAATTTGCTCCAAGCATTCTTCCAACCATGGATGCCGGAATTGGCAAAGAATTTACTAAAATTCTGAAAAAAGAAGGATTCAAATTTCACATGGAACACCGTGTAGTGAAAGTCGAAAATAAAGGTAAAAAAGTGGTGTTGACTGCTGAAAACAAAAAAGGTGAAACGGTAACGCTCGAAGCAGATTATTGCCTCGTTGCTGTTGGAAGAAAAGCTTACACGGAAGGATTAAACCTAGAGAAAGCAGGTTTAAGTGCAACGGAAAGAGGTCAAATCGACGTGAATGAGCACCTTCAAACGAAAAAGAGTCACATCTACGCTATCGGTGACGTAGTGCGCGGTGCAATGCTTGCTCACAAAGCGGAAGAAGAGGGCGTATTTGTTGCAGAGATGATCGCCGGACAAAAACCACATATCAATTACAATTTGATTCCTGGTGTTGTATATACTTGGCCGGAAATTGCTGCTGTTGGAAAAACAGAAGAAGAGTTAAAAGCTGCAGGTATTGCCTACAAAGCTGGAAGTTTCCCGATCAAAGCATTGGGCAGAGCGCGAGCAAGTATGGATACAAGTGGCTTCATCAAAGTTTTGGCAGATGAAAAAACGGACGAAATTTTAGGAGTACACATGATTGCACCTAGAGCGGCGGATTTAATCATGGAGGCAGTAACCGCGATGGAATACCGCGCTTCAGCAGAAGATATTGCACGGATTTGTCACGGACATCCAACCTACTCTGAAGCTTTGAAAGAAGCTGCATTAGCTGCTACAGATAACCGTGCTTTACACATTTAAGCAGTTACGCTGAAAAGGCATCAGCAATGTGCTCGATACTTGTTTGATATTGATTGTGTACGATTGAAACAATATCGAAACGAACATTTCTGTCAATCTGGTTATCTTGAACATAGCGATCGGCAACTTTGATTATTTGACGTTGTTTTGCCCGTGTTACAGCTCGCCATGGCTCGCCAATTTGTGCGGTACATCTCGCTTTTACTTCCACGATGACCAATTCTTCACCATCCACAAGAACAAGGTCTACTTCCCATTTCTTAAATCGGATGTTTCGATCAATTAACTGAAATCCTTTTCCTTGTAAAAAAATCAACGCTTCATCTTCTCCCCATGAGCCCAACTCCTCTTTTTTCATTTTCTTTTTACCTAAATATACAATTTTCTCCTCGATTTTCCGAGTGAATGAAACAAGCAAGTATCTTTATATCAAATTCCAACTATGTCTAAAATCCTTATTAAAAACATCAAAGGACTCGTGCAGGCCGGTGAACATATTCCGTACGTTCGGAAAGGTGCTGAAATGAAGCAATTAGACATCATTGAAGAAGCCTACTTAGCGCTAGAAGATGGTGAGGTAATCGCTTACGGAAAAATGACAGAATGGGAAGGGATTCTCGATTGGCGTGACGTAGAAGTTGTAGATGCCGACGGTTGTTATATACTCCCGGCTTTTGTGGATTCGCACACACATACTGTTTTTGCGAAAACACGTGAAGAAGAATTTGTGTATCGAATTCATGGATTGAGTTACGAGGAAATAGCGGCAAAAGGTGGTGGAATCCTAAACTCTGCAAGAAAATTAAGTGAGCTATCGGAAGATGAATTATTTGTCGCTGCCAAAAAACGAATTGAACGCATTATTCAAACGGGAACAGGTGCCCTTGAAATCAAATCTGGTTATGGACTTTCACTTGAAGGTGAACTTAAAATGCTTCGCGTCATCAAACGGCTTAAAGAATGCATGCCCATTACCATCAAAGCAACCTTTTTAGGTGCGCACGCTTTTCCAATTGAATATAAAGAAAACAAACGGGGATATATCGACTTAATTATTCATGAAATGTTGCCCGCTATTTACAAGGAACAATTGGCAGATTACATCGACGTGTTCTGTGAACGTAATTATTTCTCTGTCCTTGAAATGGAAGAAATACTAAAAGTTGGTATTGCCCTTGGACTAAAACCAAAAGTGCATGTAAATCAATTTAGTATTCTTGGTGGCGTTCAAAAAGCGATTGAATTAGGGGCAATTTCTGTAGATCATTTAGAAGAAATTGACGAAAAAGATATAGAAGCATTGAAACAAAGCAACACCATCCCTACCCTTCTTCCAGGATGTTCACACTTTTTGTCCATACCGTTTGGAGATGCAAGACGTATCATATCGGCTGGACTCCCACTTGCTTTGGCCAGTGATTTCAATCCAGGGTCTTCACCGAATTACGACTTAATGACGATCTTGTCTTTGGCATGTATCAAACAAAAGATGACCCCTGAAGAAGGGATAAATGCACTAACAATCAATGCTGCAGCCGCATTAGAAATATCAGATACCCACGGAAAAATTGCTTTGGGAAGAAAGTCCCCGATCATCTTAACAAAAGAAATTCCATCCCTTGCATATCTTGCCTATGCTTTTGGGGAACAACATGTGCAACGAATTTTCATTTGATTCGGTGTAAAAATGTACCTTTGAAGTTACCATGAAATACCACGTTATACTTTTCGCAATTTACGGCTCTTGCTTTTTAGCATTTGGTCAAAATTACTTTGCTGATAGAGAATTACTTTGGGAGATTTCAGGAAATGGATTAAAACAAAAATCCTACGTTTTTGGGTCCTTGCATTCGAATGACAAAAGATTATTTCAATTGGCCGATTCCGTTTATTCAGCCATGATTAATACAGATAAAATCATTCTCGAAACAGATGTTTTTGGCTTGTTCAACGACTTAGATACGCGTGCAAACTTGCCGACAACGCTTTACGATAAGAACGGACGTCCATACACCTCAGAAACAGATGCAAGTAAAACGTTCTATGGAGATGAAGATGGAATGCCACAGTTTTTAGACGCCTATTTTCAACAATTTTGTTTAAACGCAGGAAAAGAATTTATTCCTTTGGAAAGCGTCAAAGAACAATACGATTTATTAAGCGATGAATTTCAAGTTTCCAATAAACAATTTATCGATGATGCACTCAATAATTTCACCCACGAACGATTAATTGACCTTTACTTAAAAGGTGATTTAATTGCCATCGATAAATTCATGAAAGCGAACATGTCCATGCAGGAAGGGCTTTATGATGAGGTCATTAAAAAACGAAATGTGCGCATGACCCAAAAACTTGATTCCATTTTAAAATCCAAAACAAGTTTTTTCTGTGCCGTTGGTGCCGGACACCTTGGAGGATCAAACGGAATTATCAATTTATTGCGTTCGAAAGGTTACAAAGTAAGAATGGTCACTTGGTATCACTCAGAAAAAGCGAGCATTGATGAAACGAAAGTTCGCTCCTACAAAGAATATGTGTATCACGACTTAAATTCCGGTCTCGTAGCGAAATTAGCTGGAAAACCTATTGTCTTGGAAGAAGCTGATGGTGTCAAACGAGTTATTTACCGGGAATTTGGACAAGGAAATACCTA
>JBILRU010000036.1:0-17698 GCA_044372485.1 Crocinitomicaceae bacterium
CGAGCAACATAGTTTGCTTGACGTACAATGGTATCAAACAAGCTTACTTTTTTCAACAGATCCGTAGTTTTACCAATTTTTCTATCCAATTTATAAAGGATATTATTGATTTCACTTTCCTTGTTGCTGATGGTTTCTTCAGAAGCCTTGAACTGTTTTGAAATTGATGCTAATACAGGTAGTTTAGACGCATCTCTTTCCATTACCTCCACAATGTGGAAACCAAATTCAGTTTTCACTACGCCAAATTTATTCAATGGAGCTGTTGCACAGTACGAACCGAATTCCGCAACCATGTCGCCTTCAAGGAAATTATCAATAACGCCACCTGCTTTTTTGGATTGCGTATCATCTGAGAATTTATCAGAAAGTGCAACGAAGTTATCTTTGTTAATCACTTTCAATAAACTATCTGCAGTTTTGCGTTTAGCTTCGATTACTTTCGCATCTTTCGATCCACCTGTTGACAACAAAATGTGACGTGCCTTTAATCGTGATGGTGTGAAACCAATCACTTTCGAAATCACCATGTTTTCTTTCATTGCGTATGGACCAACTACTTGACCGATCGCCGCTAATTTGAAGATTGTATCGTAAGAAATCGGGTACGTTTGGTATTGATTTGATTTTGGATTTCCTTCTGGTACAGCAGTAGAGCGCTTGTTATTGAAGTAAACTTTCACATCACTGTTGCGTAAAACGTACAATGAATCATTTGTTGAAGTGATGAATCCAGCTTTTAATTCGTTTAAGGTTGAATTCATTTTCGTTGAATCAGCCTTCGAAGGAGCAACAACTACATCAAATACTTTTACTTCACGAGAAGAAGAACGAATCGCATATTTTTTGTCTGATTTATGTTCTTCGTAGTAAGCTTGTAATTCGCTGTCTGAAATTTTCACATTCGCATCTGCGATGTCTGAATATGGACGAAAAACAAACGAAATGGATTTTGTTTCTTTCGCTGAGTAATATTTATCCTCCGCTTCCAAGTTTGTTACGTAAGCAGCTTGATCAAGTATCCCGAAGTATTTCTCGCGTTTTCTTGTATCTGTGTAATATTGTTTTGTGCCGTTCCATTGTTGAACAGCTTGTGCTTCTTTGCTTGTTTTCAACTTCGTCAACGTAGACTGAAGTTTTTTTCTACCTTCTACCATCGATTGAGGAGAAACAACACCTGTTAATGAATCAACAAAAAATTGATTTAAGTCTTGAATAATGTTGAATCCATCAGTTGCCATTAAGTACGCATTGAACTCACGTTCTGAAACAGAAATTCCTAACGCTTCGTACTCTTTACTCAGAATCGTTGAATCTACCAAATAGTTCCAGCTATTGTCATTTGCTGATTCCATATCAGCATCTGTAAACTCTTTGTTGTTCTGCATCGCTTGGTTTCTGCCTTGCTCCTGAAATTTAGCACTTGCAACTGTATACTCTTTCGGGTCAACTTTTTCCCCGTAAACAGTCCCAATTCCATATTGACCTTCATTTATTCCCAACATTTGTTGGTAATCTGACAAGATAAACGTTGCTAATGCAAGCCCTACAACTCCAACAAGTAATCCTGATTTCGAACGTATTTTTCCGATAATTGCCATTTCACTAAATTTTAAGACTGCGAATATAGCAAGAAATGATGAAAATTACTACTATTTCGAATAAAAAAGGAGGCTTATTTCCCTCCTCCTTTTTGTGGTGTCCCGCCTTCTGGTATCGATGTATTTGAGGGTTTCACTGAAGGTGCTGGAGGTGGTGGAGGCGGAGGTGTCGTTGGCTTGATCACTGTTCCTGCAGGAACGGGAGTAGGTTTCGCCGGTGGAGGAGGTGTTTGAACAGGTTTGGGTGTTGTGGCAGGTTTTGTCTGCGCCGGTTGATTTTGAACAGGAGCAGGTTTCGCTGGAGGCGGCGGTGTTTGAACAGGTTTGGAAGGAGTTGTGACAGGTTTTGGCTGTGCCGGTTGATTTTGGACGGGAGCAGGTTTCGCTGGTGGTGGCGGTGTTTGAACAGGCTTGGAAGGAGTTGTAACAGGTTTTGGCTGTGCCGGTTGATTTTGGACAGGAGCAGGTTTTGCCGGCGGTGGTGATGTTTGAACAGGTTTTGGAGTGGTCACAGGTTTTGTCTGAATCGGCGCTGGTTGAGGTTCATTTGTTTTATTCTGACCAGGCTGTTGATTTTGCTGCATCATTCCATCGGAATTTCCGTTACCAATATTTTGACTTCCTCCATCAAAAATTACGGTATATAACTTTGTGTCCGAACCGCAAGGGCTTATGGCTGTTAACTGAATATCATTGTTACCTGCGACTAAGTTAATAGCTGCGCTGATGTTCCCATTTGAATTGTCAAATCCGGTTTGTTCAATTCCATTAACCAATAACTGCACTAAGCAATTTGGCATATAGTTCATTAACGTTGCAGTGTATATGAGATTATTTAAAGTTACCGTACTTCCGGAAAGAGGAACTGTTGTGACATTGATGACAGGAACAATGCAACTTTGATAACGAATGGTGCGTGATTGAGTGGATGTTCCACAGCCATTTGTTGCAGTTAAAACAATGTTAATGATTCCTTCTGGTAAATTCAAGGTAGTTGATAAGTTTCCATTGTCAAAGTTGAAATTTGTGACAGGGTTTCCTGCTACCGTTAAACTGATTCCTTGACTATTTGAGATGTTTTGAATGCTCGCTTGAAAAGGTAAAATAGGACTATACATGCTGTAATATAGATCCGCTGGATTCAAAATGGAAACGACTGGCACCAAACATTGCTCGTAATTGACAGTTACAGTTTTAGCATCCGTGCCGCACGAATTTGATGCCGTTAATACAACCACATTTTGTCCATTGGTTAAATTTAACACGGCGTTTAATTGTCCATTATTAAAAGATGCATTCGGAATAATAGTGCCGTTCAACGTCAGATTGATCCCTTGTCCGTTGCCTAAGTTTTGAATCTCCGCACTGAATGTATACGAGGCAGTATTTACGGTGGAGCTAGCAGAAGTTGGATTGGAAATAGAGACTATTGGGGCCAAACAATTTTCAAATTTGAGGTACACTGTTTTTGTAGCTGTTCCACATGCATTTGTCGCAGTCAAGACTACTTCGTTGTTTCCATTTGACAATGTTACCATGGCACTCACTTGTCCATTCAGGAGATTTAGGTTTCCAACAGAAACTCCGTTGACTGTCAAACTTAATTCTTGTAGGCTTGCGTTTTGAATAGTAGCACTAAATGCAAAGCTTGCATTTGAAACAGTAGAACTTATGCTTGATGGATTGGTAATAGTCACGATAGGAGCGTTGCACGCAGTGTATTGGATGCTTCTTGTCTCTGAATCAGTTCCACATGTATTCGTAGCCGAAAGCACAAACGTATTCAATCCTGGACTAAGTGTAAGTCCAGCCGACAATTGTCCATTCGCAAATATGAGATTCGAGATTTGCGTTCCGTTATGGAGTAGGGTAATTCCTTGAAGACTGGACATATGTTGCGTTGTCGCTTGGAAAGTATAGGATGCATTCGTAACGGTCACATTGTTCGTCGCTGGACTACCGATTGTTACCACCGGTGTTTGACAATTCAAATAAGTGACGCTATTTTTTTTCGAGTCAGTTCCACAAGCATTTGAGACGTTTAGGTAGAAGGTATTGACACCCGGATTCAACACAACATTAGCAGTAAGTTGGCCATTGACAAAGGTATAATTCGTGATTGCTACGCTATTTAAACTTAAAATAATACCTTGATTTGTAGGGATATTTTGAATGTTAGCTGTGTAGGTAAATGCTGCGGTTGTGACATTGCCCGTATTCATTAATGGTGTAGTAATTGTGATGATCGGTGCGATACAATTCGAATAGAAAATTGTTACCGTTTTTATATCCGTCCCACATGCGTTGGTACCTTTCAATACAATTGTATTCAATCCATTCTGCAAATTCAAATTAGCTGTAAGTACGCCATTTGTCAGGGCAAAGTTGTTTAAGCTTACTCCGTTCAAACTAAATAATACTCCTTGCGTGGTGGTCACGTTTTGTAAATTCGCTTGGAAAGTGTAGGAGGAAGCATTCACAGATAACCCACTGTTTGTTGGGTTAACAATCGTTACAATTGGAGCAGTACATGGAGTATAATTGATGTTCCATGTATGTTGTTCTGTACCACAATTGTTATTTACTGACAACACCAGTGAATTTACCCCAGACACTAGTGAAATTGGTGCAGAGAATTGTCCATTCACAAAGCTAAACGGACATTGAATCCCATTCTGTGTGAAAATGATGTTTTGGGTCGTTGCGTGTGCAATATTTGCGGTAATCGTTTGACTTGCACTTGCGATGACGGTAGATGGATTCGTTGAAAAATTAGAAATGGAAGGTGCTATACAATTATCGTAATTCACAGTAATGGTTTCCACATCAACGCCACAGTCATTGCTGGCATTGAAGACGATGGTATTTAGTCCTGGACTGAGAACGAGTGCTGAAGTTACGGCATCATTTCCATTGTTGAAGGCAGTTGAAACACCATTTAGTTTCAAACTCATATTTTGAGCAGTTGCTCCTAATACGATTGCGCTAAACTCAAAGTTGGCATTAGTTACGGTTGTACCTGACGGAATCGCAGAATAAAATTGAATGGTAGGTGGTATACATTGAACATAATTTAGGGTAAAGGTTTCTGCATCGTTTCCACATGTATTGTTTACGGATAAGGTAATCGTATTGATGCCATTCGTTAAGGTAATGTTTGCATCAATGATTCCATTGGCAAAAGTGAATGGAATTTGTTGTCCGTTTTTAACCAACTGTATGTTTTGTGATTGAACAATATTAGTTGCGCTTGCTTTAAATTGAAGCGTTCCGTTATTGGTTGTTCCACCTGTTGTAGTCGGTTGAATCAGGGTAATTTGCGGTGCGATGCAGTTATTATAATTCACCGTAATCGTTTTAGAGTCTGTTCCGCATGAAGCAGTTGACGCTGTCACTACAAAGGTGTTTATACCTGGAATCAAGGTAGTTATGGCACTTATTTGACCGGAAGCTTGGTTGAATGAAATAGGTGAACCATTTTGTTTCACCGTGATGGTCTGTACAGTTGGAGCAACTCCTCCAAGATTCACGGTACTCGCCAATAAAGCATAAATAGCTGAATTGGTTGTCCCTCCTGCGGAAAGGATGCTGACATTCGGCGTAATTCCAGTACAATTGATGTAGTTAAATTGAATCGTTTCGACATCTGAACCACAGTTATTTGTTGCGGTAATGGTGATACTGTTATTTCCACTGACCGGATTTAATCCCAATTCTAATGCACCCGTTGTTGCATTAAATGTGAAATTCGATTGTTCGATTCCGTTCACAATTACTTTGATGTTTTGTTTTGTCGCAACGTTGCTAATCGTTGATTTCAAGCTAACCGCATTTGCTGTTGCTGTAAGTGATTGATTCTGTAATGGACTTTGAATCGAAATCAGGGGTGCACTACAATTTTGATAATTGATGGTTGTCAATTCCGCATCGTTTCCGCAGCCATTACTGACCTCCAGGTTGAAAGTATTGAATCCAGCTGTAAGTATTGTTGGTATTTGGATTTGACCATTTGCTTGGACCACCACATTTGGTATTTGAAGTCCATTTTGGAACACCCTCACCTGCACGTTTGTTAGGCTTCCTGTCAACGCTGCACTCAACGTGTAATTTGCGGAGTTGGTTGT
This sequence comes from Crocinitomicaceae bacterium, assembly GCA_044372485.1. GTDB lineage: Bacteria > Bacteroidota > Bacteroidia > Flavobacteriales_D > Crocinitomicaceae > UBA952. The sequence continues at coordinate 5,726 of JBILRU010000036.1, forward strand.
GGTTCCCGAAGCACTTGGATGCAATAATTGCAGGCTTACTGGAACGCAATTGTCGTAGTTGATCGTAGCTGTGTATGAATTCGTTCCACAGTCGTTAGCTACGGTCAATTGAATGGTATTGACTCCAGGAACTAATGTGATTACACGTTGGATCAATCCATTCGCTTGATTGTATGTTGCGCCATTCAAGGACATTCCATTCATCACTAATTTGATTCCATTCGCATTTACCGATCCGTGGACGATTGCGCTAAAGGCAAATTCGTTAGTTTTTACGGTAATGTTCCCTCCGTTTGGACTGGTAAAAGTAGCGGTTGGAGTAACGCAATTTAATAGCGTAACCAGCACACCCGCTGTTTCACTTCCGCAATTATTGCTAGCTGTGAGGTAAAATCTATTTTGCCCATCATGTAAGGAAACCATCGCATCCAGCACATTTGTAGAGGCATTGTAATTAAAAAGTACTGGTTGATTTTGGTCGTTCAGGAATGTCGCTCCGCTGGCGTTTAATAAGTTACTCACCTTAAATTCAATGCGGTATTGACTATTTGTCACGGTTCTATTATTACCTGAAACTAAAGTGACAACTGGCTTTGGACAATTATTTGTCGACGTATAATTGTTTACATTACTAGAGGAGTTCTCAGAAGTATTTCCTCCGCGTGATTTAAAATTAATTCGTAGGTACGCGGAAGTGTAATGGTGCCAATCATTTTTCAGACGTGGACTTTCCGATATAAATCCATCAAAGGTATCTCCTCGGGTAAACGTTGTTTTGTGTTCAATACCCAAACTTGTTCTTTTTCCCAATTGATATCCAAGTCCAAAACCTAAACTAGGCATCCATCTTACTTTATACTGATTATCTATTCCGCCATCAAGTCGTGTTTCATACAACCCGTCTAAAGTTGATGCTAACTGAGGTCCGATAGGTCCAGCTTGCTGCAAAGAAGCATAATCGTACAAGGAACTAGAGTCAATGGTATACAATAAATCACCATAGGTTTGAGTCCAAGTCAAGCCAATTCCGCCAAAAACGTAAGGATCAAATCCTGTTTTTTCATGAAAACTGTTTAGGTGTAATACGAGTTCAAGGGCAAGTCGGCGGACATTTGTTTGGAAATTGTTTACGTAGATAGAATTGCTATCTACATTGTAACTATCGAGTGGACCACCTTGATAATTCAATAATGGAGTCACGCTCGTATCTTGTCCAACCCATGTTCCAGTAAGGTAGCGCCCACGTAGGTCGAAACTTATTTTTTTACCATAGTTATAGTTAAACGAGCGGCCAAGAATGAGTCCATAACCGGAGCTATTGACATTTTTCACATCGTTTGAATTCCAAGTAACACCTGCATTTAATCCAAGAAACCATTTAGAACTGATGTCGTAGTTGATTCGTTGTGCGTGAGCAAACGTGATACTAAGTAAGAGTATGCTTAGAATGTACAATTTTTTCATAGTCGGAATTTTTAGGAGCTCTACCTATTTTCATGCCAAATTTCCGAAAAAATCAAGGAGAAAAAAAATCTAACGCTCACGTTGTTGGATTCGTTGCTCTTATTTGAAGTACGTGAATTTTGTAAACCGAAGGATGAGTAAGAAATTTGTTTCGACATCGCGCTGAATCGTGGAGCCCAGCAATTGTGTTTTGGTATCAAAAACAATTTGAAGGTCTTTTTGAAGTTGACCGTATCGGAAATAAAGCACCTCGATTAAATTTCCAAACTGATCATAGCGGTATTTCCACTCTTGTTCGGCAATCGCATCTTGGTCGTTAAAATGAGATTTTGCTTCTAATAGTCCATGTTCCTCATATGAAAATTTCGTAGAATGCTCAATGGAGCTCATGCGGTAATTCGTTTTCTTCTCAATGAGGTAGCCATCTTTATTGAAGTAGCTTACTTCGTCCATGTAGGGAAGTTTGTAGGAATTGTAGCGCACTTGCTCGCGTTCGTTTGGACGCAAAACATATTGAAAATACTCCGTGTTTACCAAATTGGATTGAAGAACTTGGTTGTTCTGAGCATGCATAACTTCGCGATAAGTAAGTTCGGATTGAAGTCGATATAGGGAATCGTATACAAATTTACGGGTGGTAAATCCTCCGTTTTCTGTTTTTCGATGTTCCGTAAGTTGATTCAGTGAATTGTAGCTGTATTGATGTAAAGTCGTATCCTTTTTACGGTTTACTGTTCGAATATCGATGCTTTCCAAAAGACGACCTTGTTCATCGAAGCGGTAACGAAACCAATCTGTACTTTCCCGAATAACCTCACCAGGTTTTTTAGTAGAGTAATTCCCTTCTATAGTCTTAATGTGATTGGAGCGAATGACAACTCCATTAAAAAATGGAGTTTCTGTAAATGCTTCGCCTTCCTGATTGAGCAGAATTTGCGAGTAACAGAACAGTGGAAAAAGAAAAAGAAATCCAAGCGCGATTTTCACCCTAGATTTATAAGGTGCTTAAAACACTTTTCCAACTAGCTTTCTCGGCTAAAAGTCCTTCTATGTCTGAAATGCCAATTCGAATTTGTTCCATAGTGTCACGATCTCGAACAGTGACCATATTATCTGTCAAAGTCTGGTGATCGATGGTAATGGAGAAAGGTGTTCCAATCGCATCTTGTCTTCGGTAACGTTTTCCGATAGAATCTTTTTCATCATATTGGATGGAGTAGTCAAACTGAAGTTGCTTCATGATTTCACGTGCTTTTTCCGGAAGCCCATCTTTTTTAACCAACGGTAAAACGGCAGCTTTGTAAGGTGCGAGGACTGCAGGAATACGTAAGACAACGCGTTCTGAGCCATCTTCCAATTTCTCATTTTGATAAGCAGCACTAAGTACTGACAAGAACATTCGGTCGAGTCCAACGGATGTTTCTACTACATATGGCACATAGCTTTGATTTAATTCTGGGTCAAAGAATTGCAATTTTTTACCCGAGAATTGTTCGTGTTGCTTTAAATCGAAGTCTGTACGTGAGTGAATTCCTTCCAATTCTTTGAATCCCATTGGGAAATTGTATTCGATATCACAAGCAGCGTTTGCATAGTGCGCTAATTTGATGTGGTCATGAAAACGGTATAGATTTGCGCCGAGTCCTAGGTTTTTGTGCCATTTTTCGCGTGCATCTTTCCAATATGCGTACCATTTCATCTCTTCACCTGGACGAACGAAAAACTGCATTTCCATTTGTTCGAATTCGCGCATACGGAAAATGAACTGACGCGCAACGATTTCATTTCGGAATGCTTTTCCAATTTGGGCAATTCCAAAAGGAATTTTCATCCTCCCAGATTTTTGAACATTCAAGAAGTTAACGAATATTCCTTGCGCTGTTTCTGGACGTAAATAAATGGTAGAAGCATCACCTGCCACGGAACCTAGCTCTGTGGAGAACATTAAATTAAACTGACGGACATCTGTCCAGTTTTTAGAACCAGAAACGGGACAAACGATTTCTAAATCGACGATCAAATTTCTAACGGCTTCTAAATCGTTGTTTTCCAATGCTTCGCGCATGCGATTTTCAATGGACGTAATTTTCTCCGCGTTTCGAAGGACATTTGGATTGGTAGCTCGGAATTGTATTTCATCGAAATCAGCACCAAAGCGATTTTTTCCTTTTTCAACCTCCTTCTCTATCTTTTGACGGATTTTCTCCATGTGTTCTTCTAACAACACATCTGCGCGGTATCTTTTTTTAGAATCTTTATTATCTATTAATGGATCATTAAAGGCATCAACGTGACCGGAAGCTTTCCAAGTAGTTGGATGCATAAAAATGGATGCGTCAATTCCAACAATGTTTTCGTGCATTTGCACCATCGCCTTCCACCAATATGTTTTGAGGTTGTTTTTCAACTCGGATCCTAATTGTCCGTAGTCATATGTGGCAGCGAGTCCGTCGTAAATTTCCGATGAAGGAAAAATAAATCCGTATTCTTTTGAATGCGAGATAATGTCCTTGAGTTTGTCTTGATTTTGATCCATGTCACAAAGTTAGCCCTTCTGAAGATTTGAGCGCCAAAATCTGAAAACAATTTCAACAAGGCATTTTTGAAAGATTGTCGCGAATGTTTACTTTTACTCCATGCGTTTATACCTTTCTAAGTCCGAATTTATCGAAACGAGTGAAGCAATTGATTTATCAATGTCACTTCAAGCCTCAACTGAAAACGTGAGAGCATGGTATGTCGATCCACCTCGCATGGAAATTGTTCGAGCGAATGGATTTATTGGAAGCATTCAAGAGGGGGGGAATGTGAATTTTCGAGATGTGTTTTTCAATCCGCATGGACATGGAACACATACCGAATGTTGTGGACACATCACGAAAGAAGTATATGCCGTAAATGATGTATTAAAGGAATATTTCTATCGTGCTACCTTAATTACGGTTAATCCTGTACAATTGGAAAACGGTGATTTTGTTGTTCAAGCCGCACAAATTGCACCATATTTACAGAAGGACTTCAGCGACGCGGTGCTTATTCGAACGTTGCCTAATGGACTTGATAAAAAATCAATGAATTATTCTGGAACAAATCCATGTTATTTTGATATGGAAATTGTCGCGTTGTTGAACGAATATGGAGTAAAGCATTTTTTGGTTGACCAACCATCTGTTGACCGAGAAGAGGATGGAGGAGCCTTGGCCTTTCACCATGCATTTTGGAACGTTCCAAAACAACCAAATTTTGAACGTACGATTACCGAATTAATTTATGTTCCGAATGAAGTGGCGGATGGAACGTATATTCTAGAAATACAATTGGCTGCTTTTCATAATGATGCGAGTCCGAGCAGACCAGTTCTGTATAGAATACAATAAAAAAAGGGCTTTTCAGCCCTTCCTAGTAGTAGACATTAAAGTCTGAGTGGTACGATTTCAGTAATAAGGACAGGTTCTTTTCATATACATTCCCGAGGGACGTCAACAAAAACTATTAAACTCTTATCAAACTAGAAAATGAAACTGCCTCTCCAAGCAGCCTGTCAACTTCTATATATAAAAAGAATCCTGTTTCTCTCCTTATTTCATTCTAAATATAGGAACTAAGTTTGTTGTTGATTCCATCAAATGAATATCCTTCAACATCAAATGAACATTGTGCCCCTTTTTGTGAATATTTCATTTTGTCTTTGAGTGAAATCAGGAATTTTCGTTTTATGGACACAAAAAAAGGCACATGATGAATGTGCCTTTTTTCGGTACTATTTGAGTCGATATTACTGAATCACGATTTTTTTGGATCCGTTTTGTCCCTTCACTTTCACGTGATACACACCTTTGTAAAGTGTATCTGCGTTGAAGTAAGCGATGGTACTTCCTTGAACAATTTGTTGAGATTGGATTAGTTTCCCAAGTGCGTCGAATAATTCCACTGTGTACGATTGATTGGTCAAATCCTTCACTTGCACCATAATGATGTCATTGCTTGGATTTGGATAAACGGTCCACTGATGATCTGTTAGCTCAGAAATTCCAACTGATGACGTATATGTTGTCACTGTTTCTGTGATAGAAGTCACTTTGGATGCTGTTTTCACACCGTAAAATGTTGGTCCAACCACGTACGGATACGCTGAATTCCATTCCTCATTCACAGTCGCGAAATAACAATAGATCCCATTTGGATATTCAGGAGTAACGCAAAAACGTCCGTTATGTACGTCCAAGTAATCTGCTTGAGCATGATTGATGAACTCGTAGTCTTCACGGAAGTAACCTAACGGATAGGTTGTGCTTACCGTTGGTCCATCTGGAACGTCTGTTCCGTCTGCCCAGACAGTTCTTGCGGTAATGTTTCTCAACTGATAACTCGATTTAATACGGATGATTCCACCTGTTCCATCGGCGTTCTTAAAACCATATGCACCGTAAATCGGAAAGCCATCATATGCATAACCAATTAATGGTGAATGAACCGTTGAATCAATGACGTAGAGTCCATCGGCATCGTATAAATCACACACATTGGAAATGACAGTAAGGTCCAATTTAAACGCACTTGGATTTTGGTGGTGGTGGTAATTTCCCATTGCTGGATGTCCTTTGGAACAATCGAAACCTGCTTTTTCTGCTCGAATGGCATCTCGGTTCCAAGAAAACGATGCACCTGGTCCTCCCGGACAAGGAGACATTCCAGGCAATCCACCGCATAACGAATTCGAGTTTGAATTCCAAGCCACACCGTCACGGTAGTCAAATAACGCAACACCGTTGACGAATATCCCAATGTTTCCACCAGTCGTGTTTGTTAACGTTCCAGTATTTTGAGTTGGATTAAGTGGCATTTTGAAAATTGCATTTTGACTCGTTGCTAAGGATGGATTCCCATCCATAAATGGACCTGTAATGTAAGAAGGTACGCCTGTTGCTGTGACGTACACCCAATTGTTTGAGTACTGAACTGTTTGAACATTGGCTAACGTAGTTTCGTTAATAGGTGTTGAATTTCCTTGCACATAATGTCTTCCGGTAATGCCTGTCGAATTGATCATCCAATGTTCAATCGCTGGATTTAATTGTGCCATTGCCTGCTGACCGCAAACAATAATAAGCAAGATGAATAGTTTTTTTTTCATAGTTTTTGACTTGTTTAAAGTTAGAGGTTAATTCTTTTGAAAACTTGCGTTTCGCTCATTTTTTGGGTATTTAAATTGTGGATTGAAGAGAAATTCTTGGTCACTTAATGTTTTTAAAAAGGCAATGAGATCCTTTTGCTCGTTGGAGCTAAGGACTCGGTTTAATTTTTTTAGTTCTTTACTAAAGTAAGGTTGTTGCGCATGCAAATTCCCATAGTGATTGAGTACTTCCTTCAAGTGTTTATAGCGTCCATCGTGCATGTAGGGGAAACTAAACTCCACATTACGGAGCGTTGGAATTTTAAACAGGAGCGAATCTTCCTTGCGGTTGGTGATGCCCATGCGTCCGTAATCATTGAGTGCAGGGACAAGCGCAATCCCGTTTGATTTAAATTCATTCTTCATGAACAATGGTTCTTTATGACAGGAAGCACAGTACTTTTTAAACAGCTGGTGTCCTGATTCCTCCTGATTGGTAAAGCTGGACTCACCACGTTTTACCTGGTCATATTTTGAGTTCGCCGAAACGAGGGAGACTGTAAAGCTAGCAAGGGCTTTCAACATGTATGCTGTTTCAATCAAACTGTCGCCAAAAGCAAGGTAAAAACGATTTCGGTAAAAGGACGATTGGTTTAATCTTCGAATAACTTCGTCTAATCGATTGTCCATCTCCTTTGCATGCGTGAGTGGATTGATGGCTTGTTTATTTAAAGAACTCACGCCACCATCCCAGTGAAAAAATTGCTGCCAAGCCAAATTAATGAGCACAGGTGCATTTCGTGTTCCGATTTTTCCATCAATGCCATGACTTAAGGAGTGATCAATGTGTGTAAATCCGGAATATTGAAGGTGACAATTCGCACATGAAATGGTACTGTCTCTAGAAAGATCCGGATCGTAAAACAAGGTGCGTCCCAATTCGAATTTTTCTTTCGAAAGTGGATTTTGAGCAAAGTCATAGTGAGGTTTTGGCCATTTCTCGGGAACATAAAAAGGTGTTTCCTCTTGAATTCCCGCTAGGAAAATCCAACTTAAAACAAAGCTCCCGAAAATGATAGCCATGCGTTTCATTCGGAGCGAAAGGATTTAGATAGTTCTCGGCAATAGGATTGGGCAAGTTTCCCCGGAATCATGACGCGTTGCACCAATGGAAAATCGACCGTCTGCTCAAAAAATGGTTTGATGTCCAAAATGAGGGTGTTCCCCTTGATTGGTATTTGAATGGCTTCAAGCGTTTCAAATGGCTGACGGTATCCACCCAAGTGGTATTCAAAAGTTTTGTCAGTTAAGGGAATGGAGGATGAGGTTCCGGTGCATTTGAATTGAATGTAACCAGAATTCCATGCCCAGTACATGCCATTCATGGGATTTAAAGGTCCATCGACACTTTCAGACACGTGATAGGAACTATCGAGTCCAAAATGGAAACGGAGCGATTGGTACTCTGCTACGGGAAAATCGGGAAATAAGCCGAGAGAATTGGGGTCCTCAAGATCAATAAAATGTGGTCCCACGAGCACCTGTTTTCTCGTTTCTTTTTCAAATTGAAAGTCTGAAAGATACAGCTTCAATTCGTGAAACATCAAACTGTCCTTGCCGAGGATGTAGTATTTTTCTAACGTAATTGGTTCATTTCCCCAACGAATGGACACATTCAATTGCGTGTGAGCTTGGTGGGAAAACACCATGAATACCATGAACGTGACAAGTTGCTTCATGGTCTTCCTTTGGGACCAGGTTTCCCTGTACGATCTATCATGCGACGAACCAAGCTATTTAATTTGATTTTCTGTTTTTTCGTGCAATGTTCTTTCACCCGAATGAAGTGATCGAAGGTACAAGAATCAATTTGAAATTGAATGCGGCTAACAACAACAAAAATACGTTGGTTTTGGTCCGATTTTTTTGGATCTAGACTCACCTTTCTCCTCCATGATTTTTGTTGGTTCAAAAGCCGGTCTTTTTCACGAACATGACGTTTAAATTCATTGTCTGCCCATTGTGCTTCCTTACCTTTCATGCCGAGTGCTAAATACAATTTTGGTGGATGTGGTGGTCCTTCTTGTCCACGCTTGTTCAATTCAAGTAGTAAAAACACATTGATGACAATCAAAATTCCAATGCAAAGAAGGAGGAGGCGATTTGCTTTCATTTTTTCAGTGTTAAATGGAAAGGTCTGAACCAAAATTAGCGTATTGTGACTCTAAAATTTGATTTTCCGACAAATTTTCTTGGTTGGAAATGTAATAAACAAGGTTTATGAGAATTAAAAGTGTTGTTATAATACTTATCGTCAGGGTGCGCGTTTTCATTTTTTGAGCATACACTGGACTTTTCATGAGTTTATCATGAAGTGAAGTGCTGACTTCTAATGGTTGAATCGTTCGATTATTTTTCATGCTATATTCTAATTGCTTAGATGTTAATTAGTTATTTTTCTTGCGTATTAAATCCAATTTTGTAGAATTGGGTCTTTTAATTGTTTTAATAATTGTTGCTTGGCTCGAAAGATCAGTGATTCCACGGCCGAAAGGGATAGGTTCATGCTTTCACTGATTTCCTTGTAACTAAACTCTTCAAAGTGGTGCAGGGAATAAGCAGCTCTTTGATTTTCAGAAAGTTGTTGTACCGCTATAAAAAATGCTTTGGACCGTTCTCGTTCCATCAGTACTTGCTCAGGATTGAGTTGGGACTCATTTTCTATACCAAAGAACGATTCATCAATGGGAACCTTGATCCCAAAGCGTTTTTTTCGTTTCGCACGTCGCATGTATTCCAGGCATTTGTTCATGGTTATGCGATGAATCCATGTGGATAGTTGCGACTCGCCTTTAAACAGGTGTTTTGATTGATGAATGGCAATAAAGACATCTTGCGTGGCGTCCTCTGCTTCCTCTCGGTTATGCAGAATGTGCCAACACATGTTGAGGACCTTTTTTTCATAAAGGTTTACGAGTTGCTCGAAAGCTTGGATGTTTCCACTTTGGAGGGCGGTGATATCTATTTCCTTGGACACAGTATTCCTATGATGTCAGGTGGAAGAAAAACTTGCGCATTACTCAAAGAATAAGCGTCCGTTCAACCACTCCGGGTCTAAAAGCGCTTGCTGTTTTTGATAGAATTGAATTGCTGGCTCATTCCATGCGAGTACTTGCCAATCCATGCGTTTGACATTGGAACGTTTTGCAACGAGCAGAATTTCGTCAAATAACAACTGTCCGATGCCATGTTTTCTTTTATCCTCTTTCACGTAGAAGTCCTCCAAGTATAGACAAGCGCCTTTCCAGGTAGAGTAGGAGGTGTAGTACAAGGCAAAACCCACAATTTCCGAATCAAGTTCTGCAACAATGGCTTCACAAAGGTGATCGTCGAATAAATCGATGGACAATTGTTCCGCGGTATTGGTGACTTGTTCAGGTGCTTTTTCGTAAAGGGCAAGTTCTTGAATCAGCGCGAAAATGGCTGTTACATCTGTTCGTTGCGCATTGCGAATAATCGGACTCATTATTTCAATCCGTTCAAGTCAAAGCGAAGGGTAATTCCTGTTTTCAAGTTTCCAGTTGGATAACTGATGAATACTTTAGGTGTATTCAGGAATTGCTCGTAATAGAAAATTGCACTCAAATGTTCTGACAACTTGTAGTTCGCATCTAATTTGAAACTTACGGTTGTTTGTCCGGCAGTTGCTTGATTTGTGTTTTCTACGACTTTGCGGATCACGGTGGAATTATCTCTGAAGGAGAAATTCACGTTGATCAATAAGTCACTTGCTTTTAAGGTTCGAATTGGCAATTTCAATTTCGGGATGTTGATGACAGTTCCAACCACGATCTCTTTACCAAGCACTTCTGTTACTTGGTTGTTGTTTAAGGAAAGGGTTGTTTGACGGTCTTTTTTGTATTCAAAATTGGTTGTGATGTTTTTACCAAGAATGTTCCATGTGGCTAGCATTCCAATAAGCGGTGAAAAGCGTTCAGAGATGGTGATGTTTTGAACCTGCATTCCCGCAATGTAATTGTTGTTGATGTCTAAAGCCGTTGCTTGTCCGTTTGCATCTGTCACTGCGTTCAAGTTCGTCTGCATTCCGTTTACACTCACTGAGGAAGAATATCCATGATTCAGTTTAAACGATTTCACCACGTCCTTCGCAAACGCAAATTTTGATAGACCGTTGTAGTTGATGGTCCAGTTTGGCAATGGAATATTCGATAAAGGATTAATCGATTTACTCGATACACTCGTATTGGTGTAAGCTGCTAAGAATGCACCCATTACTACCTCTTGTTGTGAACCTGAATATCCGCTGTGGTAACCATTAGGTAAAAGAGTGGAGTTGGAGTTTTGCGCACCAAGTAAATTAGATACTTCTTTACGGTTATCCAACAAGGTTTGGAAAACGGTTGATGAGAACTCTTTTCCTTCTTTAACGAAAGCAGAGCCCCATGTTACTGTCGTGTAAGTAAGAGTACTTGTCTCAAATTTACTTTGGCTTTCAAAGGCACTTGTTGTCGTATTCCAACGGTAGAATTCACCAGAATTTGTGCTATAATTTCTACTGAGGTTTAAATTTACATTTAAATCTTTTATCGGTTCTAAAGTTGCTTTCAACTGAAGATTCGCGGTGTGAGTCGTCGTAAATTGTTTGTTCAGGTTTTCATTTTGGACAAGCCAATTATTATCGCGGGCAAGTGTCCCCACATTGTATCCATTACTTCTTCCAAGTAGATCATACCCTTGTTTGCCAAATACAAAACCAGACATACCGAGGCTGCTTCCGTTCATTCCAAGAATGCTTGATTCCTGATTGTAGCCTGGCAACATGGTTCCATCTGTCATTGCGTATGTACCTGATACATTACGCACACTCATGATGAGTCGTGCAATGAATCCACCGATTGGATTTACCTTTTCTTTTTCCTTGTCTTTAATTTCTTGCAATCGAAGTTGTTTTTTGTCGAAACGTTTTTTCTGTCTTTCGTATTGTTTCAACTCTTTGGCTGTCATTTCTTCCAAAGGTTTAGCTGGTTTGAATTCTGGTAATTTTGTTGGTCCAGGTTTTGGTTTGGCCGCAGCGCCACCTTCTCCCGCATTTTCAACTTTTGAATTGACATTGGATTTCATTCCTTTGCCATCGGAAAGAACTCGTTTGAAATAAGGTACTTTGTTGTAGAGTGTCACAAAATTCCCTTGTAAGGTCATATTGATAGTGCGATTATTTTGAACCGTATTTCCAAATGGCGCTTGTCCGAGAGGTGCTCGCTGCCAGTTGAATGTTCCCGCATATTTTGCGTTGGCAGTGATCCAATTTGTTAAAGGAAATTTATCCAATGGAATGTTGTAACTGACGCTGTAGTTATGTGAGTATTCCATGGTTC
>JBILRU010000035.1:0-17953 GCA_044372485.1 Crocinitomicaceae bacterium
AAAAGATTCCCCTCCAGGTTGAAAATTGGGATGATTGGTGGTGATTTCGATTGGTAATTCTTGGCCTTTGAGCTCGAGGTACGTTGACGAATCTAGGGACAGTAAATTCCAATCCGTTTCTGAGACGAGAAAAGGTTGTTGAGTCATAATGGACTTCCATCTTTTTTCCCAATTCAGACGAGTGTTACCTCCACGCTGAACAGCATTGTGCGTGTATTCGTTCCACGTAATCTCGTGTGCACAACAGAAAGTTTGAACTGCTTTGTCGCGATCAAACGTGAGCTTATTTCCAACCTCTTGATGTGAAAAAATCGTGCGAATTTTGTATTGCTTCTGCAATTCCTTGAATACGGATAATGCCTCCGAATGAAAAAGGTAAAGCTGTGCATCGAGTTCATGAAGTTTCTCATTCATTTCCCTCAAAGACTGATAAACAAAGCGCCAATGTCGTACATCACTGTCGTGGTACTGCATGACCGATGGCTCAAAGCAATACATTAAAAGAATGGGAAGTGCTTGTTTTTGTGCCTGATACAAGGCTTCGTGATCGGTAAAACGCAAATCACGTTTGAACCAAACAACAACAATTTCCGGTTTGTCTACAATTTGCTCGGCCATTTCTCTGGTTTAGCATAAGATAAACGATGCAATAAAGTGTTTTCAAAATATGCGTCCAATCCAGCACACGTTAAGGTCTTTGCTTTAGCCAAATCCACGAATCCATCATCGGATAAAAAATGCTCATCGAGTTCGATGAACTGGATGCTGCCAATAATGAGGATGGTTCCGTTGATGGAAATGTCCACTTTTTCTTCGAACTTCATGCCGATTTTAACCGGACTTTCAGCAACAAATGGAACAGGGAAATCATGAATGGATAGCTCCGTTAGTCCACAGGCTTCGAATTCAGAAACCTCACTTGGAAACTTTGCAGAAGTCTGGTGTGCTTTCTCAGCGTCCTCCCGATGTATGAAATTAAAGGTATAATGTCCCGTTTCAAGGATATTGCGCAACGTATCGCGTTGAACTGTATCCGGACGACAAAGAAACCCCCACAGGGGTGGATTTGCCCCAATGTGAATCAATGAATTAAAGATGGCTAAATTTGATGGCCCGTCGATTGATTTCGTTCCAATCAAAAAAGCTTGCTTGATACCAGCTAATGAGTTAATCAATGTTGCACGGTAACGACTTTCAAACTGACTTAAGTGTGTGAAATCAATAATCATGCGTGTGCTTGTTTTTGAATGAGTTCTTTTTGTAAAGGTTTCCAATACGCAAAGAAGGAAGGGAAAAATCCAGTGATTTGTGTTGAGATCCAATCGCGGGGCTCTTCTGTTCCAGCATATCCTTCATTTAGCGGATGCTCTTTAAAATATATTTCACTTAGAGAGCATTTCTCTACAAGTTCGGAAAAAGAACCAACGAAAAGTTTCAGATTTTCAATGTTCTGTGCAAGTTCGAGCGCAAAGTTGAGAACATTCGAACTCACTGGATGTTCCTTAAAAAAAGCTGGATCGAGTAATAAAATACGATTTCCCGCTTCCTCTTTGTGCCATAAAGGATCGAGGTTATAATAATTGTAGACGAATGTCGGTTGTGTGGAATCCACTTCAAAGTTTTCCACTATTGGAAGTTGCGTTTCCAGTGTAAGGTCAGTGGTTTCCAAAAGTTCTGTTGGAACCTTTTTTGGTGGCAAGGATTCGTATGGACAATCTAAAAATGTGTTATGTTGTTGAGTCCCAGCGAAGCGATTGATGTTCTCCTGATTTGCCACGTACTTCTTATTGCTATTTGCACCACATACCCATTGCCAACTGCAGCGATTACTGGCAAAATCGCCATCTAGTAAGTGATAATACATCCATTTGGAAGGAAGGAACCAATGTGCTTTTCCAACGTTTGTTACGACAGCGGCTGTATACATGCGTAGGTGATTGTGCATGTATCCATGAGCGTAAAGAGATTCAATCGCGGAGTCCAAGGCCTGAATGCCCGTTTGTGCATTTACCACAGTTAATGGAATCTCGTGATGCTCCACTTCCGTTTGAGGAAATTTTATATCCGTTTCCAAATTTCGAACTTGACCTAAACGTTGAAAGTAATCACGCCATGCGAGTTCTTTCACAAAACTTTCGATCTCATTCACTTGATATCCTTTGTCAAGAACTACATCTAAGACCATCTTGGTACTGATCACACCTCTTGCGATGTATGGGGAAAGGTACGTAACAGCGCCATTCAAGAAATTACGTGTCTGACCATACTTGATGGGATCAACTTGATGAATGCGTGCAAGTATTTCATCATATTTCGTTGGAAAATCCATTTAGCGCTTACTGATTTTGTTCATCGAAATACCCGTTTGACGAGAACATTTAAAGCGTGTAATCTCTGGATTGCGTTTTTTTGCATGTTTTATGCTCACACCACTATTCACACGGTCGCGCCAAAGAATAAAGCTAGAACGTTTTAATTCTTTGCGCATCAAGGCAATCACCTGTGTTTCTGTTTTTCCGAATTGCACAAAAATCGCTTCGAATGGCGTCCGGTCTTCCCAAGCCATTTCAATGATGCGATCGATATCAATCGGATTTAGTTCTTCTGTGTTCAACATATTCACATACATAACACCGAAAGACAATCAATTGTTTACCTCTTACTTAAGATATTTTAGTGGAAAAAGGAGCAGTTTATGCTTTCTTTACAAACTCGGATTTCAATCCCATTGCTCCAAATCCTTCAATTTTACAATCGATATTATGGTCTCCAAAGGTTAAACGAATGTTTTTGACCTTGGTGCCTGATTTAATGGATTTGGGCATTCCTTTCACTGGTAAGTCTTTGATGACAACAACTGAATCTCCAGTTTGTAATTGAACACCGTTGCAATCCATCACAATCAATTCGTCAGTAGAAGTAGGAGTGTGTTCAACGGTCCATTCAAATGAACATTCTGGACACATGTATTGATTTTCTCCGGTTGAATATCCATACGGTGACTCACACGATGGACATTCTTTTAATTCTTCTGACATAGTTATTGTATTTCAGCCAAAGGTACTCTTTTTTGAGCAAGGATAAATGAGTGCGAATATGCATTGTTTCAATTCTGCGAAGTAATAAAAAAGAAAAAGGGCAAAAACGAATCGTTTTTGCCCTTTCCTTTAAAAGTAGAAATGTTTAGTCCTCTTTTCTGCTTAATGCATAAATAACTAAACCGAATCCGATTTTGTTAATCGCATCAGCGATGTTGTAAATGCTTTTCAGCTCGATTCATGAAAAAAAGCGACCCGAAAGTCGCTTCTTTACTTGTGCACGTTTGGTCGATCTTACAAGCCTATAATTTGACGCACTTCAACTTCTTTTAAAACTCGTTGAACGCCATTTTTTGTCAAATACGTGCGCTGTACCAAGCGGCCATGGATAGCGACTTTTTTTCCCTTCTCTCCATACTGCTCAATAAATTGAGCCATATTTCCCCAAGCAAAAAGTCGATGCCATTCCACCGTCGCTGTGTACCTTCCATTATTTTTACGAAGACTCTTTTGTGTCGACAATTGAAATCGTGCAACACGTTGTCCGTTGTCAAATTCTGTGATTTTTGCATCACTTCCCATGTTACCAACCAAGGTAACGAAGTTTCGAATGGTGTTCATTTTTTACTTTTTAAGAATTACATGACTACAATATCATTCACCTCCACTTCGGAAACGAATTTGCGCTGACCCTTGGATTGGTAAAATCGTGTGACCAATTTTCCTTCAATCGCTAACTCGGACCCGACTTTCCCAATCTCCTCTAGGACTTTCACCCAACGTCCCCATGCACTAAGTACATGCCAGCATCTCCTTGTCTTTGTAATACCGTTGGCATCTAAATATTGTTCTTTCGTGGAAAGCGTAAATTTCGCGATGCGTCTCCCATTTTCTAACTCCATTATTTTTGGCGTTGAACTTATTTTACCAATTAAATTCACATGATTCAAATCGTTCATTATTTCTCTGGTTTTGGCGTTAACACTAAAAATTCACTTGCTTCAATGATGGTCGTAAATCGTTTCTCTCCGCTTTTAGTCTCATATGATTGATTCACTAACCTTCCTTCGATGATGATTTCTTGTCCCTTCTTTAAAAGTTTCTGAACCAAGTCCGCAAGTTTTCCCCAGGCATTAATTGTGTGCCACTGTGTAAGCTCATGCCACTCGCCTTTTTTATCCTTGTAATTTTCGTTTGTTGCGAGTGTAAATCGAGCGAGTGTTCGGCCGGTTTCAAATTTCACTAGCTCTGGCTCAACGCCGAGTCTTCCGATCAATTTCACTTTGTTTTTTAATGCATTCATTGTTTTGTTTTTAAAAAGGTTGAAAAATTGTTTTTGTCGCTCTTCCATTCGTTCGTTGAATTCGACTCTGCAAAGTTTCCTACAACGCCATTTTTTATTCGGTTGTTTGTCACTTGGTTTCGATTGTTAGTTGCTTGTAAACGACAAAATCGCGCTAAGTCCATGCTAACAAAAGCGCTATTATAATTTTGAAACACAATAAAAAAAGCGCACCTTCGTTGTAGATAAAAACTACTCCTCATGAATAAGCTAAAATCAAACCTCTATTTTAAAATAGGAACGATCGTTATCATTGCCTTGTTGTTGTTAATTCCGACATCAATGATCCGCGGAATTATCTACGAAAGAGAATCTACACAAGAACAAGCGATACAGGAAGTGAGCTCCAAATGGGGCGAAGCTCAAACCATTAAGGGGCCAATCATGAGTTTGCCTTTCATGCGCTACGCAAAAGAAACGGATAAGGAAACTGGAAAAGAGAAATTGGTGACCGTTCATGAAAAACTGCACATTCTTCCAAGTAAATTGAAAATCGTTACCGAAATGAAACCAGAACGTCGCTACCGTGGCGTTTATGAAATCGTTGTATACAATTCCATTATCAAGGTAAGTGGTGAATTTAATAAATTGAACTTCGAGGAATTAGATATCCCTGCAAGTAATTTCGATTTCACGAAAGCACGCTTAAACGTAGGCATCGATGATCTTCGCGGCATCGAAAAACAAATTGAATTATCTTGGAATAATTTAAGTTTTCCGTTTAGTCCTGGTGTTTCTACTTCTGACAATTTCACATCTGGAATCAATGCGCAAATTGCCTTAAGTCCAACAGACAATCACATTTACACCTTTTCTTTTGAATTGAAATTGAAAGGAAGTCAGCAATTGTACTTCACGCCAGTTGGAAAAGAAACGGATATCAACGTTTCCTCCACTTGGACCACTCCTAGCTTTAATGGTTCGTTCTTGCCAGATGAAAATAAAGTAACAAAAGACGGATTCACCGCACATTGGAACGTATTGAATTTGAACAGAAACTATCCGCAATCATGGGTTGGAAGTCGTTACAACATCAATTATTCAGCTTTTGGAGTTGATTTAATCTTACCGGTTGACAACTATCAGAAATCGCATCGTTCGATTAAATACGCCATCCTTTTCATCGGACTGACTTTCTTGGTTTTCTTCTTTATTGAAGTGTTTCAATCGGCATTTATTCACCCAATTCAGTACATTTTAGTCGGAATTGCCTTGGTTATTTTCTACACCTTACTCTTGTCCATTTCAGAATATTTGAAGTTCAATATGTCCTTCTTTATCTCAGCACTTGCCACACTACTACTTATCTCGGGCTATGTCAAGGCAATTTTAAAATCAACGAAATTAACGGGATTCATTTCCGGATTATTGAGCATCCTTTACATCTTCATCTTCGTGATCATTCAATTGGAAGACTTCGCCTTATTGATTGGAAGTATCGGTGTATTTGTCATCTTGGCTTTGATCATGTACTTCTCCAGAAAAATTGACTGGTACAGCATTGGAAATAACGGAAATAACCCTGCGGCTTAACGCGGGGTATTCCAAATCTCCCAACTTTTCAAGGCTTGATGTTGTAACATGGAAAGTCCGTTCATGGACGTTGCTCCATTCGCTCTACCCTGTTTCATGAACAAGGTCTCCTCTGGATTGTAGATCAAGTCAATCAGTAAATACTCCTCACTGAGGGCTTCGTACGGCATCTCTGGCGCTACATCCACATTCGGGTACATCCCAAGAGGCGTACAGTTGACAATAACTTTACACGCAGCGATCATGTGCTCGTTGACATCCGCATACGTGAAGTGATTGCTTTCGGTTGATTCCGTTTGAGAAACAAAAATCACATCGATTCCGAGGGACTTAAACACATAAGCGACGGCTTTCGACGCACCGCCTGTACCGAAAATCAAAGCGCGCTCATGGTGGAAAGTTAAGAAGGGTTTGATGCTTTGCTGAAAACCAAAAACATCGGTATTGTAGCCTTTCGTCTTCCCTTTTTCAAATGAAATAACATTCACCGCCTGAATTTCAGCTGCAAGTGGATCCAATTCATCTAGAAACGGAATAATCGCCGTTTTGTATGGAATCGTGACATTCAATCCACTAAAAACATAATCCTTCATCAATGGGGTGAAGTCCGAAATTTCTTGGAGCTCATAAGACGCGTAATGTGCATCAATTCCTTGTTTTTGAAAAAAATCCGCGAAAAATGACGGTGAAAAAGAATGCGAAAGATGCTTGCCAATGAGTCCAAATTGTTTCATGTCTCAAAGGTAGGGAAATTTAATTTCCACTTTGATGCGCTAAATCCGTTAATCCACCACAAACCTAATCGGCAAGCGAACATAGGTACGAACTGCTTTTCCGTTTTTTGAGCCAGGTTTCCATTTCGGCATGTTTTTTACAACGCGAATAGCCTCCCGATTACAGGGCTCACATTTCCGCAAGCGCTCTTCCAAAACAACATTACTCACTGTTCCATCTTTTTCAATGATAAACCGAACAATCACTCTTCCTCCCTCAAATAAATCTTCTTTGGGAACTGATCTTTTCTTTTTAGGATTTGAAACGCCTTCTAAATTCGCTGTGATATACTGGGCTAAAGCCTCAAATCCACCATTGTATTCGGGATCTTTTTCCGGTGTTGTCACAATCGCTGTATCGATGGTAGATTCTGTCACTTGAGCATACGACAAGGAACTAAGAACCAAGGATAAAAAAAGGACGAGTGTGTTTTTGTACATACATCAAATTTATTAATTTTTTTTCTTGAGTGTTGCTTCTCGCTGTTTGATTAACTTTGCATCCATGCACGGAATCGTTTTAAAATCAACGGGTAAATGGTATCAAGTCTTGTTGGAGGACCAACAAGTCGTGCAAGCTAGTATCCGCGGGAAACTGCGCATCGAAGGACTCAAAACAACGAATCCAATTGCGGCCGGTGACCGAGTAATTCTAGACGAAAAGTCAGACTTTATAGAAGGACGTGAGGAATACTACACGATTCGTTCGATTGAAGACCGACACAATTACATCGTGCGAAAGTCCACCAACCTGAGCAAACAAATGCAAATTTTGGCAGCGAATATTGATCGTGCTTACTTGGTGGTGACTTTAAAATCTCCCGTTACGCAGGTAGCCTTCATTGATCGCTTTCTTGTTGCTGCTGAATCTTTTCGCATCCCAACTACTTTACTTTTCAATAAAGTGGATTTATTTACAGACGAAGAAAACGCACAATTTCACTACTTGAAATCCGTTTACGAAAAAGCGGGATATCCGTGTTACCCCATCTCCGCACTTGAAGAGTCCACCGTTGATTTTTTACGCGAAGAAATCAATGGACATCAAGTCATGATTTCAGGGAATTCGGGTGTTGGAAAAACAACCTTGGTCAATTCGTTAGATGCGCGTTTGGACCTGCGTACTGGTGAAATATCGAAAGCACACGAACAAGGAAAACACACCACAACATTTGCAGAAATGCATCCACTAGCAACCGGTGGATTCATCATCGACACGCCTGGAATTCGAGCTTTTGGAATTGTTGACCTAGAAAAAGCACATTACGCACATTACTTTCCTGAAATGCGTGCATTATTGGGGGAATGTCGTTTCAACAATTGCCAACACATCAATGAACCGCATTGCGCCGTGAAAGACGCAGTCGAAAACGAAGAAATTGCGCCACATCGCTATAACACCTATTTGCAATTGATGCACGAAGACGCGAACGACCCACACCGTAGAAGTGATTACTAATGAGAGTCGTAATCCAACGTGTTTCTGAAGCTGCTGTGCATATTTCCGATGAATTTGTTGGTGAAATCGCACATGGGTTCCTTCTTTTACTTGGGATTGAAACCGAAGACGACAGGTCGGACGCCGATTACCTCATCCAAAAGGTCAGTCAAATGCGCGTATTTTCGGATGCCGACGGTAAAATGAACCTAAACATTCAAGAAGTGGATGGGTCCGTACTCGTAGTCAGTCAGTTTACCTTACACGCCTCCACCAAAAAAGGAAATCGTCCAAGCTTCATTCGCGCCGCGCGTCCCGAGCAAGCCATTCCACTTTACGAATATTTCCTACATCAACTTCAAACGATGTTTCCCGGTAAAATCGCCTCCGGAAAATTTGGGGCGGACATGAAAGTCTCCCTCATCAATGATGGACCCGTGACGATTATCATTGATTCGAAGGAGCGATAGTTTAATTCCCTGCTAACAACAAATGCTCTTTCAAAGAAGCGAGCGCATGATCGATGATCAAAGAATAGAAATCAGTACTATCATGGTTCAATTGAACTTTTTGTAAAGCAGCATAATAAGCCAAACGATTTTCAATATTGCCTTTTAAATTGGCGATGGTGTACCCATTTTGCAATAAAATGAAATTCATGACCAAACGCGAAGTGCGACCATTTCCATCGATGAATGGATGAATCGTTACCAAACGCTCATGCATTTCTGCTGCTAATAATACAGGGTGCAAACGCTCGCGGTTTTGCTCGTAGTAGATAAAATAATCTTCCATGAGTTTATCGAGCATAAATGGCGCTGGAGGAGTGTGCTCACTCCCAGAAATCATCACTTGTATGTTACGGTATTTTCCGGCATTGCGCTCGTCTATTCCTTTTAAAACGAGGTGGTGAATTTGCTTTAAACGGAACTCATTGAAGGGAACTTCATTACTCACTAAATCGTGTAATAAGGCCACGGCATCGCCATGATTAATCGCTTCTAAATGCTCGCGTACGCTTTTGCCTCCGATGGTAATTCCCTCATTGACCACTAAATGTGTTTCTTGTAAACTTAAGGTGTTGCCTTCAATGCGATTCGACTCATATGTATACGCGGTGTGAAAATACTCTTGAAGTTTTTCTAATTGAACAGCATCAAGTGGTTTGATTGTACGCCAACGTTTGGACAAGGCACTTAATTCACTTAATTTTTCTTTAAGGCCAATGCCAATTTCGATGTTTTCAAATCGGTCATCACTGAGTAAGTAACTCACGCGCGCTTCTGCCATGACTAAGACACTTTGTGCCAATTGCGGATAATCTTTTACGATTTTCACCACCTCACTGGACAAATAATAAGTCAATAAATCACTATACGGAAGATCTAATGCCTCCGAAATCTTCTTGATTTGAATGTCACTTGGCTTCCGCTTATTCGCTAAAATGCGACTCATTAGACTTGCGTCTATGCTCAAATGCTTTGCTAATTCATGGATTTTAATTCCTTTTTCTTGAAGTTTTTGTTGAATGATTGTTTTCATGCCTATTTTTGTCATGACTAAATTAGTCATTTTTTATCTGCCTTAAAAACTTTTCCTAACTTTCTTT
The DNA here is from genome assembly GCA_044372485.1 of Crocinitomicaceae bacterium. Lineage (GTDB taxonomy): Bacteria > Bacteroidota > Bacteroidia > Flavobacteriales_D > Crocinitomicaceae > UBA952. The sequence goes on from JBILRU010000035.1 coordinate 9,734, forward strand.
CTTCAATAACTCAAAAACTTCCTCACTTGACTCCATATGCGACATATGTCCTGCATTGGGAAGGAAGTGAACCCGAATACTGGAAAGACGCGACCTCATCTGTTCGCTTGAAACAAGCGTATCCAATTCTCCATGGATAAACACATATTTCTTGGGGTTCGCTAATACTTCCTCCGTATAATCTGTGCGTTCACGCATTGCCAACGCAGCATAGGCTATCGCATCCGCACTCATGTGATTGGCCTCCGCAATTAACTGCTTGATTTCTGCTTGAAAATCGTTTGGTCTCCCAAATAAACCAGGAATGGCTTCGCGGATAAAGTGATTTTTTGATGAATAGACCAAATCTGCTACCCGCAGTCGATCAAGACGTTTTTGCTCGTCGTCACTCCAGCAATTAGAGTTTAAAAAAATGAGTTTTTGACAAGTTGTCAATTGACACAATTCTAATCCGACATATGCTCCAAGTGAATGTCCAACGAGGGTGAATTGAGCTATTTTTAACTCCTTCAAGATTTCAAGAACTTGCAGTGCCATAAAACGAATACTCGGTATCTCCGCAGTATCCATTAACGGTGATTGACCGTGTCCAGGTAGATCGATGAGAACACAATGAGCATTTAGCTCATTCAATGGCAAGTACGACCACATCGTGCTAGATTCCAAAAATCCATGCAAGAAAACAAGGGTTTCGCCTTCTCCAAAAGAACGGTAATGCAACATGAACTATGCGTTCATCAAGTCTTCAATCGCTTCGGCTTCTATTGGAATATCGCCCATCAAATTAAATGGCGCACCGCTCGATTGAACAACCAAGTCATCCTCTAAACGGATGCCAAGTCCTTCTTCTGGAATGTAGATACCTGGCTCACAGGTAAAGACCATTCCGGCAGAAATCGGTTCGTGCCAAATTCCAACATCATGTGTATCAAGTCCCAAGAAATGAGAAGTTCCATGCATGAAGTACTTTTTATACGCTGGCCAATCTGGGTTTTGAGTTTTGATATCATCCATGGAAATCAATCCAAGTCCAATTAATTGTTCTTCCATCAATGATCCCACTTGTTTGTGGTACTCCGCCATGATTGTTCCAGGAACCAATAATTTTTGAGCTTCGTTTTTCACGTGCAATACTGCATTGTATACTGCTTTTTGTCGAGCCGTAAAGCGTCCGTTAACAGGTAAACAACGGGTAAGATCCGATGAGTAATTCGCGTATTCGGCACCAACATCAAGTAGAATAACATCTCCGTCCTGACATTGTTGATTGTTTTCAATGTAATGCAATACACATGCATTTTTTCCAGAGGCCACTATTGGTGTGTAAGCAAATCCTTTGGAACGATTGCGCAAAAATTCATGCGCCAATTCCGCTTCGATTTCGTATTCCCAAACACCTGGTTTGATGAACGCCAATAAGCGTCGAACACCTGCTTCAGTAATTTTACAAGCACGCTGCATTAATTCTAATTCCACCGCTTCTTTGATGGAACGAATTTTATGCATGATCGGTGCTGACTTATGCAATTGATGTGCTGGATAATCTTGTTTCACTTGTTTGATGAAGCGATCCTCACGTGTTTCAACTTCCGTATTTGCACGCAAATGTTCGTTCGTATTCAAATACATTCCTTGGGCTTCCGCCATCATTTGTTTAAAGATGGTCGGGAATTGCTGCAACCAATAAACGGTTTTTATACCTGAAGTTAAAAAGGCGGTTTCCTTCGTTAATTTCTCTCCTTCCCAAACGGCAATCAAATCACTCGTTTCTTTCAAGAACAACACTTCTCTGTGAGCGGGATTACTTGCATTTGGAAAAAGAACTAAAATCGATTCTTCTTGATCGACTCCTGACAAATACAAAATATCACGGTGCTGTTGAAAAGGCATCGTGCTATCTGCACTAATTGGGAAAATATCGTTGGAATTAAATACCGCTAACGTGTTAGCTGTCATTCGTTCGGTAAATTTCTTTCTATTCGAAATGTATAGATTGGAGTCGATTCGATCGTATTTCATAGTACTCAAATTTGTTGAGTAAAATTACGATTTCTCCTTCATAAAGAAAGAAAAACAAAGGAATTATCGATGAAACTGCTTATTTGGAAGCGAGATCTTGCTGTTGAACAGTTTGTGTAAGACTATAGGATTCACACTGAACTTTCTTAGAGCCTTTGCACGCATTTAATACAAGGAATGCACCAAGTGCGCAGATGATGGTTGTTAGTTTGGTTTTCATAATGAATCGTTTCAACGTTTAAGTTAGTCTTTTTTCTCTTTAAACCAACCGGAATACATGACGTAATTATTGGAAATGCGTTGCACTTCACCAGCAAATAGCTCTGGACTCAAAGTTTTGACTTTTTTCGCCGGAACGCCTGCGTAAATACTCCAAGACTCGACACGTGTTCCTTCCAATAGAACTGCGCCAGCAGCAATGATGCTATTCGCTTCGATGTAACAATCATCCATGACTATGGATCCCATACCTATGAGCACATTGTCTTCTACCGTACAACCATGCACCAAGGCATTGTGTCCAATGGAAACGTGATTGCCCAAATTCACTTTGGTTTTTTCATACGTGCAATGAATGACCGCACCGTCTTGCACATTGACGCGATTTCCCATGCGAATGGAATTCACATCCCCTCTCACCACCGCATTGAACCAAACGGAGCACTCATTTCCCATGATCACATCGCCAACAACTGTTGCATTTTCTGCGAGGTAACAATCCTCCCCAAATTGTGGCGTAAATCCACGACATTCTTTTATTAAAGCCATGTTTCAAATTTAGCGATTCTAGGTAAACGTCATTGGATTATCAGGAGAAATATGCATCAACGTAACTTGTTTCCTTCATCTCAGTATAAAGCCCTGTTAATCATCGAATATGCGCGCCTTTTTTCAGAAAAAATGGATTAAAATCCCTTACCAAATTACCCTTTACAGTTTCGCGATTTATGGATTTTTCTTGGTAGGAACTTATATGGCCATGAAATTCAAGTTGACTAATGACGCTGGACTTGTGGATGTCAATACGCGTTACTACCAACAAATTCACGATAAGTACAACCAATCATTTAAAATAGATAGTTCGAATATTGTTCAGTACCGCAGTGAAATCCTTGGACGCATTAACTTGTTGAACGAGTACTATCCAAAGAATGCTAGTGACATCATGGATGCTTGGGTGAGTTCTAAGGACGAAAAATTGGCTTTGCAAATGTTGTCGGCCATCGATTTGAAGCTGAAAGACAAAAAATCCTACCAAAAAGCCTTGCAACGCATCATCGCCAATCGCAAGTTAGATGCCAAAGCGAGCGGACTAAACGCGTTCGATTGGATGAACATCATGGAATGGAAATACTTCAAAGAAGCCGTAGCCAAGGACAAACGCTACATCGATTCCGCCGCAAAAGCAGCAGGTGTGGAATCACGAATGATTGTTGCCTGCCTTGTTGGAGAACAAGTTCGACTTTTCAACTCAAGACGTGAACGATTCAAAACCTTTGTCGCTCCGTTAAAGACGCTAGCCCTTGAAACAAATTTATCTTACGGAGTTACTGGAATCAAAGAAAACACCGCGCAACGCATTGAACGTTATTTAAAGGATTCCACTTCGATGTATTATTTGGGAAATAAATATTCACATCTATTGGACTACGATTCCACCATCAATTACAACAACCAACACAACGACACCATGAGTGTCCGAGTGAAACGCTTGGTGCAATACAAAGATCACTATTACTCCTATTTATACGCCGCGATATACATCAAACAAATCAAAACACAGTGGGAAAAAGCAGGATTTCCTATTGACAATCGTCCGGAGATTTTAGCCTCCTTGTTCAACTTGGGCTACCAAAAATCCATTCCAAAAAAGAATCCAGCCGTAGGAGGTTCAAACTTTAAAATTCGTGAGCAAGATTATACATTTGGATCCGTCGCCTACGAATTTTATTACTCTGGGGAAATGTCCAACATCTTCCCGTACAAGAAGGAAAAATTTAAGGATTGACTCTAAATTCCGTTAGTTCGGACATCAGTCGTTCTTGAGACATCGGAATACTCACCGTAATGTGTCCGTTTTCGGCTAATTCTTGGCTTACAATAGTACATGGATACGCTTTTAACGTTTTCATAACGCCAGGCATATCCGCATAAGAAAACTGTAATTCCCACACCACTTCCTCTTCACATTCAATGATTTCTGCTTGTTCCAACGCGTCTTTTGCTGCGGAGCGGTAAGCTGTGATAAGTCCACCTACGCCTAAATTTGTTCCGCCGTAATAGCGAACCACGGCAATGAGCACATTACTCAAATCGAAAGATTGAATTTGACCTAAAATCGGTGGACCAGCAGAATTCGAAGGCTCGCCATCATCACTTGAACGGTACAATTTCTTGTCACTTCCCAAGCGAAAAGCAGAACACACGTGAACAGCTTGATGGTGTTCCTTTCGTTTGGCTTGAATAAATGCTTTGACTTCCTCCTCCGTTTTACAGGGCACTGCGAATGCGAAAAACTTAGATCCTTTTTCTTTGTAGAATCCTTCGCTGATCTTCGCTATGCTTATGTATTTTGACACGCTGCAAAGATATGGATTCCTAAAGCAACTGAAAATTCACAGATTTGACTTATTTTTAGGGCAAAATTAATTGAACATGTTACGAAACCTCATCCTATTGACGCTTGTCATTTGCTTACAACAAACAAATGCAATGGCACAAACCAAACCAAAGCAATCCGTTGTTTATGACATTGTTCATTTAAAATCGGGGAAAGTCCTTTATGGTGAAATCATCGAATTCAATCAGAAGGATGGAGATTTGACCTTTCGCGACAACTACAATCGAAACTATTCCCTTTCCCGCGAGATGTACGATTATTTCGAAGAGAATGTCACGTATAACAAACGCATTCGCGATACGCTTGTGCGTCCAAGAAAAACAGATGAATTTTCCTTTATGCTGGGACTCACACAATTCGCAGCGGGAACCGATAATGGCTTCGTAGCGGACGATTATTACATTTGGTCGTCTGGCAATGGTTACTTTTATGACTTACCGATTTGCATGACTGTTGGTGCAGGAAAATACCTGAGTCGTCAGCATTTTGTAGGATTAAAAGCGGATGTCAAATTACTTTCTAGTTTAGATCATTTTTATTCCATTGGCGCCAATTATCAATTCCAATATGACGGCATGAAATCCAATGTGGCAAAGTACATTCCCATTCGCGTGAATTACGGCGTGCGCAATTCCAAAGATTGGGTCGATATTCAGGATTTCACTATGCCTCCAAATACGAACAACATTCAAAAGGAATTCGATGTCAACATGAGTTCCATTGGACTCGAATTCGGACATGGATTCTCATTCATTGGCAACAACAAGCATTCCTGGAATCTTGAATTTTGTTTCTTTAAGAACGTGGTTCTTCGTCAAGCCATTACACCGGTTTCTCTTGGTGTTGGTGTGCCAAATTTCAACTACTCACAAGCAGGAGCGAAGTTGAGTTTGACGTTTAATTTTTAAATTATACAACATGTTTAAAACCATCCTGTTATTCTCTATTTGCTTGATCCATGGATTAACCGTTGCGCAAGTAGACCTATCGAAATTACACAAAGCCCAACCGACTGATTTGGACTTTTCACAACCACTGATGTTAGATGGCAAAACCATTCCGGTATGTCTTTCAAATGGACGTCAGATTCCTGCGGATAGCCTCGACTTTTATTTAGGTACAGGCAAGCTCATTCCTGAGCCATTTATCAATGACCGAAAAGAGGTCAAAGCGTTCGTTCTTCGAACTGCATCAGAGCAGGAAAAAGGGATGATGATGCGGATGAGTGGTCCCGAAACGGTTGATTTGGCAAACGAGTTCATTCCTGCAAATCTTCCTTTGCGCACCTTAAAAAACAAAGAAGTTCACTTGTCAAATTTCAATCCCAAAAAGGAAAAAATCACGGTAATCAACTTTTGGTTTATCGAATGCAAACCATGTAAAATGGAGATTCCAGATTTGAATAAGTTAGTCGAAAAATACAAGGATTACGACGTGGAATTTTTAGCCATCGCTTTAAACAAACCGGATCAATTGAAAGACTTCTTAAAAACGACCGATTTTAAGTATCAAGTTTTAAGTATCGCTGAACAGCAAACCATTGAATTGGGAATTCAAGGATATCCCACACACTTCATCCTTAATCGACAAGGACAGGTTGTCTATAAATCAACGGGGCTCGAACCGGGGTCTATAGACAAGTTAGATAAAGCGATTGACGGACAATTGCATTAAATCCCTCACTCCTTCCCTTTCAGAAGCGAATAGTATTCTTTGAGGATGGTATTTTCGTCGCGCAGTTTTTGCGTCTCTTCGGACATCTGTTGGTAAGAAGAACTGAATTGCATGAAAAAATCATGCGCTAAAACAGTACTGATGGTTTGTAGCAAACCGGTATCGATGGTCTTTCGGGTAAAAATGGAATAACAGTTCTCTCTGGATTTATTGATGCGCTTCGCAAACTCCGTCACAGACATTCCCTTGGACTCCAAAACAGCTTTAATCTGTGCACCAATATTGAATTCTTCCATGAAGCAAAATTCCACAATGCTGTGAAACACACACCCATAAAATAGGTTGTTTTATTTAACACTTTCGGTTGTTTTGTTTTACTTTTATTGTAGATTTGTTAGAAAGGATTGAAATAATTTAATTGTCAAAATAATGAATGTAGATAAAAGAATTATAAGCGCAGTGAAAAAGAGCTTTGCGAAATTTGATTTTACAGGGCTAGACGAAAAGTGTACGGATGAGGCAAAAACAAGAATGTATCTAATTGAACCTTTACTTGGATTAATCGGATACAGTAGGGACCCAAAAGATATGCTCACTGAAATAAATGCTGGCTGGGGTCAAAAAAATGACAAAGCAGATATTGGGTTAATCGTGAAAGGTAAAAAACCCGAAATAATTATTGAGTGTAAAAAATTTGGAAAGAAATTAACAGATAAAGAAGGTGCGCAACTCAATGGTTACTTTAGTCATACTGAGGGTTCAAAAATTGGCATTCTAACAAATGGATTGGAATGGAGGTTTTATGCCGAGTACCTAGAAAAAAACAAACTTCATCACAATCCATTCATGATTATTGATTTCACGGAAATTGATGATAGTAAAATTGAACAATTTGCCCAGTTTCACAAAAGCATTCGAGATAATTTCGTGCCTATAATGCTAGAAGAGGCACAAGATACTTTCTTCCTAGAAGGGTTCAATGGAGCCTTGACTGAAGAATTGTTAAATCCTTCAGATGATTTTATTAAAGTCATTTTTGCTCGGATGCCTGGTAAACGGATGAATGAAACAATTAAGGATAAACTGCGCGGATTAATTAATTCAAATTCGATTCAACAAGTGTTGCCGAAATTAATTGAAGAGGAATCAAAGAATGGGAATTTTGTGATTACAACTGGAATGGAATTGCAAATTTATCATTCCATTAAAACCATCATCTTGAATTCTATAAAAAAAATAGATTCATCCCGTATCTCTTACCGAGATCAAAAAAATAGCTTTAATATTTTAGTAGATGATAATCAAAGAAAAATTATAGCAAAAATTACATCTAATAAGGATAAACATTTTCTAGAGATCGGGGGAAATGGAACTAAAATACCAGCTGATGACATCGATAATATCGTATCAATGAGCAAACAACTCACGGATATTGCAAAAGAGTTTTTAAATGATTAAGAAAATGTTTATTTATTAAGATTGTTGGGTATTGCCTGAACTCTAGAGGTATTTTTTACAATCCATCGGGTACATTTCAATATATTTCTTTTTTTAAACCTTTAAGCTACGTTTTTTTAATATTATCCGATAAGCTTGCTTACCCGAATGGATATAAAAATTAATACAGAAATAGTAAAATTTGTTAGCGGGGAAGTTACACAACCGGAATTGGCAGATAAAGCTGGTGTTGGAATTCGTTTTGTGCGGGAATTAGAGCAAGGGAAACAATCTGTACGACTTGTAAAGGTAAATCAACTATAGGACTTGTTTCGGAGTGAACTTGGTGTCATTCAAAAAACTGACTGATTAAACTAGGAAATACATTATTTTTGAAGAATTAACTTTCAAAGTTTCTTATAAATCAAATATATTTTCCATTAATCTATAAATTAGTGTCAAATGAAATT
>JBILRU010000099.1:0-7790 GCA_044372485.1 Crocinitomicaceae bacterium
TCTATCAAACGATAGGACATACCCGATTTTTATTCTGGGTTCTTTTTCCATATCTACTGGTGTTTATCGGCATCTTGCTTCATCACCGATGGATGCATCAGCGTCCTTTGCTTCAGGCTTTCACAGCGAAGAATAACTTCCGTTGGAAACGCTTGTTCTTTGCCTTCTTTTTCATCATCGTTGTCATGGTCGGACTGATGTCCATTCAGATTTATGCGGATTCGTTCAGTCACGGACAAGCCTTTGAATTTCAATTCGATGCAGCGAAGTTTTTTCCGTTATTAGCGGTTAGTTTACTGATGTTGTCTATTCAAACAGCCTGCGAAGAATTGTTGTTTCGCTCATATTTGTTAAAAGGATTGAAATTACGCATCAAACGCACGGGGACATCCATCTTGATTAGTTCGCTGATGTTCGGACTCATGCATATCGGAAATCCAGAAGTGCAGGAATTGGGTTACCACATGCTTGTTTATTACGTCTTGTCCGGATTGTTTTTAGCACTCATCACTACGCTCGACGACGGACTCGAATTGGCGATTGGCTATCACTTTGCGAATAATTTGATTGCGGCTATTTTCGTGACAACGGATTGGCAAGTCTTTCGAACGGATGCACTCTTTTTGAATCACCAGGAGCCAGACAGTGGCTGGTCGTCTCTGATTTTTCTGTTAATTCTATTGCCATCTCTGTTTGTGATCTTCAAACGCATCTACAAGTGGCCAAGTTGGAAAGAAATCATGCAAAGCATGTAGGAATTCTCCGCTTTTTTTTAGCTTTACCTTGTTATGTTAGAAATCAATAATCTTTGTAAGTCCTTTCAGCGGAAAATCGCACTCGATGAGGTGAGTTTGACCGTTGGAAAAGGAGAAATATATGGCTTGCTTGGTCCAAATGGAGCAGGGAAGACCACGTTGATTCGAATCATTAATCAGATTTTAGAGGCGGACCGTGGAACGATTCGCATGAACGGACAATTGATGACGCAAAGTCATTTAGCAAACATCGGCTATCTACCGGAGGAACGTGGCTTGTATAAAAATATGCAGGTTGAGGAACAATTGATTTTTTTAGCGCAGTTGCGTGGATTGACAAAAAAGGAAGCGCAACGTAACGTGAGTCACTGGTTGAGTAAATTCGGCATTCAAGACTGGCGATCGAAGCGCGTGGAGTCTTTGTCCAAAGGAATGGCCCAAAAAGTACAATTCATTGCGGCATTGGTGCACGATCCGCAGCTGTTGGTCTTAGATGAACCCTTGAGTGGATTCGATCCAGTGAATGTGGAATTGATTTTAACCGAAATGAAAGAATTGAAGGAAAGTGGCAAAACCATTATCCTCTCGACACATAACATGCAAAGTGTAGACGAAATCTGTGACCGCGCTAGTTTGATTCATGAATCAAAAAAATTAGCAGAAGACACCGTTTGGAATTTACGTGAGCAGCACAACCAAGGAGAATACATGGTACGTTTCAAAGGAAACATGATTGGTTTCGTGAATGCACTTTGGACCGACTTTGAATTACTTGGACACGAAGAAATTGGTGAAAATCGATTTTTAGCAAAATTGAAAATGCGTGGGGCAAGTCAAATGAACGATTTAATCAATGCCTTGGTTGGTAAAGTAGAAATCGAATTGTTGGAGAAAAAACTACCATCCATGCAAGAAGTATTTATTGACATCATCCGCGGAAAGGAGGAAGCACATGCGTAATTTCTGGTTACTTACGAAAAGAGAATGGTCGGAGCGCGTGATGAACCGTACCTTCTTGTGGATGTTGTTTATTGGTCCATTGGTTTGTTTACTGATGTTGTCCTTTTTGTTCAAAGCAGGCGACCAAGGAAAAAACAGCATAAATGTCTTAATTGTCGATCCGTCGGAATTAATGGATCACCGTGTGATGGCGCAAGCCGAACATGAAGTGCATTATTTCTTTATCGATGATTATGTAGAAATTGAAGAATTTCGCGATGGTTCGCAATACCAGAAGTTCGATGCGATGGTCGAAATCAACGAGAAAATCCTAATTAATAAAAAAGCATTTGTTTTTTACCGCGCTACCCCTTCTGTGGATGTCAAAATGCAATTGAAGTTTCAAATGGAACGACGCATCGAAGAATTGGTGGTGGAATCCTTTACCAATTTATCCATCGATAACTTCCGTCGCATCAAACAACCGTTGATCATGGATTTCCGCAATGTGTATGATCCCAAGAATGAATCGAGTGACTTAGAAAGTTGGGTTGGATTCGTTTTCGGTGGATTGATTTTCTTGTTCATCGGAATTTTCGGAATGACCATTCTACGCAGTACAGCGAAGGAAAAAAGCAACCGCATCGTGGAGGTCTTGCTTTCAGCAGTCAAACCACGTCAATTGATGTTGGGTAAAATGACCGGAATTGCACTTGCGGCATTATTCCAATTAGCAATTTGGTCCGTGTTGATCGCTTGCGGATTGTGGATCTTGAGACAAACCATTTTCCCAGACATGATGAATCCAGCGAACTGGCAAGGCATTCAAATGGCTGCGGATGTACAAAATCAAGTCGTCATGGCGCAGGAAGGATTGAGCAACAATCCAGTCTTGGACTTGGTCTATGCGCGCATCGACTATGTTTGGATGAGTGTACACTTTGTCTTTTTCTTTGTGGCGGCGTATTATTTTTATGGTGCCTTTTTCAGTATGATTGGGGCGATGACCGGAACAGAAAGTGATGGACAACAATTTGTCATGCCGATATTATTGTTGCTTGGATTCTCCATATTGTCCGGTTACATGTACATTCATTATCCTGATTCAACTTTTGCAACTTGGATCAGTTATTTGCCATTTACCGCACCGATGGTGGTGATGATTCAACTCGCACAAGGCGTTCCGATTGAATCTTATTATTTGATTTGGATTCATTGGTTGATCATTGTTCTTTCCGCGGTATTGATGTTGCAAGTTGCTGGGAAATTATACAAAAACGGCATCCTACAATTTGGACATCGATTGCGACTCTCACAATTCTGGCGCCTATTCAAATCATAATTCCAAGCACGATGAAAGCATTGATCGATTTAGGAACGAATACCTTCAATTTGATGATTGCTGACATCGACGCAGCCGGATTGATTCATGTCATTCACAGTGAAAAGGAGGGAGTGGCGTTAGGAATGGGCGGAATTCACGAAAAACGGCTAACTGACGATGCAATCGAACGTGCCGTAGCCTGTTTATTACGCTATAAGAAACAATGTGAACTAAATGGTGTTTCCGCTATTCGTGCCATCGGAACTTCCGCCATTCGCGATGCGCATAATCGTTCGGAACTGATTGATCGTGTCGCACAAGAAACAGGAATACACATTGAAGTGATTACTGGCTTGGAAGAAGCACAATTGATTTACAGAGGCGTTCATCAGACCATGAGCTTTGGTGAATCTGCCTTAATCATGGATATTGGAGGAGGAAGTACAGAGTTTATTCTCGCAAATGATGAAGGACTTTTGGCCATGGAATCCTTTAACATAGGCGTTTCTCGAATTCATCAACAGTTCACCTTTTCGGATCCAATGAGTCCAGCGGACATTCTCGCGCTCGAATCCTATTTAGAAGAAGCCTGCGGGAACTATTTACGTCAATTGAGCACTACTAAGCTCATTGGTGCATCCGGAAGTTTTGAAACATTTTTTGAGTTGATGCACGAAAGACCATTCCACGATAAGGGCAGGGCAGTAGAAGTTGATTTTGCTCATTTTGAAAAGATGTTGGAGCAAATCATTGCATCTAGTCAAGACGAACGAGACCAAAATCCACACATCATCGCGATTCGCAAACGGATGGCACCGATTGCAGCGATCAAAACGCGCTGGGTCCTTCGTCAGTTGGCAATAATGCATGTGTTTATTTCTCCATATTCTTTGAAGGAAGGTGCGATGATTTCTTGATTTTCCCATTCTTGTAAATTTCAATTGACAAAACAAAAAATCGAATGTATCTTTGTGGATGGTTGATGGTTCAAAAGTTTATTTTTGTTCCATTACATCAGGCTCCGTGGCGTCCACCTTCACTCCGTTTCGGCGGACAGGCAACATCACGAGTATCAAGGCTCCGTGGCGCAACTGTATAGCGCACTGGATTTCGGCTCCAGCGGTTGTGGGTTAGAATCCCTCCGGGGTCACTCGAGCGGAGATTTGGTCAAAATTGATCGAATCTCCGTTTTTTATTTCCTTAAAAGCATCTGAAAAACAACGAGTTAACTCGATTAAAATGTTCGTTCTAAAAGTTAGAACTCTGCCATTTTGCTTGTCGTAAGTGAATCCGTTTGGAAATAAAATATGTTGCAATTTGTGTTTACCGAACACATCCGCAGATTCCCATAGATTACTGAGTTTACGGGCGATTTCAAGTCCATTTTTGATGCATTTTTTAAGGTTAGAACTCGTCATGTGAGGGTTGATCAATTTTTGCTCCAATTCAGCCAACTCAGTTTTATACTTTTCACTAAACTTCGTATAAATAAGCGCATCTATTTTCCCTGTAGCATAACGTTCTTCGATGACTTCTAGATCTTTCTTTACCTGCGTTATTCTCGATTTAGTTGCTGATATTTCATTGGCATCCTCTTTTGAGAGTTCAAGCAGTTTGTATTGCATAATTTCTGGCAAAATAACATTTTCTAACTCACTTAAATCGAGTTGGTATGATTTGAGTAACTCCAAGAAGGCATCGTGTAATTTTTTAGCGCTCACATTTACCCCAATGCATTTCTTTTGACATTTGTAATAATACAGGTCCTTTGTTTTAACATAGAACCCTGTCATCAGGTTATTGCAATTCGGACAGCAAAGTGATTTCTTTAAAGGCAATTCCAAAGACATCGTTTCGTAAGTCTTGTTGATGACCTTGTCTGCAGGCGAGTTTATTTTGAGAAAATCTTCCTGTGAGACAATTGGTTCATGCTGACCTTGGATAATTTCGCCAGGGAGCATTCGAGTGATAAGAATTCCACAATAGAATGGATTTCTGAAAATGACAAGAATTCTTCGCTCGTCAATTTTCATTCCCAGTAAATTCAACTTACGGACTATTTCAGCAGAGCTGTATGTGTTGTTTACACGCCATTGAAATGCTTTTCTCAATAACTCACCTTCTTCATTCACTACAATGTTCCAGTCGACGGCTCTATGGTACTTGTTCAGGTTTTTATATCCTCTCGGAGGAACCCAAAGCCAGTATCCTTTACGAAGGAGTTCTTTCATCCCAGTTTTGGTCTTGTCTCGACGCATTTCATTATCAAAACGGCTCAATAGAAAGAAGAAATCTTGTTGCATGATTCCACCAGCATTCGAGGTGTCCACTTTCTGTGTTACGGCAATCAGTGTAATTCCTTGTTTCTTTAGTTCATCCGCAATGTAGGAGGCATTTGTTCCTGACCTTGAAAATCGGTCGTATGAATAGATTAAAATGAACCCAATGGTTGAATTTTGTCGGGCGTATTTGATCATTCGCTGAAATTCTTTGCGCTCGTCCGTTTTGGCTGATTCATATGTTCCACCAAAATATTCAGCTACTTCATACCCGTTTTTCAAAGCGTAATCCTCGCAATATTTCTTTTGAGTGGCTAAACTCGTATTGTTTTCAGCCTGCTCTTTGGTAGAAACACGTGTGTAGATAATCGCTTTTTTACGTAGGTTCTGCTTCGTGCTGATTCCGTAAAGCTTTTCAAAATCTCTAATTCTGCTCATGACTTTTTTTCAGGGTATGTTGGATGACTAATTCACAATAGGTTTCTAGGGTTGCCAAGTGTTGTTCTGCAACTTCGATGGTGACCTTTTTACGCTTTCTAATTTTTTCAATAATTAATTTTCTTTTTTCTTCTATACTCAGTCCCATCCTTCTTCTTGGATGTGTTTGAACTCCTATGCTTTAGGTCATTCATACTGATTTTCAATTGATCCGAATTATTCGGTATCGAGTTTGTATTTGGTGGTATTCTCGCAATACACGACTAGACCATTTTGTGTTTTAAAAGTAATATTCTGATAACCTCTCGAAAGAATGATTTCATTCAAACGGGCTCGCTCACTTATTAAGTTCTTAGTGGTCACTTCTACAATTTGTGGTTTAGATTCATTGTTATATCGGACCTCTACTCTTGCGGCATTTTCGGTGCGCATCAAGTGAATTATTTCAGCCTCCTTCATTGAAAGGATAGGTAGTTTTTCTGTGCAAGCAAGGGGGCCAAAAACATCGACAATATCCCCCAAAACGTCATTTATCGAAATGCGTATGTGTGATTTTCGTGTGATGCGTTCAAGCTTGTTTTTGAAGTCATCATCGTTATTGTCTAAAGATCCCTCTTGAACAAATAAAAATTCATCCTTGTTATCAAAGATTAAAAAGAATGGTGTGCGCTCAAGTAAAATATGCTGGATTAACAACTCAAAATCATTCAACTGATATTTTGCTAGATCAGCCCAAATTTGGTCGTCATTGAAATGCTTCTCAAATTCTTTAGGAATAAGATTGAGTTCCTTCAACTTTTCGATAACAGATTCTTTTTCGGTTGCTCCGAATACATTTTGAGGCTTCGTGAAGAATTCGTCTTTGATTTTTTTGATTCCTTCAATGGAGACATTAAAACTTCTAAGCTGATCAACCAGTTTAATCCAAAAGATCTCTGTTAAATTCAGGATGATTTTCTTTTTTGCCTCATGGCTATCACCAACGATTCCTTTCTCAATCCAATGATTTGCTACTCTAGGCGAAAATCCAAATTCTTTAAGTGTAAATCTTCTTTCACGCATAAATTCAATTGGATTGGTTTCCATTTCTACAAATGCATCGAACGATTTTTTTATCTGTTCATTTTTTTTCATGTAGTAAAATTAGAAATAATTTATAACTTTACATCAATGTAATAGAAAAATAAATGTAACATGTCAGGAATATATTTTAAAACATGTGGGTTCTTATATTGCCAAGAGGAATTTTACGGTAGGAAAAATCAAGTGTATTGTGATACCGATTGCAAAACACATGAAAACAATCGAAGAGCAAGCGAGGCCAGAATGTTAAATAAGGAATACGTAGAAAAGTACAATCGTGCCATCAATATACTCAGAGGAGTATTTAAACCCGATGCGAATAGACAATGCCTTGTACCGAAATTAGTAATGCAACAACTTAATTTCCCAAACGATTGCCCATTCACACCAATGAAAGACGATCGTTACGATAAGCCATTTCACGCAATCGGACCCTTTGCTTATCAGTTAGTAGGAAACAATTTTTTAATCATCAAAAAGAGAAAATATGGGACAAGTACTTTATAATCATTTCAATCCTGTTGGATTTCAGAATTATGTACCTGAGGTGGCGACGAAATCCAGTGACTTAATTGTAGACGTAATTTTAGTTGCTGGCGCAATTGCGGCAACCATCTATATTCTCAACAGAATTGAAGTAAAGCCAGAGCTCCGTGTCATTCGAACTGAATACAGGGAATGAATTAATTATCCTTGTTAGCCTCCTGATCGCTATCCGTTGTTTGTGTAACAATGGTAAAGGAAAATATTTCCTCAACTTCGATTTCAAAAGCAGAGGCAATTCTATAAATTGTTTTGAGTGTTGGATTTGTCTTGCCAGATTCAATCCTGCGTAAACTTGAATCCTCAATACCTATTTTGGAAGCAAGTTCTAGTTGAGTCATTTTTTTCTTGACTCTAATCAGTTTGATTTTTGTGCAAACTTCTTTTATGTATTCTTCCTCGGTCATTTGCCCCGAAGGTAGATTTTGA
>JBILRU010000132.1:0-4854 GCA_044372485.1 Crocinitomicaceae bacterium
CCTTAGTTCTCTCCAATGTGTTCACTTCATGATTTTTCTTTTCTCTCTCCTATTAATCATTGGCGCCGAATGGATTTTCCTTCACGGACTCATCGAGCATTCCTTTTATGTCCTAGCTGGATTCCAAGGATTCGTGTTCATCGCTAGTGTTGGATTACTGTTTTTTAACTTTCGTCGTCGAACTCAAAACGCAGATTACCGCATGGTTTTTACGTACATGGGACTGTTCATTGCTTCTGGAATTCCAGCACTCGCCTATTTGCTTCCGGGACTTTCTTACCTGATTATCGGACTTCCCTATTTGCAATACATTGGCTGGATGTTCTCCGCGGGAATTTTTCTAGGGATACTCTACGGCATTCAATTCGGACGATGGAATTGGAAAGTTCACCACGTTACTATTTCCTATCCAAACTTACCGGAAGCATTCGATCGACTGCGCTTTGTACAAATCAGCGATGTCCATGTGGGTAGTTTCTTGCACCGTTACCACAAAGTTCAAAAGGCAATTGATTTGATCAACACACAAGACGCGGACTATGTGTTTTTCACTGGTGATTTAGTCAATAATAAAGCCGATGAAATGCATGGATGGGAATCCCTTTTCTCCTCCATCAAAGCGAAAAAAGGAAAATTCAGTATCCTCGGAAACCACGATTATGGCGATTATATACAGTGGAATGAACAAGACGAGAAACAAGCGAATTTAAACAAGCTTATTGACATTCATCAGTCTATTGGATTTCAACCCTTACTAAACGATGCCGTTGAATTAGGCGACGGATGTTGGCTTTTGGGCGTCGAAAACTGGGGGAAAGCACCTTTTCGTCAAAGTGGAAAATTAACAGAAACCCTTTCTAAGGTCCCGGCGGATGCTTTTAAAATTTTATTATCCCACGATCCCAGTCATTTCGATGCGCAAGTGTTGAACACGAACATCGATTTAACACTTTCTGGACACACGCACGGGATGCAGTTTGGGATTGAGCGCTTCGGAATAAAATTCAGTCCCGTTTCCTTCAAATACCGAAAATGGGCCGGATTGTACCAAGTTGGCAAGCAATATTTGTATGTCAACCGTGGATTTGGCTTCCTCGGCTTTCCAGGTCGTGTTGGCATTTATCCCGAAATCACCCATTTCACACTAAAAAAAGCCGAGCACTAGTCCACTTGTGGGATTCATGCAATTTGGCTACATTTAACTAAAATTCAACGATATGACACCTTTATACATTTTATTGGCTCTTGGACTAGTCATCCTTTATAGTTCCTTACTCACCGTAACACAGGGAACGATTGCGGTCATCACCTTATTTGGAAAATATAAGCGGATTCTTACACCTGGTTTACGTATGAAAATTCCATTTTTGGAGCAAGTTTATCGCCGCATTTCGATTCAGAACCAGAGTATTGAAATGGAATTTCAAGCCGTCACAATTGACCAAGCGAATGTGTATTTCAAAAGTATGCTGTTGTATAGTGTGATGGACGCCGAAGAAGAAACGATTAAAAAAGTTGCATTTAAGTTCATCAGCAACAAAGATTTAATGCAGGCCTTGATTCGTACCATTGAAGGATCGATTCGTGCGTATGTCGCGAGTCAGAAACAATCCGAAATCCTTGGTTTGCGTCATGAATTGGTAGAAAGTGTAAAGAATCAAATTGACCATACCTTAGAAACATGGGGTTACCACTTATTGGACTTACAAATCAACGACATCACCTTTGACCAAGCGATTATTGACAGCATGAGTAAAGTTGTGGCATCGAATAACTTAAAAGCCGCCGCAGAGAACGAAGGTCAAGCCTTATTAATCACCAAAACGAAAGCTGCAGAAGCCGATGGGAACGCGATTAAAATTGCAGCCTTAGCAGAGAAAGAAGCAGCGATGCTACGTGGACAAGGAGTGGCTTTATTCCGTCAGGAAGTAGCAAAAGGGATGAGTGAAGCGGCGGAAGAAATGAAGCAAGCAAACTTAGACACGAATGTGATCTTATTCTCTATGTGGACAGAAGCAATTAAGAATTTCGCTGAATACGGAAAAGGAAATACCATCTTCCTGGACGGTAGCGCAGAAGGCATGCAAAACACCATGAAGCAGATTCAAGCGATGTTATCCTCCGAACAAAATAAAAAATAGATTGGCTTTTTTCCTTTGTCAAAAGGAAGAAATTACTATTTTTGCCAACCGTTACAGTTATTACAATGTAACCCGGTCCTATAGCTTCCCGTAACGACGGGACAAGCAACTTCGCTATAGGACAACTAAGATTTTTAACCGTTACTTCAATGTAACAAGGTCCTATAGCTCAGTTGGTTAGAGCAACAGACTCATAATCTGTGGGTCCACAGTTCGAGCCTGTGTGGGACCACCCAAATAAGAAGGTAGCGAAAAGCTGCCTTTTTTTTATGAACTAATTTTTCAGGTGAAATGGTTTTTTGGGGCCGCTTAAATATCTGGAGTGCTAACTATTAAACTCTGCTAGCCCCTTACTTTTCTCAATCCATACATTCCCAATTCAAGAACCATACTTAGTACAGAACGAAGTGGCGATCGATGGATGTTTGGATCTTGGCCTTTTCCCATAAGGTGAATTTGATCGGTGTACCAAACGATTTCCAGAGGGAAAGTTCGGTCCAGAAATGGGAATCCGGTTGATAAAGGTTTAACCATACTTTTCACATCCTTTCCAGAAAGTAATTCATTGGAGAAATCTGGATTGATTGCTAAGGAACGGGCAATTCCAATCATGTCGCACGCGCCAGTTGCTAAGGCATCGTTCATGCCTTGTGAGGATCGGAATCCACCAGTGAGCATCAACGGGGACTTAACGATTTTTCGAACTTCTACGCAATAATCCAAGAAATAGGCTTCGCGAGCTTTCGTAGACTCCTTGACATTTGTTCCGGTCATTACTGGCGTTTCGTAGGTTCCACCAGAAATTTCAATCAGGTCCATTCCTAATTCCGACAAATGTTTGACCACAGCCATCGAATCTTCCTTAGTGAATCCACCTTTTTGAAAATCCGCAGAATTCAACTTGATGCTTACAGGGAACTCCGGACCAACTTCCGAACGAATAGCTTGATAGATTTCACTGACAAACCGCATCCGATTTTCGATGCTTCCACCCCATTGGTCCGTACGTTGGTTGTGCGTTGGTGAGAGAAACTGACTGACTAGGTATCCATGTGCACCATGAATTTGTACACCGCTAAATCCACTTTCCTTACACACTTTTGCTGCATAGGCAAAGCGCTCGATGATTTCTTTAATTTCCGCATCGCTCAAAGCTCGAGGTGTATTGAAGACCCGATTCAAAGGTTTCTTCAGAGGAATCGCTGAAGGTGCCACCGGAACAGAACTCAAAAACTTTGGCGACTGTTTTCCCGGATGATTCAACTGCACCCAGATCTGTGTGTTATTTTTTTTACCGGCATTCGCCCATTCTTTCAAACTTAGATCGTTGATTCCTTTCTCGATAACAACATTCCGCGCTTCACCTAAAGCTCGTTGGTCCACCATCACATTTCCAGTGATCAGCAATCCAGTTCCACCATACGCCCAACGCTCATATACTGTTTGAAAAGAATGGTTCGATAAAAATCCCTTTGATCCCATGTTCTCACTCATGGCCGATTTTCCAATTCTATTTTTTATAATCACCCCGCAAGGAAGTGTTAAGGAATCTGTGATGGTGATAGTGCTCATGGTCATGTTAATTAATAACGATTCATAAAGGTATTGTATTCAATTGACGAATAGATGGATATTATCCAAATAATTCGCGTTAAACATACCAAATCCAATTAGAAAAAGTCATCAAAACGCTTTGTTTTACAAAGTAATTTCAACATTCAAATCTGCCAACATACCTGAAAAAAACAGAAAGTATTTTGGTTTCACATGAAATATCGATGAATAAAGCGAATAGGGGAAACATTGGGGACCCTAAATAAATAATAACTTAATAAACATATGTTTTTTCTTACAAAGGGGTTTCGTAACTTTGTATAAAATGTTCATCTTTTGAATAGACTATCTACGCGCTTTAAATTATTTGTTTTAACTGTTGTTTGTTTGCTTTCGATGAAGGTGGAGGGGCAGACTTTGCAATCTAGTTTCTTGACGATTCCAAGTTTTAATGCATCCAATCAAACACTTAATATATGTCAAGGTTCTAGTGTCCTATTTGTGTTGAGTGATCAGAACATCACAAATATGTCTCCTACAACAACTGTATCTTGGAGCTTTACCGGTGCAAATATAAGTTCGTCAACACTCAGAACTCCATTTGGAGTTACTTTTTCGAGTTCAGGCACTGCTCAACTTATACTAACAGATGGTGGAACAACTTCTACTTTTAGCATTATTGTTAATGCCAGTAGTACCCCAACTGCTACTCCAACTCTATCTGTTGCAACCCCGTCAGCCATTACAAGCACCAACTATGATGGGGTCACTAAATTTACGCATTGTCCGAGTCCGGAAACTGGTTTATTTACCTTTAATTTTGCACTATCCTCCTCACTATCTTGTCCTAGCCAAATTGCAAGTAATGCGTTGTCAAATGTAAATCTAATTGTTCTTGGATCCTCTACTAACCCTACTGTTTCAGGATGTCCAGTTAGCTCAATTACAAGGCAGTTCCAGCAAGGATTCTATTATTTAGTGTTTAGAGTCAACTTTGCCAACGGTTGCACATATTCTAAAGTTTATTATCTAGAAATTGGGAATCCTACCCTTAGTATTAATACGGCTGCCACATCTGCATGTGACCCGGGAGCTTATTCCTTGTCTTTTAATGACCAAATCCCCGGAGTTACTTATACCATTTTTTGGGATTTTAATA
>JBILRU010000134.1:0-4808 GCA_044372485.1 Crocinitomicaceae bacterium
TTTCATCGAAGACAACTACTTGGATTGGGTAAACGGAACAGAAGATGCTCCCCAAATGATTCACACCCTTGTGAAAGATAAAATTGCCCCATTCATTGGTAAAGAAAAAACAGCAGTTCTAGTCATCGATAATTTGCGATTCGACCAGTGGAAGATGATTGAACCGATCTTATCGCGTTATTTTTCTAAGGAGGAAGAAGAGATTGTTTTCTCCATCTTACCCACCGCGACACATTACGCTCGAAATGCATTCTTTGCAGGATTATTGCCTTCAGAAATCGAGAAACGATTCCCTACATTGTGGAAAAATGAAGACGATGAAGGTGGAAAAAATATGCATGAAAAAGAGTTCCTGGATGCACAATTAAAACGTTTAGGCAAAAACGTGAAATGGAGCTACAATAAAATCACGAACGTCGAAGCTGGAAAGAAACTTGGAGATTCCTTTCACACTTGGAAAGACAATGATGTGAACTTCATCGTGTACAATTTTGTCGATATGCTTTCCCATGCGCGCACAGAGATGGAGGTCATTCGGGAACTAGCGGACAATGAATCCGCGTATCGCTCGATTACTGTTTCTTGGCTAGAACACTCTCCCCTACTCGAAATCATCAAAAAAATTGCTGATGCTGGAATCCGATTAATCGTCACCACGGACCACGGAACCATCAAGGTCAACAAACCTGTTCGAATCGTTGGTGAACGAAACACGAATTCCAATTTGCGCTACAAAGCCGGACGAGGCTTAACGTACGAAGCAAAAGAAGTGTTTTCCGTGAAGAATCCTAGTGAAGCTTTCCTACCCAAATTAAAACTATCTGCAGAGTTTGTTTTTGCTAGAGAACAAGATTTCTTTGTCTATCCAAATAATTATAATCATTTCGTGAATTACTACGGCAATACTTTTCAGCATGGTGGAGTTTCACTGGAAGAGGTATTGATTCCTTACATTTCATTGAAAGCAAAATAATCTTGCAATTTATCCTTCTTTAGAACAATTCAAAATAAGGGAATTCGTACCTTTGTAAGAATATGAGCAACTTGGAACAAAAAGCATTTAATGTACGTGAAATTCGAGAAGAATTTCCTGCACTTCGTCAACAAGTTTATGGGAAGAATCTCATCTATTTTGACAACGGCGCCACGTCACAAAAACCTAAAATGGTATTGGATGCGATTAATCTATTCTATTCCAAGGAAAATGCAAATATTCACCGTGGCGTTCACTATTTAAGTCAACGCGCAACAACAGATTATGAGGCTGCAAGACAGCGCATTCAACGTTACCTTGGCGCAAGAAAATCCGAGGAAATCATCTTCACTAAAGGAACAACCGACAGTATTAACCTAGTTGCTTTCTCTTTTGGATCGACGTTGGTCGCGGGAGATGAAATTCTGATCTCAACGATGGAACACCATTCAAACATTGTCCCTTGGCAAATGCTGTGCGAACGCCAAGGCTGTGTATTGAAAGTTGCACCGATCAACCAACGAGGAGAACTGATCATGGATGAGTTTGACAAACTCCTTTCGAAAAAAACAAAACTCGTTTCCATTACACATATTTCCAATACACTTGGAACAGTAAATCCGGTGAAGGAAATTATTCAAAAAGCACATGCTGTTGGAGCAAAGGTTCTCATCGATGGCGCACAAAGCATTCAGCACATGCGCATTAATGTCAAAGAGTTGGATTGTGATTTCTACACTTTTTCTAGCCACAAAGTATTCGGTCCAACTGGAATCGGAGTTCTTTATGGAAAAGAAGAGATATTAGACCGAATGCCACCGTATCAAGGTGGAGGAGACATGATTGCTCGAGTAACTTTTGAACGAACAACCTACAACGAACTTCCATATAAATTCGAAGCGGGAACTCCGCACATTGCCGGTGGAATTTGTTTAGGAACGGCATTTGAATTCTTGGAATCTGTAGATATGGAGGCAGCAGAGCGCCATGAACGCGAATTAGCAAAATACGCTGAAGACATGCTAGACACCTTTGAAGGTCTACAAATCATCGGCGAAGCGAAAAACAAAACGTCAGTCGTTTCTTTTTCACTCAAAGGAATTCACCCATTTGACATTGGAACACTTTTGGACAAACAAGGGATTGCCGTTCGAACAGGACATCATTGCACACAACCATTGATGGATTTTTATGGAATTCCTGGAACAGTTCGCGCCTCTTTTGCGTTCTATAACACCAAACAAGAAATCGACACCTTTGTCGAAGCAGTTGATCGCAGTTTAAGCATGTTGAAATAAAATGAATTTAACAGAAAAACAAGAAGAAATCATACAAGAATTCGAAGTTTTCGATGATTGGATGGAAAAATACGAATACATCATTGATCTAGGTAAGGACCTTCCAAAAATTGATGATAACAATAAAACAGAAGATCGTCTAATTGAAGGTTGTCAATCACGCGTATGGCTTGATTCCCATTTTAATGATGGAAAAATGCATTTTACCGCTGATTCTGATGCAATCATCACGAAAGGAATTATTGGACTTTTAATCCGCGTATTGGATGGCGAAGAGCCAAAAGAAATTGCAACGGCAGATTTGTTTTTCATATCTAAAATTGGACTACAGGAACACCTTTCTCCTACCCGTGCGAACGGATTACTTGGAATGGTGAAACGATTAAAACTAGAAGCAATCAAACATATTTCAGCATCATGAGTGACTTAGAAGACCGAATCGTTCAAATTATGAAAACAATTTATGATCCAGAAATTCCGGTGGATGTTTTTGAACTTGGACTGATTTATGAAGTAAAAGTGGAAGAAGGAAACCATGTTTTTATCGATATGACCTTAACCTCTCCTAATTGTCCTGTTGCAGAGAGCTTACCAAAAGAAGTGGAAGATAAAGTGGCGTCTGTTGAAGGTGTTACTTCTGCGAAAGTGAGCATAGTTTTTGATCCACCTTGGGACAAAGACATGATGAGCGAAGAAGCGAAATTAGAACTCGGATTCCTTTAAAGTTTACGTAAAGCAAAGCGACGTAAACGGTATTGCTGATTATCGTAATATTCAAACTCTAAATTCTTCTTGGAACTCAGTAAAATACGAACATCAATGGTATCTGTAGAACGCTTCACTAATAAATGATCTCCTGATTCGTTGATGTCAAAATTTGCATGTGAAACTACAAATGAATCTTGAACATGACTCAATCCAAAATAACTGTAGTCTAAATCAATTCTTCCGTCCATTTTTTTCAAATCCGACGAAATGACTATTTCCCCAACTGGAACACTATCGTAAAAGGTGAATCCCTCGCCATCTAGCACGCGAACAAGTTCAACTTTCCACGTTCCATCGATCCGTTTCAATTGCGCTTTTTGTTTTTGGCAAGCGGCTAAAAAAACAATCAAAGTGAATATGTACAGACTATTTCTCATCCCTCAAATGCAATGCTACACATAGCGATCATTCCCATTTTCAATGCTTCTGAATCAATATTAAAACGAGGATGATGGACAGCGTACGTGATGCCTTTTTCCTTATTTCCCACCCCTAAACGAAAGAAGCATACCGGAATTTCTTGACTGTAAAAAGCAAAGTCTTCCGCCGTCATACGCAAAGCTAATTCGTGAACGTGATCTGAACCAAAAACTTCGCTAAAAAGAACTTTTACTTCCTCCGTTAGCTTTTCATCGTTTTTCAAAAACGGATATCCTTTTGAAATCGTTAAGGCGATTTGTCCTCCAAATAGCGTGGAAACTTCCTCCGCTTCTTTTTCTAAAATCGTGTAGGCTTTTGCTCTCCAACTTTCATCCATTGTGCGAAACGTACCTTTGATGTAAGCTTCCGACGGAATTACGTTTGTTGAACCAAGTGCTTCAAAGCGACCAAATGTCAATACATGTGGAACCGCTTCTGGACATTCTTCTATAAAGCGTGCTTTCACACGACTCATCCAAAGCGCACCCATTTCAATTGGATTCACACATTTCTCCGGTAATGCACCGTGCCCGCCAACTCCTTTAATGTTCACATGTAATTCATCACTAGACGCCATGTATAAACCGGGGCGCACTCCAACATTTCCAACTTCCATTTCTGGAAATACATGCAATGCATACATTTTTTCCACGGTTGGGTTTTGTAGCACTCCGGCTTTCATCATCAAACTAGCTCCTCCTGGATTCATTTCTTCTCCAGGTTGGAAGATCAATTTTAACGGTTGTTTCAGATCGTTTCGATTTGCTTGCAAGATCACAGCTGAACCTAACAAAATGGAAGTATGAACATCGTGTCCACAAGCATGCATCCATCCGTCCACCTGAGACTTGTACGGAACATCGTTTTCCTCTTGAATCGGCAAAGCATCTAAGTCCGCACGTAATCCAATACACGCTTGTTCTTTTGTATGATGATCCGCGCCAATCCAAGCAACGACTCCAGTTTCAGCAACATTTGTTTCATGTGCTATCCCATAACGAGAAAGAATTTCAGAAACAAAAAGCATGGTGTTTTTTTCTTGGAAAGAAGGCTCTGGGTGCCGGTGCATATGCTCACGCCAAGAACGAACTTCACCAAAAAGTTCAGAAACTAATGACTTCAGTTTGTCAGGACTCATTGGATGAAATAGATGAATAACCAGACAAGATTAAACGAAACGAAACGTATGCTAAAAAAACACCAAAAATCAATTTTACCATTCCTGGTGAAAGTTTCAATGATAATTTGGATCCAACATACGCACCAATTAGAAAAGTTGCAGCGATAACAAGTCCATATTTCCATTCAATATTTCCAGACTTCCAATAATTAATCACTGCCAATAATAC
>JBILRU010000037.1:0-17551 GCA_044372485.1 Crocinitomicaceae bacterium
AATGATTTTATTTTTTTAGGAAAAAATTAACATAAACTATGTTACCTACCATCTGAAATTGACTTATCTTTGTTTAAACTAGTAGTAGGTTTAAGTTAATAGTTGAGAGCTTTGGTTTTTCCAAGGCTCTTGGCTTTTTAAGACGTTTCCATGAAAATAAAAATCCTCATTGTAGAAGACGATATCAACCTTGGAATCGTTATTTCCGATCAATTGCGCTCCGATGGATACGCAGTAACCCTTTGCGAAAACGGATCCGAAGGATTACGTCGATTCAACGACGAACCATATCACCTATGCATTTTTGATGTGATGTTGCCCGTTAAAGACGGATTTACCTTAGCAAGAGACATTCGAAAAGTAAATACAGATATTCCCATTCTTTTCTTATCAGCGAAATCAATGACCGAAGATAAAATTGAAGGATTCAATGCGGGAGGAGACGATTACTTAACAAAACCCTTTAGCGTAGAAGAACTTCAATTACGTGTGCGCGCTTTGTTGAAGCGAGTAAAGGTAAACGTAATCCAACCTGAAGAGAAAATCGTTAAATTAGGAATCTTCCTTTTTGACACAGAAAACTTCACCTTAACCTCTCCAACAACCAAACAAACATTGACAAAAAAAGAGGCTATGATTTTGCGAACTTTGTTTCGATTTAAAAATCAATTACTGGCACGCGACATCATTTTAAACACCGTTTGGGGGCAAGATGATTATTTCGTTGGAAGAAGTTTAGATGTGTTTATTACCAAATTGAGAAAATACCTTAAAGAAGACTCAACGATTCAAATTACAAACGTACATGGCGTTGGTTTCAAATTTGAACTTGGGAATGAATAACTACATCCTTCACCTTGAGACTGCTACCAAAGTTTGTAGTGTGGCACTATCCAACAATGGAATTGTTGTTTCGTTCAAAGAATCATTTTCTGACGGATATATTCACAGTGAGGCGCTCACACTTTTTATTCAAGATGTGCTTCAAGAAGCTCGACTTGAATTAGCACAACTTTCTGCCGTCAGTGTTTCAGCAGGACCCGGTTCGTATACCGGACTACGAATTGGACTTTCAACCGCGAAAGGACTTTGCTTCGCTTTGAATATTCCTTTAATTGCCGTTGATACTTTATGTGCACTAAAAAACCTAATTCCAGCTGGTGACATTCCTATCATTCCCATGCTTGATGCCCGACGCATGGAAGTATATGCGCAGGTTTTTGATGCCGAAGGAAAAACACTTCAGGAATTAGACGCAATCGTATTAAATGAAGATAGTTTCTTGAATTTTGAACCGTTTATTGTTCTAGGCGATGGCGCAGCAAAATGCAAAGAAATGTGGAGACATAGAACTATAACGTGGAAAGAAAACGTACTATGCAGCGCGAAAGGACAAGCTTCTATTGCATATGAAAAATTTCAAAAGAAGGAATTCGAAAACCTGGCTTACTTCTCACCTATTTACCTAAAAGATGCTAACGGGGTTCGTCGATGACATTCATAACTTTTGACCACGTTTGAACATTTCCACAACGATCAGTAACCCGAAATTCCATGGAAAGCACGTTTTCTGTCGGAGGTCCGATAATCGATGCTCGTCGGTCATTTTTCCACGTTACTAAATTGCTTTTTTGATCAAAATACACGGTCGTCCATTCACCATTGAGCAAAAGTTCGTAATTCGCAATTCCTGATAGTCCATCAGTGATTTTCCAATAAAATTGACTCGGTACAACCACATTACTAGAGGTTGGCAAAAATACAATTGCCGGTGCAACGGTATCGACTTTGATTGAAAAAGTTCCTAATTGCTTCGACTCTACAGCGAGCCATCCCTCTTCACGGGTCGTTTCTAAGGCATCTCCATTGATTGCTACATACTGTTTTTCAATTGGAAGAGCGTTCTTCGCCCTCATTTCCACACAAATTGGCTTTTGAATAACGGTTTTTGAGTTCCCAAATTGACCTAAGGATAGGTTCATCGATTTTTTGGTAGGTTCATAAAAGGTAGTTGGATCCAGAAATACCTTCATGTTTTCGGAATGAAACGTATACAATGAATCAGGGATGAAATAATGACTTGGATCGAAAAATGTGTGCTGACTTTTCTTCATTTCATAGGAATATTGAAGCACGATTTCATGTTGACTTACATTTCCGTTTACATCTTCCAAAATTAAAGAACAGGAAATAGAATCAAATCCATACAAAGAGATTCCTCCACGAGATTCTAATTGATAAATGGTTAACGGATTGTGTCTGTTGCGAAAAAGTTTCTGGTATTTAATTCCCTTTGACTTGTATTCATCATAGTCCATATGGTCATTGACATACCTCGAATCATCAAATGAAATCTCCGCCATTTCAAATCCAAATTGTTCGTGATTTGCACTCACTACTTCCGCTGAGAACAATCCAAATCCATGTCCACCCGACTTCATTGGATCCGTTGCAGAAATGGTCAGACCTACTTTCTCCGTCCCCTGTATAAAATCTTGGGGAAGCTTCACCCGATGAACATTCTTGGTTAATGGAACGATCAATGATTTACCCGGAATAAGGTATCCATTTTCATCGATTGCAAGCAAACGAATGCCATGTAAACTTGGCGGAGAAGCATCGCTAACGTGAAAACCATGCAGTAGCGGATTCAATGCATGTTCGGTTTTGGTATCCCGCAATTCAAAATGCAAATGTGGACCTGTCGAATTTCCACTATTGCCTGAAAGCGCAATTTGTTCACCCTTGAAAACCGGTAACTCATTCGGACTAAATTTCCAATCTAGTTCATTTTGTTTGAATTGAATTTGAGTCGGTAGCACAAAGGAATTAATCCGGTCAGAAAATTTAGAACAGTGGGCATACACAGAAGTTAGTCCATTCGGATGATCGATGTAAATCACCCGACCGTAACCGCTAGGAGAAATACGAATACGGGAAATATATCCATCTCCAATTGCGTAGAGTGGAATTCCTTCCTTTCCATCTGTTCGGAAATCTAATCCCATGTGAAAGTGATTTGGACGAATATCTCCGAAGCCAGCGCTTAATTCCGGTTTTGCAGTTCCAATTGGCAAACTCCAAATTGAATCCACGGAAATCATTTGTGTCCAAACGGTAAAATTGACACCGATTAATAGAAGGAATATAATGGTTTTGAACATAGACAAAGATACACTTTCAAAAAAAATGCAAAATAGATTGGTAAAAATGATAAATGTAATCGAATGCTTGTTAACTTTGTACAAAGTCAAAAGTAATGACTGAAAAGATTCAAGACACCATACAAGAAATTAGTCGAAAAGTAGTTCGAATCGGGGAAGCCCTTCGTTCAGAACGTTCGAAAAACGAGATTCTTCAAGAAGAAATCAATCGTAATAAGGAGGAATTAGCAACAGAATTAACTGCTAATACTCACTTGAAGGCCGAAATTGAGTCCTTAAAGTCAGCTTTACATTTGGCTGAAAATAAAGTCGTTGAAGTTCCTGCTCCTGTAACTGGGAGAAATGAACAGGAAATTGATGAACTAGTGAAAGAAATTGAATTCTGTATCGAACAGTTGAAGCAATCATAATGAGCAAAGTATCACTTAAAATTACCATTGCAGGAAGAACTTACCCACTGAATGTGCCGGCAAGTGACGAGGAGAAGGTAACGAAAGCTGCTGCGGATATTAATAAAGCAGTGGAAATGCTGCGTAAAAATTATGCTGTAAATGATCATCAAGACTTGATCGCAATGTCTGCTTTGCAATTATTAGCCAAAGCGTCTAGTGAGAATGCACCAGTTGCACAAGTGCCAGTAGACTATAGTGAAATTGAGGAAGCGTTACAAAACCTTTCCTCAGATTTAGAAGGAATTCAATAATTTACGTTCGTTTCAACGGCCAATATTCATTCATAATTAAAAGAATATGTGGTCAGTAGGATTATTAATAGGATTGATTGGTGGCGCAGGAGCAACAGTGGTTGCACAGCGTTTCTTCATCAAATCTAAAAGTCAAGAAATCATCAAAAATGCCGAAATCGAGGCTGAAAACATTCGTAAGGAGCGTGCACTTCAATCCAAAGAGAAATTTTTAAAACAAAAAGAAGAACACGAAGAATCGATTCGCGAGCGTGAAAAACGCATGATATCCAACGAAGATCGTTACCGCGCTAAGGAGAAAACGCTTAATCAAAAACTTGAGGACCTGAACCGTAAGGAAAAAGAAACGGAAAAATCCAAAAGTGATTATGAAGTAAAAGCAAGTGCCCTTGAGTTACGTCAACAGGAATTAGATAAAATTCAACAAAAACAAGTCGCTGAATTATCTAAAATCAGCAATTTGAGTCCCGAGGACGCGAAAAAAGATTTGATGACTGCTCTAACGGATGAGGCGCGCACGGCAGCCATGTCAACCATCAAAGAAATTACGGAAGAAGCAAAATTAAACGCGAACAAAGAGGCGCGTAAAATCGTCATTCAATCCATTCAACGTGTAGCAACAGAGCAAGCAATCGAAAATGCTGTTTCTGTCTTCAATATTGAATCAGATGAGGTTAAAGGAAGAATCATTGGTCGTGAAGGACGTAACATTCGTGCCTTAGAGGCTGCAACAGGTGTGGAAATTATCGTTGATGATACTCCTGAAGCCATCATACTTTCATGTTTTGATCCAATTAGACGTGAAATAGCACGCTTATCCTTACACCAACTTGTTTCTGATGGACGTATTCACCCAGCTCGTATTGAGGAAGTGGTGGCGAAAACACGTAAACAACTGGACGAAGAAATTGCTGAGACAGGACGTCGTACATGCATCGATTTAGGAATTCACGGACTACATCCAGAATTGATGCGTATGGTCGGAAGAATGAAATACCGTTCTTCTTATGGACAAAACTTACTGCAACACTCGAGAGAAGTAGCCAATCTTTGTGCAATAATGGCAGCCGAACTTGGATTGAATGTTAAACTGGCGAAACGAGCAGGATTGCTACATGATATCGGTAAAGTTCCAGACGAGGAGCCAGAATTACCACACGCAATCTTAGGGATGAAAATCGCTGAGAAGTTTGGTGAAAAAGGCGATGTACTAAACGCAATTGGAGCTCACCACGATGAAATCGAAATGACAACCTTAATTTCACCAATTGTACAAGTATGTGATGCCATCTCTGGTGCACGCCCAGGTGCAAGACGTGAAATCGTTGAGGCTTACATTAAAAGAATTAAAGAATTAGAAAACCTAGCTTTATCTTATGAAGGCGTTTCTAGTGCTTATGCCATTCAGGCCGGAAGAGAACTTCGCGTTCTTGTAGAAGCGGAGAAAGTTTCTGATCAACGTTCTGAGGAACTTTCATTTAACATCTCCCAGCGCATTCAAACGGAAATGACCTATCCTGGACAAGTCAAGGTAACTGTCATTCGAGAAAAAAGATCTGTCAATTACGCTAAATAATCATAAGGGGAATTCGTTCCCCTTTTTTGTACTCGATAAAATATGATTCCAGTAAATTCCTTAGTGATTTCTGGTCCGTGTAGCGCGGAAACCCGAGAACAAGTTCTTGAGACAGCCCAAGGATTGTCCAAAGTTGGTATTGATTACTTTCGAGCTGGAATATGGAAACCAAGAACACGTCCAGGTGAATTCGAAGGAATTGGTGATGTAGGGATTTCGTGGATGTGTGAAGTGCGCGAAACGTACGGTTTGAAGATAGCAACCGAAGTCGCTAAAGCAGAACACGTCGAATTGGCTCTCAAGAATAACTTCGATATGATTTGGATCGGAGCTCGTTCTACCGTTAATCCATTTACCGTTCAAGAAATTGCGGAAACACTTCAAGGGACAAACATCAAAGTCATGGTGAAAAATCCGGTGAATCCAGACTTAAAACTTTGGATCGGAGCAATTGAACGCATTTGGAAAGCAGGAATAAAAGATGTAAGCGCCATTCATCGTGGATTCTCTGTTTACCAAAAAACACTTTACCGTAATGACCCAAATTGGCAAATTCCAATTGACCTAAAACAAGAATTGCCAGGGATTCCCTTGATTTGTGATCCCTCACATATCGGAGGAAGAGCACATTTACTGATGCCGTTGGCTCAAAAAGCGATGGATCTCAATTATGACGGATTGATGATTGAATCTCACGTTGATCCTTCACGTGCATGGACCGACGCCAAACAACAGATTACTCCTGCTGAATTAAAGGATCTATTGAATTCTCTCACGATTCGTAATCGAGCAGCAATCGATGAGGACGCCATGCTTGCCTTTCGAGAGCAATTGACACAAACCGATGAATCTATCATTCAGTTATTGAAAAACCGAATGCGTATTTCAGAACAGATTGGGGAATTCAAGAAGGACAAAAACCATGTCATTCTGCAATCAAACAGATGGGAAGAAGCACTCCGAAACAATGTCTTAAAAGCAAGTTCAGAAGGAATTTCAGAAGAATTTGTAACGCAACTTTTCAAATTGATTCATCAGGACTCTATTCGTATTCAATCTGACATTTTATCAAAAGATGACCGAGATTAATCCATTTCAGGTTCAACATGTTATTCACTCCAACGCTTCCAAAAGTGATGCGCAACGCTGTTTGATTCTTGCCGCTCTCGCGAATAAACCAACTAAACTGATTGGCTTAGATCAATCGGAAGATATCTCGGCAATGTTGGCCTGTATTCAAGAGTTAGGCGCGAGGTACGACAATGAAACTTCAACGGTTCATCCCGCAACAGTTGAACTAAGAGAAAGCATAAGCCTGAATGTCCAAGAAAGTGGATTTGCCCTTCGGACTTTAGCATTTGTTGCAATGGCGTTCACGAAAAAACTAACCCTGGATGGAACAGGTAGCATCCTTCAACGCGACCATTCGCAATTGTGTCACATTCTTCAGCAAATTGGCTTTACTGTTGAGTCGAATGGGGCAAAATTGCCTATAAACATAAGAGGTACTGCCAACTTTAAACATATTACCGTAAATGGAGAAGCAGGTTCCCAAGCAATCAGCGGCTTATTTTTACTCGCTCCTTTTCTAGAGCAAGATTCTTTCGTCTCCATTGAATCACTAAAAAGCAAACCCTATTTGGAAATGACCATTGCTCGCATGCGTGATTTTGGCATTGTCCTACAGGCGGTGAATGAAGACAGTTATCATATTCCTGGAAATCAACTCATTGAAAAGAATGAAGTCCATATCGAGGGAGATTGGAGCGGCGCAGCGAATCCAATAGTTGGCGCTGCAATTTCAGGAAAGCTTGAACTGCATGGATTGAACAAGCACTCGCTTCAAGCAGATCGACAAATCCTTCAAGTAATTCAAGATTTCGGTGCGACAATGACCTGGAAGGACGATGTGCTTTTCATTCACCAATCCAAGACAAACTCGCCATT
This sequence comes from Crocinitomicaceae bacterium, assembly GCA_044372485.1. Lineage (GTDB taxonomy): Bacteria > Bacteroidota > Bacteroidia > Flavobacteriales_D > Crocinitomicaceae > UBA952. The sequence continues at coordinate 7,391 of JBILRU010000037.1, forward strand.
TGAAACTAACATTTCAGATTGTCCAGATTTATTTCCCATTCTAGTCATACTGGCATGTGCCGCAAATGGAACCTCTAGAATCATCGGGATTAATCGACTCCAAAACAAAGAATCAGATCGCCTATCTGTCATGTGTGAGGTTTTGGAGAAATTTGAAATGACTTATCAACTTGATTCAACTGAAATTTTCATAAATGGAAACGGTCGAGTAGCTGGTGGCGAAATCGACACACACAATGATCACCGTATTGCAATGGCTGCAACTATAGCTGCGTGTATCGCTAGAAATTCCATTCAACTCACGGACGCATCTTGCGTAGCAAAGTCGTATCCGAAATTCTTTACAGACTTAAATCTTTAATCCCATTTGAAATCGACTGTACTCAAAAAAGTCCATGTCAATATATTTGAGTCTATTTTCAATATCCCTGCGTTTCGTTGGTTTGATTTTCTCCTTTAACAAAAGTTCGTAGTAATATTTCACTTTTTCTGGATTACGCGGTTCGATTAGGACATCATACGTACTCGCTAAACTTTCCAGTAAAAAGTCCTTATTCGCATAATTCGGGAACAATTGTATCAAAGTATCACCGTAGGCAACCGATTGTTCATATGCCTGTAAATCACTGTATTTAATGTGCACTTTAAACAAACATTCCGCGGAAAAAGAATCATCTGGATAGGCGCGATAATAAGCTAATAAACGATTGATAAGTTCAATATTCGTTAAACTCGGCATTTTAGCGGCTTGCGCTGGATTCTTTTGAATAGCGATAATGGAATCTTCCATTTCCTTTATGCTCGTCTTTAATTCCGTTTTTTTATCCGTTTTCGCTGGTCCACCGCATGATTCAACAAAAAGGGCAATACTCAGAACGATGCATAACGTGTAAATTGATTTCATATCATTTTTGGTTTTTTACCGCCGGGAAAAGACATTTTGTAATCGATGTCGATTCTCCCAGAGGTAATATTTTGTAGTCGTTTTGTTAACATTTTCTTTTTCAAGGGCGACAGGTGATCTGTAAATAAAATTCCTTCGATGTGGTCGTATTCATGCTGAATGATTCTTGCTGCATAACCATCAAATGTTTCTTCATGAAATTCCCAATTTTCATCGAAATACGTGATCAGTACTTTCTCTTGACGAAATACGTTTTCACGAATTTTAGGAATAGACAGACATCCTTCTTGAAAGGACCACTTTTCACCGGATTCCTCTTCAATGATTGGATTGATGAATACCTTCTTAAAGTTTTCAATGCCAGCAGCTCTCGGATCTGGTTCTTCATCTTCTTCATCCGCAAATGGCGCTCCATCTACAATAAACAAACGAATACTTTTGCCAATTTGAGGTGCTGCGAGTCCAACTCCTTTTGCGTGATACATCGTATCAAACATGTCAGATATCAACTTTGATAAGTCGGGGTGTTTTTCATCAATTTCCTCAGCTTCTTTTTTTAAAACTGGGTCTCCGTAAGCGACAATAGGTAAAATCATGCTGCAAAATTAGTGAATTCCTTATTGAAATGATTGTTGTGAGAGGTAATCTTGTAAAATCAGGGTAGCTGCAAGTTTGTCCACAAGTGATTTTTGTTTCATATGCTTTTTCTTTCCTGCAAGATGTATCGTTTCCATGGCGCGCGAAGAACTGAAACGCTCATCTTGTAAAACAATGCTGCACTGTGGGAATTGTTTCACTAAGGCTTCCTGTAATAGGCGAACATTTTCCGTAATATGAGTGTCAGTTCCATCCAATCGAGTTGGGTAACCTAGTACAATCGTAGAAATGGGTTCCTTGCTCAATAGTTTCAGTAAAAAATCCATTAAAGTACTTGAGTCAACCGTTGTCAATGGACTAGAAATAATCGCATGATCATCCGTAATCGCAAGACCTGTGCGCTTTAATCCGAAATCAATTGCAAGTATTTTTGACATCTAACAAAATTACGAAACAATATCAGATACGTAAAGATTTTACATACAGGATGACAAATTGAAGATGATTGCTTAATTTCACGGAGCAATTATTTTTCTGCCAAATGAAAATCCACTTTTCACACCATTTTCTCCATATTTTCTTCATCCTTTTTCTTCTTTCTTGTCAGAACCAAGAAGGAAAACCCATTGAAACGCCTTCTTCAAAAAAAAGAATTGCATTTACTCAAGAAAATAAAAACCTGGAGGTATTTGAAAAATACGCGCAAAAAATAGATGGCAACAAAAAACTCTCCAAGATTCAGAGCTTATTTTACACTGACTCGGACGGAAATACAACGGAGGCATACGCCTGGATTGACGAAAAAATGGAGGTGGTTAAACTTCTGCAAAATGAAACCAAGGTATCAGGAAAAAAAATGGAACGCATTTTTTATTTCTTGAATGGACTCAAAACAATGAGTCGTCAAATCGTTTATCATTACGAATTAAAAAAACCATATTTCTCCGAACAACGAAGCTATTATAGTTTAACCGGCGCCGTTATTGCCACGTTTAGCCGTTACTCGTCAACAGAGGAATTAGATCTTACTGAACTCAAAAAAACGGATAAACAAGAACTAAATCATCGAAATGCATTGGCTGTTATTAAACGTATTGGAGATTTTGAAACCAGATTTCGTGGTTTTGATGAAGCCTTCGGAAGAAAATTCATCGTTTTAGGAACCGAAAATCAAACGAGTACCTTGGCGTTTAATGTAGAAAGTCCAATCCTAAAACAGTTAATGAATGGGGAAAAAAAGTATAAAAACGAACTTTTAGAAGTTCAGTTTTCACCAATAACGGAACCTGATGGATTTACTTTTCAAGCGTTGGTGGACTTAAACTATTCCTCGAAGGTGAATTAATGAACTTTTTTCCTTTTTAAGCGTATTGACAACACAACAAATTATGAACGTTTTGACAAAAAAAAATACCTCCTCTCCAAAATTGATCAAATACCTATCTCTTCTTAGTTTCATGTTCCTTTTCGGATTCCAGTCCGCTTGGTCCCAACAAATGAAATTAAGTGGTGTTATTTACGATACGTCGAATGTCGTTCCCCTAAAGAACGTTTCTGTGATGGCGCTTCGACTAAAAGACTCTGTTCTTTTAGGTTTTACGCGAACAAATCAATTAGGTAATTTCGTTTTAACTGGATTCTCAATTGACACATTTCAGTTAATTATCGAACATCCCAAATTAGAGACACGAACTTTCTACATTATAGGAAGCCAGGATAACTACGACATCAAAGTTCCACGCATTCAATTATTACAGAAAACACAAAATGTTCGCGAGGTAACAGTACTTACCAACAGAAATGCGATTTACTTCAAAGGTGATACGCTGGTATATGTCGCCGATTCATTTAACGTCGGACAAAATGCGGTAGTAGAAGATTTATTAAAGAAACTTCCTGGAATTAAAGTTGCTGATGATGGAAGCATTACATCGCAAGGAAAAGAAATCAGTAAGGTATTAGTAGACGGAGATGAATTCTTTGGCTCTGACCCTACCATCGCGACTCGAAATCTGGGTGCAAAAGGAGTAGAATCCGTTCAAGTGTACGAAAAGAAAAACGAAGATGCCGCCATTGGTGAAGACGATAAAATTCAAGTATTGGATTTAAAACTAAAAGACAGTGCCAAGAAAGGGTATTTCGGAAAAATTTCTGGCGCTTCGGATTTTGGCATTATTCGCGATAATCCATTTTATGAATCGGAAATCCTGTTAAATAACTTCAATAAGAAACAAAAAATATCCGTTTTCTTGCTAACATCCAATACACCCAAATCAAACTTTGGATTTGGGGACATGAATAAATTCGGACTAGACAACGAACGAAACAGCAGCGGAATGACGATGTGGGACCAATCAAGCCGAAACAACTCTTCTGGAATCCCTCAAACCTTGAAAACAGGAATCTATTATTCCGATAAAATCGGAAAGACAGGGAAAATTGGATTCAACTACTCGTATATCGAAAATCGATTAAATGCCGTAACAAGCAGTCAATCTGAGTACTTTTTACAACAGGACAGCTCGTATTTCACGAGAGATTCTTCAGCTAATGTTTCTAAAAACTTGTCGCATCGTTTCAACTTAACGTATTCAGTAAATTTAGATTCGCTTACGTATTTAGAACTTCGTCCAAACCTACATGTTGATATGGGTGAATCCGATAATTTTAGTCAAAATAACTTCTTGACAAAACCAAATACAATCCCTTATTTGGGAACAGGCGTTCGCAACACAAATAGTTCGAAAGGAATGAGTAGTAATTCGGAAGCGATTTTAAGAAGAAAATTCAAAAAAGTGAACCGAGAATTAGAGTTGAAATATATTCTAAGCGCTAATTCTAATCAATCGGATGGTAATTTGTATACCTTGAAAAGTGGCGCCTTGTCTGATACCATCGACCAAAGTAAAATCAATGACAATACAAATACAACGAACTACGGAATCCTGACATATACAGAACCATTTGCGAAAAAATGGAAATTCCAATTAGAATATTTTTTGGAATCTGGAAAATCCAATCAAAACAAACAAACGTTTGAAAAAGATGCTAGCGGGAATTACTCAGAAGCAGTTGGATTATTCACCAATCAATTTGACAATACGCGTCTTCAACAACGTGGAACGGGAATGTTGATTTTCGAACACCGTCAGCACACAGTTACTGGTGGAATCGGTTTTAGAAACATTGATGTTCAAAGTACAAACTTGATTACTTCTGTAGTAACCAATCAAAACATCAACAATTTCCTGCCGAAATTCTCCTACCAATTTAAACCAGGAATGAGCAAACGTATTTCCTTGAATTACTCGACAGCTTCCTCACCTGCTTCCATTAACGATTTGCAACCCGTTCAAGATAATACTAATCCAAACAGGATTCAAATTGGTAATCCTGACTTAAAACCAAATTATGTTCACAATTTGCGTTTGAATGCCAATGTTTGGCAAGCATTATCTGGACGCTATTTCTGGTCAGGTGGGAATGCTAGTTTAACAAACAATGCATTTGCCACATCTACAACGTATGACCAATATGGACGAACTGTCGCTCAAACAAAAAATGTTGACGGTAATATCTTCGCGAATGTATTTGCTGGAGGTGGATTCCCCATTTTGAATCGTAAAATTGACTTGGCTCCAAATATTAATGGTTCATTCAACAAGTACACGAATTTCATTAATGGACAAGCGAATGTAACGAAAACAACAGCCGTTACTGCAGGATTAGACATCGAGTTAAAGCTAGATTCATTGAATATTACCGTAGGAAACTCTTACACATACAATAATCCGGTAAGTTCTTTGTCTAGTATTTCTAATCAACCATTCGCCACACAGAAGTATTTTATCGATGGTGAATGGAGATTGCCACATCACATCCAAATTAAATCAGATGCTACGTATACAATTAATACCGGTAGAGCCGCAGCATTCAATCGAAACATCTTCATCATTAATTTCGAAATAAGCAAAGCCTTTTTGCCTACGGAAAATGTCATTCTTGCCCTTTCTGCAAATGATATCTTAAATCAAAACCTGAACCTACAGCGTCAAATCAATGGCAACGTCATTACTGATAATTACACGCAAATTATTTCTCGCTATTTCTTGGTGAAATTAACGTACAAATTCAACAACAATAAAACAAAAGAAGATGACTTTAAAGGCTGGCATTAAACTACTTGTATTGATTCTTTGCCTGGGATTCAACGCAAACAGTCAATATATTTCTTCAGGAAAAATTACGTTCGAACGCAGAACCAACCTAGAGAAAAAATTCACCGACCAACGAATGCGAAGAATGGTCACAGAGGAAAATAAAATACGCACGGAATTATTCACCTTGTATTTTACCGACAGTGCATCCATTTTCAAAGCGGTTCCGTTGGATCGTGTGGATGATATGGCTTGGATGACGACTAAAAATAGTTATTATCAAAACCTGAAGTCAGGCAAACAAATGACGGTACTTGGATTAATGGGACAAAATATTTTTGTTCAAGATAGTTTACCGACACGAAATTGGCGAATCACTGACAGCAAAAGAAGTATCTGCGGATATGAATGTCGCAAAGCGGTCTACCAGAAAAATGATAGCACGCGAATTTACGCATGGTACACAACCGCATTGGTTCCTTCCGTTGGTCCAGAGGGATTCTGTGGACTTCCGGGAACGATTCTAGGCTTGGCTACGGAGGATGGTGGCATCATTTACTTTGCGAAAAAAGTAGAAGAAATAAAACCAACGAAAGAAGAGATGTTGATTGAAGTAGGTAAAAACAAACTCTTCACTCTGAATGAACTTCGCATCAAAATTGAAAAGGATTATGGAAGTACGCCTTGGGGTAAACGTATGTTTGACGACTTATTCCGATGGTTGTAAAAATTTAAACTCAAACCTATGAAAGGAATTATCTTAGCGGGAGGTTCTGGAACAAGACTCCACCCACTAACATTGGCCGTCAGCAAGCAATTAATGCCTGTTTACGACAAGCCTATGATTTACTACCCACTTTCTATTCTGATGAGTGCAGGTATTAAAGAAATTTTAATCATCTCCACACCACACGACCTGCCACATTTTGAAAAATTATTGGGTGATGGTCAAAATCTAGGTTGTCAATTCTCTTACGCTGTTCAAGAAGTACCAAATGGACTAGCGCAAGCTTTTGTTATTGGGAAATCGTTCATCGGCACTGATAAAGTAGCGCTGATTCTTGGTGATAATATTTTCTATGGCGTTGGTATGGACACACTTTTGAAAGAAAACAATAATCCAGTAGGTGGAGTAGTTTATGCATATCACGTAAGCGATCCAGAACGTTATGGTGTTGTTGAATTTGATGGTGAAATGAAAGCAGTTTCCATCGAAGAAAAACCAAAAACACCTAAATCGAATTACGCTGTTCCAGGTTTGTATTTTTACGACAACAGTGTCGTTGAAATTGCAGAAAATTTGAAACCCTCTCCACGTGGGGAATATGAAATCACCGATGTCAATGCAGAATACCTCAGACAAGGAAAGTTGAAAGTGGCCGTACTCGATCGCGGGACAGCTTGGTTGGATACCGGAACATTTGCTTCCTTAATGCAAGCCGGACAATTTGTTCAAGTCATTGAGGAACGTCAAGGACTTAAAATCGGATGTATTGAAGAAGTGGCATATCGAAACGGATTTATTAGCAAAGATCAACTAAAACAAATAGCTGAACCACTTGTTAAAAGCGGATATGGTTCTTATTTGCTCCAATTGTTAAAACAGAAATGAACACACTCGAAACATATACCAAACTGATTGAAAAAGAAATTACCTCTTTTTCTTTCCCCTCAAATCCCCCCAATTTATATGACCCGCTTCGGTACTTCATGACCCTAGGTGGGAAACGAATGAGGCCGATGTTAACTCTTATGTCAGCGAAGTTATTCCATAAATCTGTGGAGGAAAGTATGTCCTCAGCACTTGCAGTGGAATTGTTTCACAATTTTTCCCTCATTCATGACGACATTATGGATGATGCTCCATTAAGAAGAGCAAGACAAACGGTTCATGAGAAATGGAATACCAACATTGCCATTCTATCAGGTGACGTTCTATTTGTAAAAGCTTACGAAGAAATTTGTAAAAATCCACCACACCTTATCCCTGCATTATTAACACTATTCAACAAAACAGCGATTGAAGTTTGTGAAGGGCAGCAAATGGACATGGATTTTGAAACAAGAAATGATGTATCGAGCGAAGAATACATTGAAATGATCCGCTTAAAAACATCCGTTTTATTAGGCTGTGCCTTGGAGATGGGAGCCATTATTGGTGAAACATCCCTTGAAAACCGCAAAGCTTTGTACGATTTTGGCGTGCATCTGGGAATTGCGTTCCAAATTCAAGATGATCTCTTAGACTTATATGGAAATCCAGATAAAGTGGGGAAACAAGTTGGAGGAGATGTCCTTGCAAATAAGAAAACCTTGCTTTCCATTTTAGCAAAAACAAATGCATCAGATGAGCAACTAGAAAGACTCGATTCCTTACAACGAGAGGAGAATCCAACCAAGAAATTAACACAAACAATTTCCATTTTTGAATCATTATCTATTCAAGAGCAGTGTAAAAATGAAATGTCTAAACATTACACTCAGGCAATGAATGCCTTGAGTAAATTGTCTGCCAACATTTCTTATCAAGAATTAGAGGAACTTGCTGAATTTTTATTTCACCGTGATTATTAAATCAGACTCTTTGTAACTAAATATTTTTTACTAAATTCGCTTAAACAATAAATTAATTAATTATGAAAAAAATTTACTTATCTCTTGCCCTAATGGTGGCTGCTAATTCCTTTTCGCAAAAAGTAATTAGCAATACGCAATCTTTTAAGGCAGATAGAACTTTCATTACGAAAGCAACAAAAACTCCTGTTGGAATTGAAAAAGCGCAGGGTGACACATTGTGGTTTGACGGTTTCACAAACGCAACTAACTGGACTCAAACGTTTGGAACGGGTCATTCATCTAATTCAACTGGAAGTAATCCAGGATGGGTAGTAGTGAATTCCTTACCCGCTAACGTTACTGGTCAACAAGCTGATTACCAATGGCCGGCAACATTTTCTGCGGCAAATGGAAGTTTTGCTTTAATCAACTCAGATGAAGCAGGTGGAGGTATTCTACAGGATGCTTATTTTGAATTTTCTAACAATATCGATTTAACATCAGCAGGAAATTCCGCTCTTTACCTGTGCTTTAACGAATATTACAGAAATTATTATGATGGGACATTCGTGGAGGTGTCCATCGACGGTGGTACCACTTGGACTATATTCGAAGCGAATCCTGAATCAGTTGTTCCTGTAAATACAAATTGTATCGCAGGTGAATTGGAAACAATTAACATAACTTCAGCAATCGGAGCTGGAAACTGGACTAATCAAGTGAAAATTCGTTTTCATTACACAGGAGATTATGACTGGTTTTGGGGTGTTGACAACGTAAGAATTGTACAAGCTTGGGATAATGACGTTCAAGTTTACAATTGGTACGCAGCGACAGATATATCCACTACACAAGGTCTAGACTACTTTGTTATTGACGATTCTCAATCTTCGTTCCCTGGATTAACATTTGGTGCTCTTGCAAATAACAATGGTGGTGTGGCTCAAGCTTCAGTTGCCATGAAAGCTACAGCTACAGGTGGTTATGACCAAACAGGTGCTTCCATTTCTATGAATGCTTCTGCTACAGATACTTTATCGATTACAACACCTTACATTCCAACTGGACTCGGCACAAAAACAATTGACTTAACTACAGTCATTACACCTACAGATGCGAATCTAACAAACAACACCGAATCTCTTTCTATGTTGTTGTCTGCAACTGAGTACTCTCGCGACAATGGCACTGAAACAGGTGCGATCAGTAACGTCACAAGTAATACAGGCTTACCATTGAAAATCGGTAACATCATGGATATCTTCAATGATTGGACAACTACAGGAGCTAGGCTTTATTTACCAACACAGGCAACCGCAGCAGTTGGCGCAGAATATTGGGTAGAAGCATATCTTTTTGACGGGACAAGCTATGGATATTTAGCGGAAACTGAAAGAAAGTATGTTACTTCAACAGCTTCAACATGGTCCTCATTAAAATGGATTGATGGTTTAACAATTACTAACAACCAATTAGGTCTAGCAGCCGGAGACGATATATTATTGCTTGCTTGTCACACCGGAGGAACTACATCAATACGCTTTGGAATGGCTCAAAACACGTACGAAGGTTCCGTACTAGGTTATGTAAGTGGAGCTTTAGATACTGATCCTTTCAGTTTATCAAGCCCAGGAGCAATCATGGTTCGTTTCACTGATGACGCTTCAGTTGGATTGTCAGAAAACACTTCAACTTCATCTCTTTCTGTTTACCCGAACCCATCTTCTGATGTGGTAACAATTGAAAGTAACATCACTGAAGGTTCAATTGAAATCATTGACTTAACTGGAAAAGTTGTTGCTAATCAAACAGTAAATGGTGTTGCTACAGCATTCAATACTGCAGCTTTATCAAACGGAATCTACACAGTAATCCTTACAAACGGATCAACTGTTGAAACACGTAAATTCATCGTTCAACACTAAGAACAGAGAATTAAATAATTAG
>JBILRU010000042.1:0-16308 GCA_044372485.1 Crocinitomicaceae bacterium
TCGTTCCCAAATTGACGGTAAGAAACAATCACCGAAAGAGTTGCTAGAAGCAACATGACTCCCAAACTAATGCAATAGTATCCAACGGATAATGTTCCGGAGATCAATTCTTTTGTGGAAAGAACAATGTTCACCACTGGAATTGCAGCTGTGATGGCGTTTAATTCAATTCCTGGAAAAAATCCAACCATGGCAGGAAGGACCATCACAAAGTTTAGCGGTGTTATGATGCTTTGTGCTTCTTTAAATGATTTTGCATACACAGCAATTGGAATCATGGCGCCAGCAAAAAAGACTACCAGTGGGAAAAGTAAGCTAAACATGGCAATGATAAACGATGGCGTTAGAATTCCATGAACGATGTCTAAAATCTCTTTGTTGTGAACGATGTCTAAAAACTCAATGGAGACGAATAATCCCAGGAGTGCACAACTTGCTGCCAACATTCCAGAGGTGACGACAACCATCATTTTACCTACTAATATTTGCCATCTAGAGACAGGAGTCGTTAGCAAGGTTTCGATGGTTCCACGTTCTTTTTCTCCCGTGAATAAATCAATAGCTGGATACATGCAGCCGATAAATCCAAACGCGATGAAGATGTAGGGTAGAATACCACCAGCGAGTTGTCCGATCATTTTTTTGTCGCTCGCACAATTCTGGTAAACGGGAACAAGTGGATGAAGTTTTTCAGCATCCACGCCTAGTTCTTTTAATCGTACAGATTCCGCATTATTTGAAATCACGTTCATGTATGACTCCGCTCGTTCTTGTCTTCCAACTTCGGACGCGTCAAACAACCAAATTAATGGAATGGTTTTTTTCGTTCGTGCCAATTCTCCTTCGTTTTTTGGCACGATGAGTCCAAGTTGAATTTCTCCTTGTTCAATTGCTTTTGTTAGTGCAGCAGAATCTTCAAAACTTTTCAATTCCTTTTTCCCTAATCCATCGGGCATTTCTTGGAGTTGATTCCAATATTTGGCACTTAGATCGCCCAAAACGCCAATTCTTAATTTCTCTTCACTTGCTTTTTTCTCAAAAGATGAGGAAACATTGACGAACAAAGTTAGGGTTATAGGAAATACAAGTAAGGGAATGAGTAGCATCGTACGCATGGTGCGTTTGTCACGTAAGGTGTCGATGAGTTCTTTTTTAAATATGGTAAAAATCATGAGGAATGTATTAACGTTGAACAATACGGATGAATTCTTCCGTTAGATTACTAGCTTCCATGTTTTGACGAAAACCGGTCATGGGTCCATTGTATTTAAGTTGTCCTTTGTGAACAATCGCTAGTTCGTCGCATAACAAATCAACTTCGCTCATGATGTGACTGGAGAAAATCACTGTTTTTCCTTGGTCTTTGCAATCACGAATCAGTTTGATGATGTTTTCCGCTGTGATGACGTCGAGTCCACTTGTTGGTTCATCGAAAATCACCACTTCTGGATTATGAATCATCGTGCGGCAAATGGAAACCTTTTGTTTCATTCCCGTACTTAACTTACCGATGCGCTTTTGAAGAAAATCATTCATGTTCAATAAATCGAATAGGTATTTTTTACGTTCTTCTCTTTCCTTTGTGGGAACTTGATAAAGAGCAGCGAAATAATCGATAATTTCGAGGGGAGTCAAGCGTGCATAAAGTCCAGTTGATCCGGTTAAAAATCCAATTTTTGAACGAGCCTCTTGCGGATATTTTACGGCGTCAACACCCGCAATTTCAATGCTACCTGAAGTGGGTGATAAAATCGTTGAAAGCATGCGAAGTGTGGTTGTTTTTCCAGCTCCATTAGGTCCAAGCAGTGAAAAAACTTTACCAGGTTGACACTCAAAACTTAGGTCGTCAACAGCAAGAGCACTGTCAGCAGTTGTATTAAGTTCTTTCTTTTGTTGGCGACTTAATTCAAATTCCTTTCGGAGGTGTGATACTTTGATCATAGCAAATGGATTTCAATAAGCAGGACGATTGTCTAATCTGTATGTTACTTCAGAATACGTTCATCCTTCTGTATGGCTTTGTTTTTATTCGCAAGTTGTCCGCAAGCGGCATCGATATCTTTTCCGCGGCTACGTCTCACATTTACGATGAGGTTTTTCGATTCTAAAAAGGCAGCGAAGGCATCCACTTTGCGTGCATCTGCTTGTTCGAATTCACCGTTTTCAATCGGATTATATTCTATAATGTTGATTTTACACGGGACACATTTCGCAAAGTTTGCTAGTTCACGCGCATCTTCGATTTCATCGTTAAAGTCTTTAAAGATGATGTATTCAAAGGTGACTCTTGACCCTGTTTTTTCATAGAAATATTCCAGAGCCTCTGATAACTCAGAAAGGTTATTGGACTCGTTAATCTCCATGATTTTATCGCGTTTCGTATCGTTTGCGGCGTGGAGGGAAAGTGCCAAATTGAATTTGACATCGTCGTCACCAAGTTTACGAATCATTTTTGCGATTCCAGCAGTGGATACGGTAATGCGTTTCGGAGAGATTCCAAGTCCATCATCGCTGCAAAGACGGTCAATGGATTGAAGAACATTCTTATAGTTTAACAACGGCTCCCCCATTCCCATGTACACAATATTGGTCAGGTTTTGTCCGTATCGTTCTTCTGCTTGATTTTTTAAATAGACAACTTGGTCAACAATTTCACCAGCACTTAAATTTCGGAGTAATTTCAATCTCCCTGTTGCACAAAAGGTACAGGACAAGCTGCATCCAACTTGCGATGAAATACAAGCCGTGGTTCGTGATTTTGTTGGAATGAGTACTCCTTCCACCACTTTTCCTTCTTCAATTGTAAACGCACATTTGATGGTCTTATCCTTGCTGATTTGCTGATCTTGTAATTGAATATGATCAATGAAATAATGTTGTTGCAACATATCCCTGAGTTCTTTACTCACATTGGTCATTTCTTCAAAGGTAGCCGCATTTTTTTTCCATAACCATTCATAGACTTGTTTGGCACGAAACGTTTTCTCATTTTTAGCGACAAATTCTTCCTTAAGTTCCTTCAAGGATAAATTACGAATATTGCTCAGTCCTTGAGGCATGTATGAAAGGATGGATTAACGGTTGAGCATCACTGGCATCACGAGCATTAAAATGTCTTCGTGTTCATTTGCCGGAATAGCGGGAGTTAAGATGCCAGCGCGACTTGGCTCACTCATTGATAATTTGATTTCATCTGAATCCAAATTGTTCAACATCTCCATTAGGAAACGCGAGTTGAATCCGATTTCTAAATCATCACCATCGTAGTTACAAGTCAGACGCTCACTTGCTTCGTTTGCAAAGTCGATGTCTTCAGCAAACAACGAAAGTTCCGAACCAGCTAACTTCAATTTAATTTGATGTGTTGTTTTATTCGAAAAAATCGACACACGTTTAATGGATGAAAGCAATTGAGAACGATCAATTGTCAAAACATTTGGATTTTCTTTGGGAATCACGGCTTCGTAATTCGGGTATTTTCCATCGATTAAGCGACACACTAAAATGAGGTCGTTAAACGTGAAAACAGCGTTAGATTCGTTGTATTCTAATAAAACAGCTTCATCACCACGAAGGTTCGATTTCAACATGTTCAAAGGTTTCTTCGGCAGAATGAAAGCTGAACTTCCGCTTGCTTCCGCATCGGTTCTTCTGAAACGAACAAGTTTGTGTGCATCTGTTGCAACAAAAGTGATTTCGCTAGCAGAGAACTGACAGAAAACGCCGCTCATTACAGGACGAAGGTCATCGTTTCCAGAAGCAAACAAGGTTTTATTGATCGCACGAGAAAGGAGATCTCCAGATAATTTAATGGCACTTTTACCCGCTAATTCTGGGATTTTCGGGAATTCATCTCCATTGAATCCAACCATTCTTGATTTCCCATTATCGTAGGCAATTTCAATTTGGTAATTACTTGCGTTGACTTTGAAGGTACAAGGTTGGTCTGGCAAGCTTTTTAATACATCCAATAACAATTTTGCAGGAATGGCAATTTTACCATCCTCTTCTGAATGAACGTCCAATTTTGTCACCATGGTCGTTTCTAAATCTGAAGCAGACGCTGTCAATTGACCGTTGGTGATTTCAAATAGAAAGTTATCTAAAATCGGCAGGGTATTGCTTGTATTCAGTACACCTGAAATACTTTGAAGATGTTTTAAAAGACTTGTGCTGGAGGCAATGAAATTCATACTCATTAATTTAGATACAAATTTAATAAATCAAACGAGATGATAAACAATGCAGAACGTGAAAACGACTTCTTTCTGTGATTTAACGTGATTTTGTTTCATTCCATTCTGAAACAAATGAATTCGGGTCGTTTGGGCTGAGGACAATTGTCTTACCATTGGAACGTTCGATGACCACAAATTGATCACGTCGTGTAGCATACCAAATCATGGTTCCATAGCGACTGTTTCGAAATAAGCCAAAGTAACCGAACAAGCCTCCAACACCAAAAACGCGCAGCGAATTTTTAAGTTCTTTTCGATCTACAAATGAAACATTAAGTATATCCTCTGTTGCATAAAACTTGTTTTGAAATGGACGGTAAATAACCAATTTCCTATCTTCAAAAGCGTATCCTTTTGGACTGTAGCCGTAAGTGATAACGATTATGATGATAAATGCAAATGGCATCACATAAAAGGGACCAGGAGTAATTACATTAGAAAATTGAAATTCACTTGTTAAAATGGGTACAAATCCGGATAAAAGCAAGAGGATACTCACACCAATTGTCAGTCCTTTTGTCAAGTTATCCATGGAGGCTTTGTGTGTATTCATTGTACGCTAAATTTATTTCGTAAATATACTTTTAATGCTTCTCTCATCAAAATTGCTTCGCTTAATTCTTGGTGAAAGGATTCTTTTCTCGAAAGTGAAATGAAAATAGATTCAGGAATATCGATGAGGTAAATTAATTGCTGAAGTTGGGTGTTTGAAACGTTTTTAATACAGGACTCAATCGACGAGAGTAAATTGTTAACCTGTGATGAGTCTAGGGTTAAGCCGCAACGTTGAAAATCCTTTGCCAATTGTGCCAAGGTGTCCGTTCGAAAAGACAGATCAACGAGTGCATGTTTCACTTGTTCTTGCAGTTCCTGTGCCATGCTGAGGAAAAAAAATTAGTTTTGTACCAAATGTGAAGTTACGCATGAAAAGATTATTTGACATCATTTTCGCCTTGATTGTATTGATTTGTTTTCTTCCGCTTGGAATTATTCTTTCCTTTTGGATTGCATTTGAATCTCCCGGGGGAATTTTCTTTGCGCAAAATCGAGTAGGTAAGAAAGGTGTCTCTTTTCGTCTCTTGAAATTTCGTAGCATGTATGTCGATGCGGAGTCGCAGGGCAGAATAACCGTCGGATCTCGTGACACACGCATTACAAAAGCAGGTTACTATTTGCGCAAGTACAAAATGGATGAGTTTCCTCAATTTATCAATGTGCTGAAAGGTGACATGAGCATTGTTGGTCCGCGTCCGGAGGTTCAGGAATACGTCGATTTATACTCGGAATCTCAACGAAAAATCCTTCAAGTAAAACCAGGAATTACCGATTTGGCCTCCTTGGCATATTTTCATGAAAATGAACTTTTGGCGAAATCAGACAATCCGCAGCAAACATACACTCAAGAGATAATGCCGGAAAAGATTAGGTTAAATGAAAAATATTTAGCCAATCCATCGCTGAGTCAGGACCTTGTCATTATCTGTAAAACATTTGCAAAAATCTTTCGCGCCTAATTTCCCGACAAAATCTTCGCTACATTTGCTATAATATCGTAATATTGCAATATAACGATATTGTAAGCCATGGGAACGACGAAAAGCGAAGGTTTTAGTGAAGAAGTGAACGAATTGGCCTCACTATTTAAGGCAATGGGACATCCTGCACGGATTGCCATTATTCAATTTTTGCGAACGCAGGAAAAATGCATTTGCACGGATTTAGTAAATGAACTTCCACTCGCACAGCCGACCATTTCGCAACATTTAAAGGAATTGAAAAACGCTGGAATTATCCAAGGAAGTGTTTCAGGCACGAGTATTTGTTATTGCTTGAATCTTGAAAGACTCAGTGAAATAGAATCATTTATGGCGTCCCTAAAATACGATCAGAATTCAACATGTTGTTAAAAAAAGAAGCAATGAAATTAAGTGAATTTAAAGCAAACTTGACAGGAATGACAACGGTGTCGTTTCAATTACCAAATGGATCTACGGTTCCGGCACATTACCACATTACGGAAGTTGGACACGTTCAAAAACGATTTATTGATTGCGGTGGAACGACACGATTAGAAGACCGCATTTGTTTTCAGTTATGGGAGGCGGAAGACTTTGATCATCGTCTTCAGGCCGAGAAATTGATGAAAATCATTGAATTGTCCGAGCGAACCTTGAACTTACCCGATGAGGAGATTGAAGTTGAATACCAAGGATCGACCATTGGAAAATACCAACTTGCATGGAATGGGACTTCTTTCGAATTGCTTTCCACTACTACCGCTTGTTTGGCAGAAGATAAATGCGGTATTCCACCTTCAAAACAGAAGATTAGTTTGGTGGAATTGACTCCATCGACAAAATCAACATGTACACCTGGAGGAGGTTGTTGTTAAATCGAGCATTATGAATACAAAGTTGACTCAGTTTTCAGAAGAAATCATTCTTCAATTTGATCAGATTCCAGCGGATCGTAAATTATTGCTCGACAAATTGACTTCCTATATTCAAGGAAATCAAAACATAGACAAGGAATCTTTTTTGATGTTCATCTGTACCCACAATTCGAGAAGAAGTCATTTCGGACAGATACTTTGTGCGTTGGCTGCTGACTTTTATCAGGTACCAGGCATTCAAACATTTTCTGCGGGCACAGAAGTAACTGCGTTTCATCCAAATGCGATAAAAGCACTTCGTTCGATAGGGATGGAGATTCAGATAACTGACAAGAGTTCAAATCCTCATTATTTTGTTTCATGGAATCCCACCCATTCATTGGATGCGTATTCTAAACTCATCGAAGATGAAGGGAATCCCAAAGAACATTTCGCGGCAATCATGACGTGCACGCACGCAGAGCAAAATTGTCCGTTTGTTGTTGGTGCAGATTTCAGAATTGGACTACCATACGACGATCCAAAAGCATTTGACGGTACAGCGCAAGAATCGGAAATGTACTTGGTCCGTGTTCATCAAATAGCCAGAGAAATCTTTTATGTTTTTTCACGTTTAACCCATTAATTATGTCGACCCAATCGAATGTAAAACAACTTTCATTTTTAGATCGTTACCTCACTTTGTGGATTTTTCTAGCCATGCTCTTTGGGATTTTGATCGGAAACATTGTTCCAAATATGGATCAAAAATTGGATGCACTTTCTTATGGAACTACGAAAATTCCATTAGCCATCGGACTCATCTTGATGATGTATCCACCTTTAACCAAGGTGCAGTTTTCTAAAATACCCAGCATTCTTTCCAAACCAAAGCTATTATTGGTTTCCTTTTTCATTACTTGGATTGTTGGTCCATTCTTGATGTTTTTGTTGTCCGTTTTATTCCTCAAAGCCTATCCGGAATACATGACTGGATTAATTGTTATTGGACTTGCACCATGTATCGCAATGGTCATTGTTTGGAACGAATTGGCGGATGGGAATCGTGAACTAGTCGCAGGATTGGTTGGAATCAATAGCTTGCTTCAAGTGTTTTTCTTTTCTTCCTATGCGTATTTTTATTTGGAAATCGTGTTGCCGTACTTCGGTGTCAAAGGACTGCATTTAAACATCTCGATGCTCGAAATTGCCCAAACAGTTGGTGTTTATTTAGGTATCCCATTTGTGTGTGCGGTTCTCAGTAGATCATTACTCATCAAACAAAAAGGGGAGGAGTGGTTTACGAAACGGTTTATCCCTTTCGTTTCGCCAATTACCTTAATTTCTTTGTTGTTTACTATTGTGGTGATGTTCAGTTTAAAGGGAAAAATGATGTTGTCTATTCCCATGGATGTTTTGACGATTGCGATTCCACTTGTCATTTACTTCGTTGTTATGTTTGTTCTTATGTTTTTGACTGCACGATGGATGGGAGCAAGTTACTCAGATACAGCGGCACTGTCATTTACGGCCTCTGGTAATAATTTCGAATTGGCGATTGCTGTTTCTATTGGCGTGTTTGGACTTCATTCCGGAGAAGCATTTGCGGGAGTTGTTGGTCCACTTGTTGAAGTGCCAGCCTTGATTCTTTTGGTAAAATTAGCTCAGTTTTGGCGCAAGAAGTGGTTTACAAACCCTTCGTAATTTCTTGCCAAAGTCGGTCCGATGGAACAGGCGCAACGACAGAAACTTCTTCCTTTGATGTAGGATGAGTGAATTTCAAGTAACGCGCATGCAAACAGATAGATCCGTCAGGATTGGAACGTTTCGCGCCATATTTGACATCTCCTTTGATGATGCATCCGATGGAACTTAACTGAACGCGAATTTGATGATGGCGTCCTGTTTCCAAAGTGATTTCCAATAAATGGTAACGATCTCCGGATGCTAATTTACGGTAGGATAGGATCGCTTCCTTAGAACCTGCAACACTGGCGTTTACTGGATAACTTTTATTTTGAGCTTCGTTCTTTTTTAAATGATGAACCAATCGACCATTCGGTTTTTCAGGCGCCGTTTCAACAATCGCCCAATAGATTTTATTGGTTTCTTTGTCGCGAAATTGCGCATTTAATCGTTCCAAGGCTTTGCTTGTTCGAGCGAAAACCAACGCGCCACTTGTAGGACGATCCAAACGATGCACAACACCGCAGAAAACGTTACCAGGTTTTTGGTATTTTTCCTTTAAATACGCCTTGATTTCATCGGGCATTGTTTGATCACCCGTCTTATCCCCTTGAACAATCTCAGATGCCATTTTATTGATGACAATCACATGATTATCCTCATGAAGTATGCGTTCTGAAATCATTCGGATAAAAGATCTTTTTTAGACTTTCGTTCTAAGGATTTGTTTCGGAAAGAAGCAAATGCAGTGAATCCTACAAAGAATAAAATTGTCAAACTCAACCATGTTGGAAACTTACCCAGTCCGTCTCCATTCGCGTAAGAATGGAGACCGACCAACATGAAGTTAACGCCGAAGAAGGTAAACAAGATAGCTGAATATCCCCAGAAGGACATGACATTGAATAAGAATTTCCCGTTTAATTTCGGAATGAAACGCAAGTGAAGGATGACAGCGTAAACAAGTACGGAAACAAGCGCCCACGTTTCTTTGGGGTCCCATCCCCAATAGCGTCCCCAAGACTCATTAGCCCAAATTCCACCTAGGAATGTACCAATAGTTAACATAAAGAGTCCGATGGTCATGGTCATTTCAGAAACGTAAGTTAATTCATTAATATTGATGGTGACAATCTCTTTATTTTTCTCGTTACGAACCGTGTACAGAATCAAGTTCAGCAATCCTAAAATAGCGGCTAATCCAAGAAAACCATAGCTTCCAGTAATGATGGCAACGTGAATTTTTAACCAATATGATTTCAATACCGGTACGAGTGGCGTGATTTCAGGATCGAAAAGACTTAATTCGGTCACAAAGATCATCAAAGAAGCAAGAATGGCTGTTCCAGCGAGGATGACAATGTTTTTTCGGGTAAAGCTAAATCCAGCAATCATGGTTACCCAAGCGATGAATACAACAGCCTCATAACCATTACTCCATGGAGCATGGCCAGAAATCACCCAGCGCATTCCGAGTCCTGCGGCAAGGTAGAGGAAGGTCACAACCATGAATCCAATGATGATGCGATTCATCCATTTTTGAACTTTCGAAAAACGCGATGCTGCCGATTTAAAAATTCCAATAAACGAAACGATCAAGAGCAAAAATCCAAGGGATAATAACAGTTGGTAGGAGTGTTTGAAGATCTCCATTTTGTTATAGGATATTTCTATGCTGACGGCAGACTTAGTTGGTACGACATCCGAACTGACTTTTCGTTGATGTGCTTTCACTTTTTTAAGGACACTTTCAGCCTTGCTAAAATTATTTTTTTTCGCACCTTCATCCAAAAGAGAAATGTAGCTTAACACCTGTAGTGATGCAGCCGTATCAACTTGAAAAGGAATGTACCACGTGTGATTCGCATCACCTTTTTTAGGAACCACACGTAAGTATTTCCACATGATGACACCTTGAATCACTTCGAATTTCTCATTTAATTTAATGAGTTTTTTGTCGAATTCATTGCGTTGCGATTCCAATCGTTGGTGCGCAATTTTATATTCCTTTAACCATTTGAATTCTTGTGTTTGTTGATCCACAAGTTCCATAACACTTGCGTATTCACCTAATTTCAATGGAGCTCGTAAATTACTTGGGACCTGCACAATTTTTTGATTAATCCAATACTGAGGATACATTTGAATACTCATGATGGTTTGTACCGCATTGTATTCTTTGTAGTGGTTGGAACGATTTATTTTACGAAGCAATTGATCACACAAAGTATGCATGGGAGAGATGCGTCCTTCGTAGTCCTGTACCAAAAGCGAAGCAACTTTTTCCGAATGTTCTTCGGACATGACTCTGAATATTTTCGCAGCTGGGTTTGCTCCATGCGCATGATCTTGTGCGTATGAAACCGTATGAAATGAAAGTAGTCCAATCATTAAACTTAAAGCGTTTATGCTAGCACGTTTTGCTTTCAACTTCTTCATTTTGTCGTTTAATTCTCGGAAGCGCCCAACTGGAGCAAACAAGGACATCAGCATCCCTATACTCATCAGTAGATATCCTAGATAGGTAATGTTGGTACCCCACCAATCGTGGTTCACACTTAATACTGTTCCTTCTTCATTTTCAGGTGTTGAAGGATTGTCTAGTTCGTAAGAAGATTGGAAGAATCGATATCCATCGTAATCCATAACATTGTTCATGAAAACTTTTCGGTCCATTTTAACCTTTCTTTTTGAATCAATTAATGTTAATTCACTTGAGAAAGATGAAGGAGATTCACTTCCTGGGTATTTATCCAATTTAAAATCGTTGCAAAATACTTGAAAGTCAATTGGTTTGCGAATGGATCCGTATTCAAGTTGGTACATGATATTATTCATGGCAAAACGAACCGGTGTTGGAATTGCACCAATTCCACCTTCAATTTGAATGACTTTACTTGCTTTTCCGTCGCTCACACGAACTGTTAAATAGTCGGAACCCACATTTTTTTTACCAGATGGCATGAGCACTTTTTTCGCATGATTCAATGGTCGTTTGAATACAAACTGCTGGTCCCCGCAATGATACAATGTTGTTGTTTTGAATTCCACCCATGTATTTAATGGAACATTTGTAAACAAAGAATCAGGAACATTGGCACCGCTTTGACGTGCTTTTCTCATTTCTGACATCGGCAAATAAGTCAATGGAACAGCTGTTTTGATTTGCAAACTATCTCCTTTTTTGCGAACCTGCATTCCGGGAGACTTTGGTTCTGGTCCAAAAGACAGGGGAACCATTCCGACCATGAAAAAGTCATTTTCAGTCAGGAAATTTGACTTCATTCCATCCGTAATTAATTCCAAAGATGTTTCTTTGAACGCTTGTCGAACTACTAATGAGTCAATCATCTTCGATTGAAAGTTCACGTAACTGACTTCAATGTTTTTATTTTGAAAATCCGTTGAATAGGTGAAATCGTTGTTGGTTACTTCGGACAAGTAACATTTGTGCGCTTCCGTTTTTGTTTTTCCACTGGCCAAATCTTGCATGTGCACAAGTACATGCGGTACAGCCGTGTAGATGAAATCAGAGGATGCCCCCTCTTTAATAACCATTTGTCCTTCAAAACTCACGTAGCGCGTGATTGCCGCACCAAAAATGATGACTAAAAAAGACAAGTGAAACAACAATGTTGCGATTTTTTCACGACGAAACATCTTGTATTTAAAGATGTTAGAAATTAAATTTAGGGATAGGTAAACAAGAAGGATTTCAAACCAAGTTGCATTGTAAATGATAA
Source organism: Crocinitomicaceae bacterium (assembly GCA_044372485.1). Taxonomy (GTDB): domain Bacteria; phylum Bacteroidota; class Bacteroidia; order Flavobacteriales_D; family Crocinitomicaceae; genus UBA952. The sequence continues at coordinate 12,039 of JBILRU010000042.1, forward strand.
TTTTTGCACTTTGAATACCGTAAATAGATTCAATGAATGTTGCGGCACCGATTCCAACTAGAAAAAGTAATAATCCAACGGTCATCATGCGCATCGAAAAAAGGGAAGCAAGCAGTTTATTCAGCATATGCAAAAATTTACTGCAAAAATACGACTTGTCCGTTTGATTCTTGATAGGAAAGAAGTATTCTTGTTAAATATTTTCTTCACTGGATTCAAATGAAACAATTCTTAAGCTTTTTGATTCTCTTTCTTTTAAGTTCCTATTCAATTTATGCTCAAAAAAGTAAAAGATTTTGGCATGCACCGAATGATCAAAAGGCATCATGTGGCACACTGGAAAGTTTCAAACTACCCTTTAGCGATTCCACCACTCGTCAAGTGGTTGTCTGGTTGCCAGCCAATTATAATCTCAAGGTGGAGTATGCAACCATTTACATGCACGACGGACAAATGCTATTTGATTCAACGACTACTTGGAACAAAAAAGAATGGAGAGTCGATGAAACAGCAGATAGTTTGATTTCTAATGGAATTACACGTCCATTTATTGTTGTAGGAATTTACAATGATCCACCAAATCGTTATGCTGAGTTTTTCCCGCAGCAAGCGGCGCAATATATGGATACGGCGTATGTTTCAAAACTAACGTCATCTCTTTGGAATGGCGAATTGAGAGCTGACCATTACCTTGATTGGATGACTAAAAAACTGATACCATTCGTTGAAGATCATTTTCCGGTAAGTCATAGAAGCAGTGATCGTTTCTTAATTGGTTCTAGTATGGGTGGATTAATTTCACTTTATGGTTTAACACAAAAGCCCAAGACATTCGGAGGAGCTGCCTGTTTGTCCATACATACACCGATGATAAACCTTAAAATGACCGGAGATGATGCGATGAATCAATTGGCCCTTCCTTTCAATAATTATTTACGTAAAACACTTCCATCGCCAAGAAAAGCAAAGATCTACTTAGATCGCGGAACAGAAACCTTGGATGCGTATTATGGCCCATATCACGAAGTTTTATTAACTACGCTTATGAAGGGAGGGTACGAAACCGGACCAAATTATTTGACCCTTGTTTGGGATAAAACAGGACATGATGAGGTGTCTTGGGGAAATCGATTGGCAGTCCCGCTGAAATTCTTGTTAATAAAAGACAAGTAGGAAAATCAGCGCGTCCAAACATTTTTATAAATTTGTCGAAGGTCCAGTGAGGATAAAGTAAAGAAAGGAATGAAGACCATATTAATATTAGGAGCAGGGATGTCTGCTTCATCATTGATCAGATATTTATTAGCTCATTCAGAAGCTGAAAATTGGCACGTGAAAATTGTGGATCAGAACATTGATTTAGTGAAGAAGAAAATCAATGGACATCCAAATGCAGAAGCACTTTCGTTTAACGCATTGGATTCAAAGGAACGCAAGCCAGCCATTGCGCATGCTGATTTAGTGATTTCTATGTTGCCAGCGATTTTTCACGTGGAAGTGGCGAAGGATTGCATTGAACTACACACAGATTTAATCACGCCATCGTACATTTCTCCAGAAATGCGCGCCTTGAACGAAGAGGCAAAACAGGCTGGAATCGTCATCATGAATGAGATCGGTGTGGATCCAGGAATCGACCACATGAGTGCAAAAAAAGTAATCGATCACATTAAAGCAATTGGCGGTACATTAACTAGTTTCAAGTCTTTTTGCGGTGGATTATTGGCGCCTGAATCGGATAACAATCCATGGCATTACAAATTCACCTGGAATCCACGAAATGTGATAGTTGCTGGACAAGGTCCCGCAGCTTTATACATGGATAACAATGAATACAAGTACATCCCATATTCACAACTTTTCAAAAAGTTAGATCGTTTTGAAATCCCACCTTATGGTGAGTTTGATGGATATGCCAACCGTAATTCACTCATTTATTCCTCAACATATGGCATTGAAGGAATTCCAACAATTTACCGAGGAACCTTGCGTCGCCCAAATTATTGTCAAGGTTGGGATGTTTTCATTCAATTAGGAATGACCGATGATTCGTACGCGATGACCAATTCAGAAACCCTAACACCGAGATCATTTTTAAATGCTTTTTTACCCTACGAATTACATACAACTGTGGAGGATAAATTTAAAAAGGTGCTTGGGGAGGAAAACGCTTATTTATTTGATCAATTTGAAAGCATGGGGATTTTCGATGATTCATTTACCTATGGCATAGAAAATGCGAGTCCGGCCAAGTTATTGCAGCAATTGCTAGAGCCAAAATGGAAGTTGGAGCCCGGAGATAAAGACATGTTAGTCATGTATCATGAGTTTGAATACCAGATAAATGAGCAACAAAAGAAAATCAGTTCTTCACTTGTGGTTTTAGGAACAGATGAAGTGTTTACAGCCATGTCAAACACGGTTGGGCTACCCGTTGCGATTGTAGCGAAATTAATTTTAGCCGGTGAGATAAAAGAAAAAGGAGTTACTTTGCCGGTGAATAAAGATGTGTATGAGCCAATATTAGAAGAATTGGAAACATTCGGAATTATCTTTGAAGAAAAAGAACAAACGATTTAATAAGGAAAAAATGGAAAACGAAGAAAACCACATGAACATCGAACTATCTGAAGACGTAGCTTTAGGTATTTATTCGAATTTAGCGATCATCACTCATTCACCCGCAGAGGTGGTTTGCGACTTCGTGCAAATTATGCCTGGAATGCCGAAAGGGAAAGTTCGCTCTCGCGTGTTGATGACACCACAAAATGCAAAACGATTTTTACAAGCATTGTCAGATAACATTCAAAAATACGAACAAAATTTCGGGGTTATTGATGATCCACAGGCTGGATTCCCGCCAATGAATTTTGGTACACCAAATACAATGGCATAAATTCATTCAGATGATTCTGTCGATTTGCATTCCTGTCTATAATACAGATATTCGTCCACTTGCGACAGAACTACATCGACAAATTCAAGCATTTTCATCGGAAGTTGAACTCCTATTTTTGGACGATGCTTCCGATGTTAGTTTTAAGGAAATAAATAGAAGCGTTGGGGCATTCAGCGACTATCAAGAGTTACCGGTTAATATTGGCAGGTCAAAAATTCGAAATGCGTTTATACCCTTTGTAAAGGGAACGCACTTACTCTTTCTAGATGGGGATTCTATTGTTCATCGAAAAGATTTCATTCAGAAATACCTTCAGTTCATAAATGATCATTCGATTGATTTGCTCGTTGGCGGACGAGAAGAAACGACATCAAGACCATCTCGCTCACAAATGTTGCGCTGGGAGTATAGCCGTAAAAGAGAAAGTAAAACGACAGAGGAGCGCATTGCGGATCGGGCAAGTGGATTCAAATCAAATAATTTCATTGTAAGAAAGTCCATTTTTGAAGAGAATCCATTCGATGAATCCATTACAAGTTATGGACATGAGGATACGCTTTTTGGATTTCAGCTCTATACAAAAGGAGTCGTTTGTCACCACATTGATAATCCCATCAAGAATGATGATTTAGTTGAGAATCACGAGTTCCTGTTAAAAACAAAGGATGCAGTTTCCAATTTGTGGCGGATTTCACAAAAACTTCAAGATGATAGCTTCAATCAACACCAAAAATTATTAAGGCTGACCATGAGTATTCATGAGTCCAAAGTCATTCGATTGGTGTTTCATGCTTTCGGTATAGTATTTCAGCCGATGTTGTCCTTTTTGCTTACGAAAGGATTCTTCCGATTGTGGATGTTCGATTTATATCGATTAATCGAGCTAGAGAGGAGAATGAGTCATAGCTGAGTGGATAAGTGATTCCAGCTTACGTCGTTCATTTTCCCAATTTTCCGTTTCAGAAGCCAATCGACATGCTTCTTTCTGTTGCATCAACAATTCAGGATTCCCTTTTAATTCATTTATGGCAGCGGCAATCGAAGCAGGACTTACTTCGCTAAGAATACTCCCAATATGATGTGTTTTAATTACACGTTCAATTTCCACCAGCTTACTTGCTAATATAGGAGTCCCGGCATGCATGTAATCAAAAACCTTATTTGGTAGTGAAAATTCGTAGTTTTTACTCAGTGGTTTATCTAGGGTAAGTCCAAGATCTGCATGAGCAGTAAATTGCATCATCTCTATATAAGGACGTCTCCCATAAATTTTCACCTTGTCCTCCAGTCGATTTAGTTGAATGAGTTTTTTCACTACGGGCATAACATCGCCATCACCAACAAGCATCAGCGTGATACCTTCAAGATCCC
>JBILRU010000135.1:0-4693 GCA_044372485.1 Crocinitomicaceae bacterium
TTTGAGACTTCCTTCACAGTGATCACACAAGGAATGAGGGCCATCTTTTCCTCTTTTATAGATGTAAACGACTTTTCCGTACATCTTACCATCCTTTTTATACAATTCAACTATGGATTTTTTCAATCCACTTTCGTCATCAATGGTGATCCAATAGCCTAAGCAACTTTGTGCGGTCAAATGAGCGTAAAAGAACAGACTTGCGAATAGAAACAGAAACTTTTTCATCATGATTTTACCGTTTGAATGAAATTTGATAGAAGTGGAAGTCCGTACTCTGTCAAAATGGACTCCGGATGAAATTGGACAGCGTATAATTGTTGATTTGGAACTTCTATGGACATTAATACGCCATTATCTAAATGTGAGGTCTGCCAATGTTCAGGAACACCGACAACTTTCCAACTGTGGTACAATCCGACCAAAAATTCAGTTGGCAGTCCCTGAAACAATCCCGAATGATCCTTGACGATCAATTTACCTTGAACCCCGTGTTTCACTTCTTGTTGGTTTTCCAAAGAGGCACAGAGATGCAGTGCAATTGCCTGCATTCCTAAGCAAACACCGAGAATGGGTTTCTTTCCGACGTACATCGAAAGTAACTCCATCAGATGTTGCTTTTCCCCTGGAAGTCCGGGTCCGGGTGAAAGAATAATGGCATCGAACACATTTATTTGCGTTAAGTTCAAATAATCGTGACGAATCACCGTTACATCTACGTTTAATTGTTCTAAATAATGGGATAGATTGAAGGTGAAAGAATCATAAAAATCCACTAGTACTACCTTCACGTTCTTTGATTTTTGTTACTTTGCAAAAGTAGAAAAAATCGCTTAATCCGAAGGATAAACAAAATACGATGAAAAAAGCCATACAAATCCCCAATGCTCCAGCTCCGGTTGGTCCATACAGCCAGGCGATTCTTGCAGGTGGAATGTTGTTTGTGAGTGGACAAATTCCTTTAAATCCGGAAACAGGTGAATTGGAAATGGATAGCATCGAAGTAGCAACCCATCGTGTGATGAAAAACATTGTGGCCTTGTTAGAAGCCGCAGAATTGAATATTGAACAGGTGGTAAAAACAAGTATTTTCTTGAAAGATTTAAACGATTTTCAAGCAGTAAACACTATTTACGCATCCTATTTCCCTGGAATTCCTCCCGCAAGAGAAACGGTACAAGTTGTGCGTTTACCATTAGATGTGAACATCGAAATTTCGTGTATTGCGTTAGCGAATGGATAAGCAAAACCCAACATTTGATTTAAGTGTTGTCATTGTTAATTACAATGTCGCGTATTTCCTTGAACAATGCTTAAACGCTGTTTTGGCAGCTAGTAAAACCTTGAAGGTTCAAGTTTTTGTGGTCGATAATCACAGCGTGGATGGATCCGTTGAAATGGTTCAGTCCAAGTTTCCTCAAGTACATTTAATTGCCAATAAAGAAAATGTTGGATTTTCCCGTGCCAACAATCAGGCACTTGCGATTTCGGATGCACGGTATTCCTTGTTGTTAAACCCCGACACGGTTGTCGAAGAAGATACGTTTGCCAAAGTTGTTGCGTTCATGGACGAGCATCCAAAAGCCGGTGGACTCGGTGTTCGAATGGTTGATGGAAAAGGACGTTTTCTGCCAGAGTCCAAACGCGGATTACCCACACCGCAGGTAGCATTTTACAAGATTTTCGGATTGTCCAAACTCTTTCCTAAATCAAAGCGTTTTGGACGCTATCACCTAGGATATTTGAGTGAATTTGAGACCAATGAAGTGGACGTACTCAGCGGCGCGTTTATGTTGATGCGCAAAGAAACTTTGGAGAAAGTTGGATTCCTAGATGAAACATTTTTCATGTACGGAGAGGATATTGATTTATCCTACCGTATTCAATTAGGTGGATTTAAAAACTATTATTTCCCGGAAACGAAAATCATTCATTACAAAGGTGAAAGCACCAAAAAAAGTTCGGTTAACTACGTATTCGTTTTTTACCGGGCGATGGTCATTTTTGCCAAGAAACACTTTTCGCAAAACAACGCGAAATTGTTTTCAATGGCCATTCATTTCGCTATTTATTTACGTGCATCCATCTCGATTTTCCGTCGCTTTATCGAGCAAATATCCTTTCCGGGAATAGATTTCGGTCTTACCTTAGGAGGACTTTACCTATTAGCTGATCGCTGGAAAATGAAGGAAATTCTTTTTCCAGATATTGCGATGTATTATATGATTCCAAGTTATGCGTTTATCTGGATGTTGTCCGGATTGGTTTTTGGTATCTATGACACAGGCAGTCGTTACCGTTTGATTTTTAAATCGGCATTCTTTGGTACCATTTTTATTTTAACAAGCTACGCATTACTTCCAAAGGAATGGCAGTTTTCACGCTTATACATCTTACTTGGATCACTGATTTACGTCATTAGTTTTTTCCTCATTCGCTTTACCTATGAGTTACTTTTTAAAGGAAATATTGGACTTTCCCAGTTGCCTAAAAAACGATTTGCGATTATTGGAGATGAAGCTGAGTTCATTCGAGTAAAGCAACTGCTAGAGAAAACCTATCCACAAATCGATTCCATCTTGGGCATTTCGAATCAAGAGAAATTTACGGGAAGTGTTGGGAACATTCAACAGTTAAGTGAAATCGTTTCAGTACATAAAATCAATGAGGTCATTTTCTCGGCAAAATCATTGAGTTCATCCGAAATCATTCATTGGATGACGCAGACATCCGCTGTTGACCTCGAATTTAAAATCGCGCAACCAGACACTAGTTTTCTGATTGGCAGTAATTCCATCGATCGAGCGGGAGAATTGTATGTTTTGAATTTTAATTCTTTGAGTCATCCGGAAAACAAACGAGTCAAACGATTAATCGACGTGCTCTTCTCTGTACTTTTCATCGCGACAATCCCCTTTCATATTTGGGTTTTCCAAAACAGAAAAACACTTGTTCACCAGTTATTTTCCGTGCTTATCGGACAAAAAACATTCGTGGGATACACTGACAAAGAGACGCTTACAAAATCCAAACAAAAACAAAGCATCATTGGTCCTTTCGATCACCTTCACCTCTCTTCAAAAGAAGACCGAGAACGTTTTTTCTTGATTTACTCGAGGGATTATACTCCCCTATTTGACATTCGAAGCATCCTTCGGAATTTCCGTTCACTCGATCGCAACTAATTTCACGATTTGCACAATTTTTCACTAACTTTGCGCCCAAGTAAAAGACATCAATTTACACGTATACTATGGCAGAAATAGAAATCCGTCTTCCCAAAATGGGAGAAAGTGTGACAGAAGCTACCATCACCAATTGGTTAAAAAATGTAGGCGATTCCGTTAAAATGGATGAACCCTTAGTAGAGGTAGCGACCGACAAAGTAGACAACGAACTTCCATCTGAAGGCGCTGGCGTTTTAATCAAAATTCTTTTTGAAAAAGACCAAGTAGCTCAAGTTGGTGACGTGATTGCAATTCTGTCAACAGATGGTGCATCAAGTGCTGCTCCCACTGCAAAAGAAGAAGCGCCAGTAGTGGCTGCATCTACGACTCCAGTTGCTGCTGTTACCGCTCCAGTTTCTGCTTCATCCGAAACAACTTCGATTCCGAAAAATGGAACTAGTGGAAAGTTCTTTTCTCCATTAGTGAGAAATATTGCTGAGAAAGAAGGGATTTCTGCAGGAGAATTGGAAGCAATTTCTGGTACAGGTCAAGATGGACGCGTAACGAAAAAAGATGTCATTTCATACTTAGAAAACCGTGGTTCAGCACCAGTTGCTCCAACGACAGTTGCAACATCAGTTGCCAATGCAAACATGGCGCAGATTGGAAACACGCTTTCATCCGCTGCCTTTATGAATGTGAAGGAACCAATCGTATTACCGAACCCAGGAGATGAGATCATCGAAATGGATCGTATGCGTAAGTTGATTGCGGATCACATGGTGATGTCTGTACATGTTTCTCCTCACGTAACGTCATACGTGGAAGCAGATGTGACAAACATCGTTAAATGGAGAGAGAAAATTAAAAATACCTTCAAACAACGCGAAGGACAAAATATTACCTATACGCCGATTTTAATTGAAGCAATTGTGAAAGCCATCAAGGATTTCCCAATGATCAACGTTTCTGTTTCTGGTACAACAATTATCAAACGTAAGGATATCAATATCGGAATGGCAACAGCACTTCCATCCGGAAACTTAATCGTTCCGGTGATTAAAAATGCAGATCAGTTGAACCTTGTTGGAATAACCAAAGCAGTAAACGGATTAGCGGATAGCGCTCGTAACAACAAATTGAAACCTGAAGATATTCAAGGTGGAACGTATACGGTAACAAACGTTGGTTCTTTCGGAAACGTCATGGGAACACCTATTATTAATCAACCTCAAGTGGCTATTTTAGCACTAGGAGCGATTCGTAAAGTTCCTGCTGTCATCGAAACACCGGAAGGAGACTTCATTGGTATTCGCCATAAAATGTTCTTATCGCACTCTTACGATCACCGCGTAGTTGACGGTGCATTAGGTGGACAATTTGTTCGACGAGTAGCTGACTACTTAGAAAGTTTCGATCCAAATACGCAAATTTAAGCGCTGATGAGTTTACAACTTACACGTCCCTTGTGTGTGTTCGACTTGGAAACGACCGGACTTCAAATCACCAAGGATCGAATTGTACAA
>JBILRU010000002.1:0-57359 GCA_044372485.1 Crocinitomicaceae bacterium
CTACGAGGTCCATAGCACCACCCATACCTTTCACCATTTTTCCCGGAATTTTCCAATTGGCGATGTCACCGTTTTGTGAAACTTCCATGGCTCCAAGGACCGTCAATTGAACGTGTTGTCCACGAATCATTGCAAATGAAGTTGCTGAGTCAAAGAAAGAAGCACCAGGAACTGTCGTTATCGTTTGTTTTCCTGCATTGATAAGGTCAGCATCTTCTTCACCTTCAAACGGAAAAGGACCCATGCCCAAAATGCCATTTTCTGATTGAAATTCTACTTCAATACCGTGTGGAATATAGTTCGCAACAAGCGTTGGAATTCCAATCCCTAAGTTGACGTACCATCCATTTTTTAATTCTTGTGCAATGCGTTGCGCAATGCCATTTTTGTCGAGTGCCATATCGTCTGTGCTTAATCGTTCTTTCTAACTGTTCGTTGCTCGATCCTTTTCTCGAATTTTTCTCCTTGGAAGATGCGTTGAACGAAAATTCCAGGTGTATGAATGTGATTTGGATCTAATGTTCCTGCTGGAACAAGTTCCTCGACTTCTGCCACTGTAATTTTACCAGCCATGGCCATCATTGGATTAAAATTACGTGCGGCTGCTTTGTAAATAAGGTTTCCTTCCGTATCGCCTTTCCATGCTTTCACAATGGCAAAGTCTGCGGTTAATGCACTTTCTAAAATGTGCGGTTTTCCATTGAATACACGAACTTCTTTTCCTTCAGCCACTTCCGTTCCGTATCCTGCGGGTGTGAAAAATGCTGGAATTCCGGCACCACCAGCTCTACATCGTTCGGCTAAACTTCCTTGTGGAATTAAGTCTACTTCGAGTTCACCGCTTAGCATTTGACGTTCAAATTCATCGTTTTCACCGACATATGAACTGATCATTTTTTTCACTTGTTTTGCTTGCAACATGAGTCCAATGCCAAAATCGTCTACCCCTGCGTTATTGCTAATGCAAGTCAGGTTTTTAGTTCCCAATTTGACTAATTGTCCGATGGAATTTTCAGGAATACCACAAAGTCCAAATCCACCTAACATCAGCGTCATGCCATCTTCGATGCCAATTAACGCTTCTTCTACATTCTTTACAACTTTGTTCATCGCTTAAAATTCAAATGGGACCTCAGACTCGTCTACAGTTTCAGGTTGTGGTGCATCGGTGCAATCATATGCTTCCTCGTCGTAATCGTCTGGTTGAAGGAAATCACGTGTCGACAGTGCAATAACTGGATCTTTGTAAACACGTTGCATATAGTATCCGTAAATCGGTAATGCCATGCGAGCACCTTGTCCCCAAGTCATACTTTGGAATCTTACAGCGCGATCTTCCGCTCCTACCCAAACACCTGTTACCAGTTCCGGAGTGATTCCAATAAACCATCCATCGGAGTTATTTTGAGTTGTTCCCGTTTTACCAGCGGTTGGAGCAGTTACACCTCCCCAACTTCTTCCACTTCGCAGACTTCCGGCAGTTCCATACTGAACAACACCTTTCATCATTTTCAAAATTTCGTAGGCAACAGTAGAGTTTAAGGCTTGCTCGCGGTGTTCTGTAGCACTGTAAATTACTTTTCCGTTACGATCCGTGATGCGCTCAATAGTCGTTGGACGCACATAAATTCCGTTATTCGGGAAGATACATTGTGCCGCCACCAATTGATACAGGGAGAGGTCCATACTTCCTAAACACATCGAAGGAACGACATCGTTTTTATTTAATTCAATTTCAGTTTTTCTCAACAATTTCTCGATTTGGAATGGTCCACCAATTTTTTGAACTGGATTGAAAGCCCCCATTCTTGCCATTACGGCAACGGTTGTTGGATTGGAGGACTGAGCTAATCCATCTTTTACCGATCCTGCTGGCGTACCTTGTGGACAATATTGACCGACTACCTTATTTTGGTCATCGACTAAATCCACACAATACTCACCAGATGAAAAAGTGGTACATGGATTCACCACCTTCAATGAAAGCGCAGCCGCATAGACAAACGGTTTAATGGTTGATCCAACTTGGCGTTTACCTTGACGCACGTGATCGTATCCGAAGTGCTTGAAATTCACACCACCAACCCAAGCACGAACGAATCCTGAAGAAGGATCCATTGACAAAAGTCCCGCGTGTAAAAACGCTTTATAATAACGGATGGAGTCATTTGGGGTCATCGTGGTATCACGTTCTCCGCTCCAGGAAAAAACAGTCATAGTGGTTGGAGTATCGAAGCTTTTTCTGATGTCATTATCGGAATAGCCAGCTAATGTCATGTTCTGAAAGCGTCCCGAAGACGTTCGCGCAGATTCCATGATCTGATTCACCATTTTAGTCTCAATGGCATTTGAGAAAGGATAATTTTTTACGCGACGGTTGTTCAGGTCAAATTGGGGCTGCAATTCCTCCTTGATATGACGTTCAACTGCATATTCTGCATAGCGTTGAAGAGAAGGATTCAAGGTTGTGTAGATTTTGAGTCCGTCACTATAAATATCGAAAGGCTCACCCTCTTCATTGACATATTTATAGGAACCATCTTCATTTTTCGTTTGTAGAATTTGAGTGACTTCCTTGCGCAAGGACTCACGGAAATAAGGAGCCATACCTTCCTTGTGATCTAAGGATTTGTATTGAATAACAATAGGCATAGCCTTCAAGCGGTCGTATTCCTCTTGGGTTAATTTATTTTTGATGCCTTCGTTTTCACCTTTGCTGTTTTTCAGCCATTGAAACAATACTTGATTTCTTCTGGAAAGCGCACGTAAAGAGTCTTCCGAGCGGATTGCAGCCATTTGGGTCGCAGTTACTTTCTCTGGTGCAATTCCGGCGCGCTCTGCTGCTTTGTTCCGGTAATTTTTGATGGTATACTTGTATGGATTGAACAAGTCTGGATTTTTACACATACCAACGAGGACAGCTGCTTCAATTTTGGAGAGTTCTCGTGGTCTTTTGTTGAAGTATACACGGGATGCATTTTCAATACCAACAGCATTGTACAAGAAATCAAATTGGTTTAGGTACATGGTAATGATTTCCTCTTTGGTAAAGCGTTCCTCTAAACGTTTCGCGATGATGTTTTCACGCGCTTTTTCATTTAAGCGGCGAAATTTACCTAGAAATCCACCCAAAGGAAGATCGAAACTTTCTCCATTGGCACGAGCTAATTCTGCTAACTGTCGTTGTCTCAAGGTATAAATCAATTTTGCCAATTGTTGTGTAATCGTGGAAGCACCCCCTTTTCGCCCCAAGCTAGCAAACGATCGAACGAGCCCTTTGAAATCTACACCTGAATGACTGTAAAAACGTTCATCTTCTGTTGAAATCAAGGCATCAAATACATAAGGAGAGATTTCACGGTATTTGACACTGGTGCGATTGACCGCCCAAAAGCGACCAATGACTGTATCTTCTTTCACGCTTTTTTTCGCGATGATTAATGACGCTTGTAATTCTGGGGGGTTATCTAAACTAGCAACAGATGGAAGCACACTTTCCGATTGCAACAGCAATAAAGCGGTCACCAATACAAATGGAATCAACGAAAGCCCCCAAAATATTTTGGTGAACTTTTTCGTTTCTTCCTCAGACATTTTCGGCTCTTTCTTTTTCATAAATCAAAATTAGCGACAATTATCGTAACACATCTTTTCGTTGACTATCCAATTTTAGTAGGATAAACATCATCATACAAAAGGACATCATAGAGGATCCCCCATAACTAAAGAAGGGTAGTGGAATCCCAATTACAGGTGCAAATCCAATATTCATCCCGATGTTTATGGCGAAGTGGTAAAACAGAATCATGCCGACACAGTAAGCATAGACACGGTTAAATATGGAACGTTGTCTTTCCGCAATAAAAATGATCCGTATCAACATAAATAAATAGCCTCCAAACAGGAAAATAATACCTACAAATCCCCATTCTTCTGCAAACGGACAAAAAATGAAATCCGTTTCACTTTCTGGCACATGATTGCTTTCCACACTAGAAACGGATGCTTTGTTGTATCCTTTTCCGAGTAAACCACCTGATCCAACAGCTGCCATTGCTCGATTTCTATTGTAATCTTTTCCGTTTGGATCTTCACGAAGTCCTAAAAACAATTCAATTCTATCCTTTTGATGCGTTGCTAAACTATTGAAACCATTGTCCACAATAAAGGATAAGCTACTGGTTAAAATGAATCCAAGTACTATAATGACCGTTCCTCTTGTTCGTTCTCTTTTAGCAGAAAATCGTTGAAGAAATAGGATGGCTAAAATGGAGAAAATCAACAAGGTCGAAATGACTCCTATCGAACCAGAAACGGGAAAAGGAAGGAAGAAAAAGTCTAATTGTACGGAGTTCAACAATAACGTAATCACGCTGATGAAAATCATCACAAATAAAATTGGGATAAAGTGACTTCCCACCCAAGTTTCTTTAAAACGAACGCCGGGGATACTATTGACAAAGCTTAAAATTATGGGGTCGAACGTGAGTCCTTCCCGGTACATCACAAATAAAAAGGAGGTAAAAACGACAAATGTCCCAGCATCTGGTTGAAGTAGAATTAGCGCCATCGGCACCAGTAAAATGGCACTTGCGGTCATGACACTACTGATGTTCTGTTGTTTCACGCTAATTTCGCTGATGTATTTCGCTAATAGGAGTGCGGTCGATATTTTGGCGAATTCTGCCGGCTGAATACCCATGGTTCCGATTCCAATCCATGCACGAGCGCCATGCACAGCAGGCATGAAAAGCACGATGACCAATAATAGCAGCGTAAATCCATAGATGGGAAAAGCAAAACGTCGGTATATATCCGAATCAATTAAAAATACAATTAGACCAAGAAACAAGGAAACGACAATCCATATTAACTGTTTTCCATACATCATGGAAACATCATAAATGGCAGGATGTAGCTCATCGTAAGCCACAGAGTATAGCGTCGCCATTCCCGTCACCAACATTACCGTGAAGGTGATAAACAGTGGCCAATCTAAGTGTTCAACTAAACTTTCTTCCTTTCTCATTGTCCGGGAGTTGAAATGTAGGCCAATTTAGCTTCCAAAATGCGTTTTTCTTTTTCTTTATCGGTGATTTTACGTTTAATGTATTTTTCAATCATCAAGCTCGCAATAGGTGCGGCCCAAGTACCACCGAATCCTGCATTCTCCACGAATACAGCGATAGCGATTTTTGGCTTATTCATTGGCGCAAAGGCAATAAAAACGGAGTGATCTTCCCCATGTGGATTTTGTACCGTTCCCGTTTTTCCGCAAATCATGATGTCTTCCAGACGAGCCATACGAGCTGTTCCACCATTTTCGTTTACTACGCGTCTCATCCCTTCTATTACCGGCCAGAAATGACGTGAATTAACCATAGTTCGTTTCTTGGTTCGGTATTGAGCCAAGGGACCTTTGCGTCCAATAGACTTGACAAAGTGTGGAACATAATACCAGCCTTTGTTGGCAATAATGGCAGCAATATTTGCCATATGCAGTGGAGTCAACTTCACTTCTCCTTGACCAATAGAAATGGAGCGAATGGTCGAGAATGCCCATTGATGATGTCCATACCATTTGTCGTAGTATTTTGCATCTGGAATTAATCCAGGACGTTGTCCAGAAACATCGGCATCCAATGTTTTCCCTAGACCAAAACTCGTCATGTATCTATGCCATTTATTGAGTCCGTATTCAGCATCGGCAAAAAGTCTTTTTTTCTTTCCTTGTTGAATGATGCGTCGAACGACCGCGTAATAATATGGATTACAAGAATATTGAACCGCCTCGGCAACATTTCTTGCAGATGGGTGATTGTGACAACCTACCATGCTTTTATCGCAAGGAAACCCAGAGTTCTCCGTGATGACACCTTCTTGCATACCAATTAAAGACTGAACCAATTTAAAAATAGATCCTGGAGGATATTCCGCTTGAAGTGGACGAGGAAACAACGGCATGTTTTTATCCAATGCAAGTTTCGGGTAGTTTTCACTAATATTTCGTTTACCGACTAGCATATTGGGATCATAAGACGGTGCAGAAACCATGGCTAAGATTTCTCCAGTGGAAGGCTCAATCGCAACGATACATCCTTTTTTGTTTTTCATTAATTTCTCGCCGTAGGATTGAATAATCATATCCATTCCAAGTTTCAATGGATCTGCTTGACGAGCTGTGGTATCGTATTTTCCATCAGCGAAAGGTTCAATGGCATTATTCAATGCGGACGTTACAATGTACTTTATTCCTTTTCTGCCGCGTAATTCACGCTCATAGAACTTTTCGATTCCGGATCTTCCAATGTTATCTCCTGGTCTATAAAAACGATCACTTTCCACTTCTTCCCGGTTCACTTCCGATAAGTAACCCATGATATTCGCTCCGCTTTTAAACGGATAATTCCGCATACTGGTCACTTTCTCATAAAAACCAGGGAAATTTTCTAGGTGAGGCGCGATACTTGAAATCTCTTCAAGGGTTAACTCCTTTAAAAATGGATACTTGCGTATTTTTTGGTAATTCGACGTGCGTTTTCCTGAGCTTTTATTGTAATAAGTCCCTTCTCCTTTGACGATTTCCTTAAATCGATTGCGCACATCTTTGACGGTCCAACCAATTAATTTCGCAAAAGCGGCTGTGTCAAGATGTTTGATTTCATCTTCCACCATCATCAAATTAAAATACGTTCGATTGGAAACGATTTTCATCCCATTTCGATCGAAAACAACTCCTCTTGGCGGAGTAATTTCAATTCGTTTTTCCGCAACTTCATGTGCGCGTAGTGTCCATGTGTCGTCAACTACCTGCATATAAAACAACCGAAAAGTATAAAGGAATCCCACCAAAATGATGAACGCCAAGATTACATAACGTCGGATGTCAAAATTCATTTTGTTTTGGATTTTTTAATCAAGAAACTTTGTAAAAGCAAGCAAATTAAAAATGATGGCACAGCACTGAAAATTGTTTTTTGCAGAATAAAAATGAATTGGTTGAATTGAAAAATCTCTACTAAAAAGTACCATAAGTGATGAATCAACAGGAGAATTCCGAAAACATAGGTAAACCAGCGGTTCCCCATATCGAAAATATTGGGTTCTTTCAGTGGATCATATCCTTCACGTGGACCATAGAACTTGAAGACAAGTGGACGAAAATATGCCATCATGACCAATGATGAAGCGTGTAATCCGTAGGTGTTGGAGAAAATATCAATGATGATTCCCATTAAAAATGCCAATCCCATTAGCGGAATGACACCTAGTTCGAACGGAAGTAACATGATAAAAAGTGGATGTATCATCAAGTGAAAACCGTATCCAATTTCCAATTGATTGAAAATCAGTGTTTGCAGTACCACAAACACAATGAATCGAATGATATTTTTTGTTAAGTTATTCATCTCAATACATCTTCTTCTTCATCCGGAGGAATTTGTCCTTCCAGTGCTTGTTGTTCCTCAATCATTAAGTTTTTCACTACGTAAACCCTTTGCAAGGTTCGGTAATCTTCTGAGTAACGAAGGACTACATTCCAAAGTGGTTCTCCTTCGATGGACTCAATTCGCTCCACTTTTCCAACTGGAATTCCTTTAGGAAAAATCCCGGATCCACCGCGCGTTACGACGCGCGACCATTTCTTTATCCGTAAATCATTCGATATTCCGTCGATAGATCCGCGTCTTGGATCGTGTCCGTCCCACTTCAAGATTCCGGCTAAGTGTATGGGCTCAATAATCACATCCACATTGATGTCTTTCGTTAAAACGGACTTTACCACACAGTAATGCTCACTTGTATTATGAACGATGCCAACAACACCTTTATCTGAAAAAACGCCCATATTCGGCTTGACTCCTTGCTTGCTTCCAATATTGAGCGTGAAATAATTATTTCTTCGTGTGACAGAAGAGTTGATCACCATTCCCGGAATATACGTGTACT
Source organism: Crocinitomicaceae bacterium (assembly GCA_044372485.1). Taxonomy (GTDB): domain Bacteria; phylum Bacteroidota; class Bacteroidia; order Flavobacteriales_D; family Crocinitomicaceae; genus UBA952. Next base: position 7,951 of record JBILRU010000002.1, read on the forward strand.
GCTGCTTAAAAATACTGTCTTCTACCTTTACTTTTCCAGCACTCAAGGTGTACATGAACTCCGGAAGTCGCTCGCGCAAACGAATGTTTTCACGTTGCAAGGCATAATTGTTTTTACTTAAATCAAAATGTTTCGTCACATCGTTTTCCCAAGTAAGAACTTTTGCTGTTACATTCGAGGCCGTTGTTAAATACTGACTTCTTGGAAAACTTAAAAATTGCACATAAATCACCAAGGAAATGATCTGCAAGGAAGCAAAGACCAAAAAGATCTGAAATCGACGTAAAAAGGCGATGAGATTGCGCATAAAAACAAAGGTAGTGAATGGCTTTTAGAACCGATATGTCTGTCTGCGAATGATATTAACAAAATGATGGAATTTATTAATAGTTGATTAGTGCTCAGTGCTCAGTGTTTTCGCTCTCACTCTCGCTCTCACTCTCACTCTCGCTCTTCGCTCTCACTCTCGCTCTGAAAGAGGTTTCGCTTAGCTCAACGTAAGGTTTATCGGGTGTGGGAATTAGCACATTGGCACATTCTTTCGTTTAGCTCAAGAATGGAATTGACTCCGCTCTTCGCTCTCACTCTCGCTCTGAAAGAGGTTTCGCTTAGCTCAACGTACGGTTTATCGGGTGTGGGAATTAGCACATTCTTTCGTTTAGCTCAAGAATGGAATTGACTCCGCTCTTCGCTCTCACTCTCGCTCTGAAAGAGGTTTCGCTTAGCTCAACGAATGGTTTATCGGGTGTGGGAATTAGCAGATTAGCACATTAACACATTAACATCGGGATTACTCGCTATCGCTCGTGAACCCGTAGGGGGCGTCGCTTCAAAGAATCTAAAAGCTAAGTTGCTGCGCAACTTTGGCTTTTTTTGTTTCACTTCGCTTACAAAAGCGAGCTTTTGACGCGAGTGGAAACAAAAAAAGCCAGCCTAACGGCTAGCTTTTAGATTCTTTGGCGGAGAGAGCGGGATTCGAACCCGCGATAAGCTTTAGGCCTATACACACTTTCCAGGCGTGCTCCTTCAACCACTCGGACACCTCTCCAGGTATTTTGTGGATTGCAAAAGTAATGAAAAGTTCTGATTACTCAAGAACCATAGATCAGAAGTCCTATGGAGAAGTAAATAAATAGACCAATGATGTCGTTTAGCGTGGTCACAAAAGGACCAATAGCTAAGGCTGGATCTACTTTGTATCGGTTTAGCACTAATGGAAATAATGTTCCGAAAATCGCAGCAAATAATATAACTGTGAACAAAGAAATGCTAACCACGATTCCTAGTTCTGAGTTTTCAAATACGGAAGCTACTCCAAAAATTAAACTGGCTAAAAAGAGTCCATTTAAGAGTCCAACTTTCGCTTCACGCCATAATTTTGGCAAGATTCGACCTAAATCTTTATCGCCACGTGCTAAGGATTGAACGACAATCGCAGAGGACTGTACCCCAACGTTTCCGCCCATTGCGGTAATCAAGGGGATGAAAAATGCCATCGCTGGAATTTTTGTAATACTTCCCTCAAAATTTGAAATGACTTTGGCTCCGATGGTTCCACCAACCATAGCGATGACTAACCAGGGAAGTCTAGAACGACTGATGCGCCAAGTACTGGCATTGGAATCAACGCTGTCCGTAATACCCGTCGCCATCTGGAAATCTTTGTCCGCTTCTTCTTTGATGTAATCAACAACGTCATCTAAGGTAATGCGTCCAACGAGTTTGTTTTGGTAATCAACGACAGGAACGGAGACCAAGTCGTATTTTTCCATCACCATTGCCACGACTTCAGCGGAATCACTGGCTTTAACGGAAATGATTTTTTTGAATTGGTAAATGTCAGCAATTTTTGTTTTGGCGTTTGCGAATAACAATCGCTTTAAGGACAAGACACCTAAAAGGCGATCCTGCTCATCCACCACAAAAATGTTATATACTTTTTCAACGTCTTCGGCTTGTTTACGCAATTCTATGATTGCGCGGTTAACGGGCCAAGAAACATCTGCTTGAAAAAACTCTTTTTGCATGAGTCCACCCGCTGTATCGTCGTCATAATTTAAGAGATCAACGATGTCTTCTGCTGCTTCGTCATCCTCCATTTGAGAGATGACCTCACGTATTTTCTCTTCGGTTAAATCTCCGAGGATATCAGCGGCATCATCGGAATCGAGATTTTCGAGCTGGTCAGCAATTTCTTTTGATGATAACGAGGCTAAAAATCGATCTCGAATTTCTTCGTCCAACTCCATGAGGATGTCGGCCTGGGTGTCTTCATCTACTAAGAAGTATACGTATCTTGCTTCGTCATTGGTCAAGGTATCAATGATCTCAGCAACCTCTGCATGGTGAAGTTCCAGGACGTTTTCGTGAATCCAAGATAAATCTTGTTCTGCGATTTTTGTTCGCAGCAATTGAATAAATTCCTTGGTCAGTTCGAAACGCACGTTCTACTTTTTGCCAAAGATACGGATTTGCCTTTGAAAGGTTTAGATTATGACGTGATGAAATCGTTAAGGAAAGAAATCGCAGCGATTAATCGTGACAAAGTTCCTCTACTTGATGAAAAAGATCGTGTGCTTTGGTCATTTCTTTTAGCAAGACATCGTCTTTCGCATTTTTTCCTACTAATTCGTGAATTTTCTCGCATTGTTCTGCCAAATTAGCTAGTGCTTTATGAACGGCTGGTTTATCTTTGGAAACAGGTGGCTTAGAAGCGCTTACTAAAATCGCCTTTGCTAACAGTTCTCCGGAACGTGTTCTTATCGGCACGAAATTCCCATCCTCGCATGGATGAAAGGTTTGAGCCATGATCTTATGGAAATCTTTTATGGCCATCCAGTTGTCCTTTTCAATTTCATTTAACAATGGATCAACTAATGCGCTGTTGTATTTATTTGAAACAATTCCCCAGTCGATGAGGTTGAAAATGCCACTCAAATAATCACCTCGCTTATTTTGGTATTTTAAGTAATACGCGTGTTCCCACACATCGATTCCCAAAACTGGAATTCCGCGGTCTTTCGCTACATCCATGATGGGATTGTCTTGATTTCCCGTACTCGTCACCATCAATTTTTTATCCGGAGTTACAATTAACCAGGCCCATCCTGAGCCGAAACGTGTACTTGCTGCTTGAGTCAACGCTTTTTTTAAGGAATCCATGCTTCCGTATTGCGCTTTGATGGCTGCTTCAAATGTTGCTTGTACAACCGTTGTTTGCTTGTCTTTCGGCGCAAGGATTTCCCAAAATAAACTGTGATTGTAATGACCGCCAGCATTGTTGCGCATGGCGTCTGAACGAAAACTTGCATCCATCAATAGTTGATTCATGCTAAGCGTCACTAACTTCGTTCCAGCCAGTGCTTTATTCAAATTCGTCACATACGCTTGATGGTGCTTGCTGTGGTGAATTTCCATCGTTTGTGCATCGATGTAAGGCTCGTAACTCGCATAACTATGGGGCAATTCGGGTAATTTGAATTCCTGCGCGAAGAGCAAGTTACTAAGGGAAATGAACAGAATGGAAAATAGTGCTTTCATGCGTTGTTTTTTGACAAAGTTACTCGAAAACAAGGGGCAAAAACGTGAGCAGTTGTTAATGACTCGTTAAATATTTTGAAGGTCAACCATCCGCATCGCGATGAAGGCTTTTAATACACGTTCACCAACATTTGGAACCTCAATGTGAATGAGGTACATTCCCCCAGACACTGGAATATCGGCATGATTTGTTAGCGTCCAATCTTGGTAGGTTAATGGATTATCCTTTTTGATGGTTTTCACCAATTTCCCGTTGGAAGTATAAATTCTAATCGTACATCGTTCCGGTAAATTGGTAATTTTCACCCGATTGTCGAGTTTATTACGTTCGTATTCCGAGAATGCTAAATATGGATTCGGAACGACATTGATCATCGCCAACGCTTCTTTCAATTGGTCTTGTGAACCAACTTTCGTTGCGATGTCATCCATGGACCATCCGTACATTGGTTTCCCACCATTTTCTCCTGAGCCAACAAAGTTTTTGTATTCCTTGTTGATGCGCAATTTGATTGTCACATCTGTTGACAAAAGACTTTGTCCGAATTGCAACATCGGGTAAGATACCCATGTCATACTACCGTACATTTCACGTTTTGCTGTGTTGTCATTTCCTTCCACTGCCAACCACTTGTTGTACAAGAAGTTTGTCGACGTTGTTTCTCCTTCAGATGGAACATATGCAGGGAAATCAAATCCATTGCTAAATCCGTTGATGGTTTTTTGTTTGTAGCTAAATACATATACTGGATGCATTCCACCCATCAATGGTGTTCCAACATTACTCACCAAACGATCGGTTGGATTCCATTGCATATCTGCTCCATTTTCACCACCCAAGAATGAGTTCTCACCAAAAGCCATGTACAACCGCGCTCCCGATTCTAGGTCAATCGCATATCCTGGGAACCAACCCATTCCTGTTGTTCCTGTTCCGTCTGGATTACCGTTTTTGTCCACGCTTGGACTCTTACGCATCGCTCCTGGAGCACATCCGCCAATATTCAATCCTGCGCTGCGACCAAGTTCAATCACTGGAACACGTGTCCATTTGCTTTTGTCACTAGTAATAATGATGTTCACACTCGGCAAGAAGCTAATCGAAGCATTTTGCTTACTCGATGCGGAGTAGGTTCCGAAATAAGCCATCGGCATGTAATCCGCTTGATGTCCGACCAAACGATGTGGCGCGATCGTTCCTTCCAAGATGCTCTCATAGGATTGTTTTGGATCAGCACCAACCTCATCTGGGTAGTTACATGGATTCAAGTACGTTGGTCCATCAGGCAAACACTCATACCCTGCATCAGTAACGGTAGTATTTGGTGCATAATCTCCTGAACGAACCCAGTTGGTTGGGAAGTACGAATCATTATCTGAAACTCCTGTTAACCAACGTTTCGATGAATCAGCAAAATCGATTGATGATTCAATCATGTCCGTTGTTTTACTCGCTAAGTTTCCAGATCCACTTGGGAAATAGTATTTGTTTTGATAGATCTGAACTGAGATTCCCCATGCTGGAATGATTTGCTCATTGTCTCCAGCAATCGTATTTTCTGAACCGACCGAATCAATTGGCGTTAAATCACCCTTGTTTGCATAACGGTAAACAGTCCAACTTGCTGTATCTGCCGCATTTCCAGAAGCATTTGCTGTGTAGTCATTGAATTTACATTCAAAATACCCACTCGCTAAGTTTAATGGATCCACCACTTTGATGTTGATTGGACCACGTCCATAGTCATAAGTTGGATTCTCCATGAAACCTGTTTCCAGGATTGTTTTTTCAGAGGCAGCGGTTAATTCCAATGAACGATTCCCGTTGCCGTATCCATCCAAACGCGTAATCAATGGAGATGAACCGTAAGCAATCATTTGTGCTGTTCCGTCTGCCTCAGGCATTGGGTTGTGAGGGACAGCAAGAACTGGCTTAATTGCCGTTCCATCATAACTAATACGCGATGAAATGAAAGGAATTTTTTGTCCATCTAATAACAATGGATCATTCGGATTGTATTCCTTAAATTGATTATATGCATAAGCAACGGCAACGTAATAGTACGTTTTGTGGTTGACCAATCGTCTTTCTCCTTGTGCGAATGCATCCTCTTTCACTTGGAATGTATGTTGTATTCCAACGTTTCCGCCTTTTACTTTTTCTACAGGAACAGAGAATCCTAAAGCTTCATCATAAACGAAGTTGATGATTCTAGCAATATTGTTCTTTTTATCACATTGAGCAACCAAACGAGATTTGTCTGGATCAGCGATATCCGCGATGGATACTTCCGCATCTTTTAATTGAAAGATTTGGTATCCTTCAAAACGGTAGTAACGATCGACCGTTGGATCTGGAATATTTACTTCATCCATTTCCTCGTATGCCTCTTGGTAATTATTAGACGAAGATGGATTTTCCAACATTAAGATCAATTCATTCTCCAATTCTTGAATCGTTAATTTCGGTGCGTCTGGTGGAGAAAGGATTTTGAAACATGCATCAAATAATGCTTGAGCTTTCGTATCTGCACGTTTCATTGCATCAACCGATGCCATAAGTCCTCCGGCAGAACTTCTTCCGTAAACCATACCTACAGTAATGTTATTTGTTGCACCTGGGCGCAATGTAAACGGACCTGCTGATTGAACGAAACGTCTATCACCTGGAGGATTGTTACTTGTTGATTCATCCCATCCGTTTGGAAACTGACCAGACATGTCTTGTCCACCTGTTGACCAATGAATCGGATCTGAAGTTCCTGGGAACATGTAATCACTCAAAACAGTTCCATTTGCTCCTGTTCCTCCGTAATACATCTCAGCACCATTAGCCCATTTACCTTCCATAAATCTGTAGTACTCCGCTGCAGGACCTGGGTCATTGTATGGATAAGCAGAAGTAGATGTGAAATAAGTAAATCGTCGCATACCAAATCGTTCGTTATCGATGATTCCATCTGAATAACCGATACCAATTCCTTTGTATACAATTCCACCATTTGCAAGTGCATCAACAACTGTTGGTACAACCTCAACTTGAGCAACTTCGTCAAAATATGGGCCAGGATTATCAATTCCATCGGCATCTTGGTAAGGACCTTCAAAGAAGTCACACCCGATAGCTGGAGGATTTTCTCCATAACCTAAACGTCCACCATCACTTTGGTCATTCAAATCACCATTGTACATGTATCCAAGACCACGAGATACGTCACAACCAGCATAATCATCTGCATAGTTTCCAAGATCGGCATCTAAGAATTGTGAGAAATAAGTGTTGTAAAGTGTTTGTGTACCACGGTTAATTAATTCGTAGTTGTAGAATGTCATTCGGTTTACTTCATCATTTGTCGCGAAAGAGAATGCTTGCGCGCGGATTTCCATTCCGATTGGATCTCCATTTGTTTCTGTATGAATATTTCCTTTGTCGTTAAATACCCACCAGTGCGTTTCATCACCGTACAACGAAACACGACGATCCACACCACATTCGATGTCATCGCGTCCAAGAATATCATCATACCACGGATGGTCACCATTGTCTGGATTATACGACCCATCACCATCGCGGTCGTAGAACGGAGCCAACCAATAATCTTGTCCTCTAGATACGTCACCATGAGCCGGCCAACCGTAAATTCTATTTAATTCGTCATTTGTCAAGGCTTGAACATCACTACATCCTTCCGTAACAATTGCTTGTGAACATTCCCACCAAACATTGAAACGAATCACTTCTGCTTTGCGGATAGTATAGAACTTATCATATGCGATACATTGATCCGGATCAATATTTGCCTCTCCGAAATCTCTTGTGACACCAGCACCAACGGATGCACCTGGATTAAAATCACCTGTTCCAGGAATCACTGTTAATGGACCAGGCCAGAAATCGTTTCCACTTCTGAAACGTAGAGCTGCTAATTTTAATTGACCGTTTACATCGGTTCCACCCATCCATAAGGCACCAGCAAAGATCGCATAACGCTTACTGTTTTTTGGTACTTCATAGGCCGCTACACCGGCAGCACGGTTTTGGAACATACTTCCTCCTTGTTCAATTAACGCTCTCACGTCATTGAATTCCATGTATAGTTTTGCTGTTGCTGGACTACAATTGGCTCCTTTAGCTGTTGGAGTCGGCTTATCCATTTTGTCGTTAGGACCTAAATAAGCGAGTGCATTAAACACTACCGTAACCCCAAAAAACGTTGCAAGTAATTGCTTTTTCATATCTCTACGTTTGTTGCTTTCTTAAAAATCAAATTTAACTCCTAAACGAACTGTTCTTGGAGAACTAATATTAAACGGATTTTGAATCTTCATCATGTAATAGTCACGGAAAGATTGCTCATCAGTTTGGTTTTGAATAGACGTTTGACTAGATGCTGCAGCCAAGTATCCATCATCATCCCAGTTTCCTGTTGCACGATACACATTCAAGCGGTTAAACTGATTGAACATGTTTGTCACACGAACATATACATTCAAGAATGCTACTTTTTTCTTGTTGTCTTTGTTGCCATATTGAATATTAATTGTTTTGTCTAATTGCATATCCAAACGGTATGACCATGGCAATCTAGAACCATTTAAAGTCCCATTGATACCTGCTGCCAAGTTGCCAATTCCTTCATCAGTAATGAACGTTTGAGAAGAGTATGGGTTTCCTGAGTAGAAGTTTGAGAAAATATTCAAACCAGTATTCTCAAGGAATTTAGACTTACCAATCATTGGTCCGTTGTAGTCTTTTCCTTCACCGTAACGGTAATCGAAAGTTACTGCGAATGCATGACGTTGGTCATAACTATATGGGAAAATGTTTCTCAAGTTCGGAAGTCCAGCATTCACAAGCGCACCCATAGATGTCGCATCTGAACCTGTTCCATCCGCAAACTGCAAGGTGTAATTTGCTGTCATGCGAATGTTTCCCGTTTGTCTTAAATCGTAGGCTATTGTCATACCTTTTACTGTTCCAAAATCTCTATTTCCGTAGGTTTTGTATGTTGCTGGGTAAGCTTGGAAAATGTTCACCAACTGTACATTATTACGTTGTTCTCTATAGAACGCAGAAATCTTAACGGAGGAGGTGCGTGTCAACACTTGTTGGAATCCTAACTCGTAATCAACCGTTTTTTCTGGTTTCAAATTAGAGTTGCTGATTACCGCATTTCTCGATTGGATGTATTGGTATTCGTATGGATCAAAACGGTAACCTGAAGTTGGACGTTTTGTCAAGATATCATAGTGAGCAAAGAATGACGCTTCCTCAGAAATAGGGAACGAGAAGGCAACACGAGGCATGATGTTCACTTGAGCTTTGTAATCGGTAAAGGCATCCGCTGAAGGGGTTTCCAAAGATGGATCTTGCAACCAAGGAGCGATTCCATTTGGTCCTTCTACCAATTTTGGATCTTCAATAGGCGTTCCAACTGAATTAAACCATGTCATACCCGTTCTAAATCCTTTGATCTCTGTTGGATTCTGTACATCATTCACATAAACGATGTTATCATCCGCCATACCCTCAGGCAAGTTAACCCAAGCATATTGGTTTGGATCACTTTCTTTCATTGCACGAACTTCTTTAACTGTTTTAGCATTGTAGAACAAGTACTGATCTTTCAATACAGGTTGATTTGCATCGAATACATCTACACGAACACCTACGTTAAATACGATGTCGTTGAACGCGAACTTATCCATGATGTAACCTGCCATATAAATTGGTTGGAAGGCACCAACGAATCTTTTGAAGTTACGATTTTCATCGTATTCGTTAAAGTATTTATTAATGTCTGTATTTCCTTTCACTTTTTTACCTGTGTGGTCAAATCCGTAATAGGAAACGTAAGAATTTCCACTATTTAACAATTCATCAGGAGAGAACATGTCGTATTGAAATAAATTTGGATCATATTGGTCGATGTCAATAAAGTCATCACCTGAAGCATTTAATTTAAGTTTATTTCTTAGGTTAAAGTCAAAGAATGATTGGTTATCATTGTTTTGTTGTCCACCGAATTCTCCTGTTCCACTTGTGTTTGCATAACCTGAATTCAAACGGTCGTATGTGATTGCTTTGAATGATCCAGAATCGGAAACAACTCCGCTGTTCAAGTCTAATTCTCTAATGTGGAAGTTCGTTAACTGTCGAGCAATTGACCAGATTCCCGTTGGACCAAAGTCGCCACTTGACCATCCACGGTCTACGCGTTGCTCGTATTCAAATCCTAAGGAGATACTGTGATCACCAATGATTACGGATCCTGCTCCTGTCACACGGAATTGGTCATTTTCAAATCTTCCGAATCCATTATAAGGCGAACCAATGTTACTCCAAATACCATATACACTCTGAGGGGCATCACCATTACGTAATGCATTACCTTGATTAATTTGGGTTAAGTTCTCATAGTGACCGAAAGGTGCTCCTTCGTAGATATCATAGTATTGAGTGGTGATAGCTGCTAAAGTCGCATTTGTTTCAGAAGGTGTAAAAGCAACTTCTACATCCTTAAATCCATCATGCACATACATTTGTGTAGCATCATTGAATGAATAAGATGGTCTACGTGTTGTCACGAATTTTCCAACGTATCCGTAATTAAATAAATTATACTGATGCTTTGGGTCATAAGACTCACTAAATGATTTAGAGTAATCAACCATCAAACTATAAAGTGCTGATTTAATTTTTGAACTACTTCCCTCACGCTCGTTGTTAAAACGTTGTGTCAATCGTCCGAATAAACGGTAATCATAAGACTTGTTGTATCCGAAGTTTCCGAAATTCAACAACGAACCTCCGTATGAATAGCTATTTCCGTTACTGTAGTTCATGGATGCACCAAATTGAAGATTTACAGATGGCCCTGTATTTACATCAATTTTCGCTTGACCAGAATAAACGGTATTTCTTGAATTCATTCTCCAAGCTGTTTTTTCAAAATCACTTTCACGTAGAAACAAAGCATTATGGAATGTACCAAATCCAGTGGAGTTCGGTCTTAATGGATTCGCTATTAATTCATCGCGAACATCTTTTTTAATACGGTAACTACCACCAGCAAGAGGACGACTATCCAACTGATCTGTTAAATTGGCAGAAATTAAGAAACCTAATTTTGGTTTAGTTTTCTTACCAGTTGAATCACGTTGCATCAAAAGTGGTCCAGACAACATCCCTTCGACAAGGTTGTATCCGAATTTATCTAAACCAAATACTTTTCCATCGTATCCATCTGGATCGGCACCTTTAAAATAAATACCAGAAGAAACACCTTCAATTGAACCGAAATAAACAGCAGACGGACCACGTGTTGTAATGGAGATAATACCACCTGTTACATCACCATAGTTTGCTGGAACACCACCGGTAATAACGGCAACTTCCTCCAGCGCTGATTTTGGGATATTAGCAGAACCGCGAACTTTAATCCCATCAATGTAGTAATATGTACCATCAGAACGGGAACCACGAACGGAAATTGCTCCTGATCCTTCGTTAGAATTCACACCTCCAACAGATCTTGCAACACCTTCGGCAGAACGAACCGGCATTCTACTGATATCCTCACGAGTTACTGTTGCTCCAGATGCGCCACCATTTTTATCAATGAGTGGAACTTTGTAAATAACAACTTTTACTTCTTGTTCATCTTTTACTTTTTTCGCGAGTGTCAAATTATCCAAAAAGGTAATTCGATCCGGGGAAATCGCAACACCTGTCATTACAGACATGTTGTAACCTGAAAGCGCATTCGAAAAATGCAAATCATATGTTCCTGGAGGAATACCATTGATTTGGAATTTTCCTTGAGCGTCGGCTGTTGCTCCACTTTTGATTTGATCTCCCTGTTTCAAAAGGACCTTAGAAAGCTCAATTGGAAGACCAGTTGATTCATCTTTGATCGTCCCTTTTAGGGTTCCAAGACCCGACTGAGAAAATGCATAAGTTCCTGCAAACAGGACACTTAATAACAATAACTTTAGTTTACCCACCATAAGAATGCGTATAAATTTTACTATATCTCGTTTTTTAAAGAATGTAAATATAAAGAAATCCATATTGATTCCCTCACAAAATTGAAAAAAATATATGTGAAAATTAATTAGCAACTTTGCAGAATGTGTATGAACTAACTGTTAATTAATTGATAAATGTCCGAATCATTTCATAGAATTCATTTGTCAGGTCAATCGAGTTCAGTTGTCATCGAGAGAAAAAAGCCGTTGGGAGATTATTCGAGTGAATCTTTATTCCCTGAAGAAAGGGAACAATTGAACATCCTAAAGAGTGAATTTAGAAAAGTGGAGTTTTTAGGTATTCGTCGATTGAGAAACGAATCAACATTACTCTCCCCTATTTACTATTCTGAGTCAAGAAAACCTTTTCTGAAAAAGGAGCTGAATACCTTTATTTCCATCAGTCACTCCAAATATTATTGTGCACTTGGTTCTAGTTCAAATGAAATCGGTATTGACATTGAAGAGATGAGCACTCGTGTAGAGCGGATCGCTTCTCGTTTCGTGAACAGCGATGAGGAACGGTTCATTAGCGACCAAAAAATCCTTGATTTGACGAAACTATGGACGATGAAAGAGGCCATGTTTAAATTAAACAATCGTACGGGAATTCAATTCAAATCTGAATTAATAATCGATGGACAGTCAGGCGACGTATATACCGGTAAAATGTTAACCGAAAACGGTTGGAAACCAGTTAAACTAGAATGCTTTCAATTAGAAGAATTAGTGATTGCTGCCTGTAGTTACCGCTAAATTATTTCACTAAAAAGTTGCTTTGAGACTTAAGTCGAGTCCTTTCACTGAATGAGTCAATGCGCCCATAGAAATATATTGAACGCCTGTTTCGGCATATGGACGAATATTCTCAAGAGTAATTCCTCCAGAAGCCTCTGTTTCATAAGATTTCGGAATCAGGGCTAAGGCTTTAGCTAGTCTTTCTGGAGTGAAATTATCTAACATGATTCTATCTACTCCACCGATTTGAAGAACCTCCTCTAATTCTTCCATATTCCGTACCTCAATTTCAATTTTTAGTGAGCGTTTCGAGTCACAAAGGTATTTTTTCGTTTTCTCAATGGCATTTTTAATTCCACCAGCATAATCAATGTGGTTATCTTTTAACATAATCATGTCATACAAACCAAAACGGTGATTTTCACCACCACCGATTTTAACGGCCCATTTTTCTAGAAAACGTATTCCAGGAGTAGTTTTTCTGGTGTCCAAAATCTTGGTGCTGCAACCTTTGATGACCTGCAATACCAGAGCAGTTTGTGTGGCAATTCCACTCATTCGCTGCATGCAGTTTAGAACCAATCTTTCTGAAGTCAGAATGGACTGTGAAGATCCGGAAACTTGAAAAACGATGTCGCCTAATTCAACGAGCTCTCCATCTTTTTTATAAAATACGATCTCAAGAGCTGGATCCACCATTTCATAAATTCTTTTTGCTACTTCGATACCGGCAATAATACCTTTTTCTTTTACGAGCAAATTTGCTTTTCCTTTTGCATCAGCAGGAATACACGCAAGAGTAGAGTGATCCCCGTCACCAATGTCCTCTTGTAAAGATTTTCGAATGAATTCATCTAACATAGAACAAAGATAGCATAGCTCGTGTTCTTCTGAAACTTTGTCATTAATTTTATCCGATGAATACTCATTCCCTCCTTGTCTTAGAGAAAATTAAGGTGCTGCCAACAGATGCTGGTGTCTACCAGTTTTTCGATGGAAAGGGTGTCATTATTTATGTTGGAAAGGCAAAGAATTTAAACAAGCGTGTCCATTCTTATTTTAAAGCCAATATTACGGATGGAAAAACCCGTGCTTTGGTTAAAAACATTGCCGATATAAAGTTTACTGTTGTTTCTTCGGAGTTAGATGCTTTGCTTTTAGAAAATAACCTCATCAAATCATATCGTCCACGCTACAATATTTTACTCAAGGACGATAAAACCTATCCATGGATTGTTGTCAAAAACGAAGCTTTCCCGAGGGTTTTTAGTACAAGAAGAAAAATAAAGGATGGCTCCAAATATTTTGGACCCTATCCAAACGGACGGGTAATGCAAACTTTGCTTCAGTTGATTCGAGAATTGTTTACACTGCGAACGTGTGCGTTGGACTTGAGTCAAGAAAAAATCAAGCAACAAAAATACAAGGTGTGTTTGGAGTACCACATTGGAAAATGTGCTGGTCCATGTGTGGGATATCAATCAAAAGATGCATACGACGAAATGATGAATTCCATCGAATTGTTACTGCAGGGTAAAACCTATGCACTTTGTTTGAGCTTGAAAAAAAACATGATTGAACTAGCGGAGAAATATGATTTCGAAGGTGCTCAAAAAGTAAAAGAGATTTTAGAACAAATAGAGAAATATCAATCCAAATCCATGATTGTTTCACACACGTTAAATGAAGTGGATGTGATTACTTATGAGCTTGATGAAGAATTTTTATTTTTCAACTATTTGGTGATTCGAGATGGAGCAATTGTTCATACCTACACTTCCCATTTAGAGTTAAAACTTTCGGAAAACATCGCTTATGTTTTTACGTATGTATTGCCTCAATTAAGGTTGAAGTTTGAAAGTTCTTCCAAGGAAGTTTTGGTTTTTGACAAAGTTGAATCCGTGTTTCCGGACTTCCAATTCCATTGTCCGCAAATTGGCGAAAAGAAAAAGTTGGTTGAGCTTTCCCTACATAATGTCAAGCATTATCGTTTGCAATTGAGAAAACGGGAAATGAACAAGGTGTCGGATCATGGTGGACTTGATGCGCTGCTTGAATTGCAACAAGCACTGAGTTTGTCAACATTGCCCAATCACATTGAATGTTTCGATAACTCGAATTTACAAGGCACAAATGCCGTTTCATCTTGTGTTGTGTTTAAAAAAGGCATTCCAAGTAAAAATGATTACCGTCATTTCAATGTGAAAACTGTTGTTGGTCCAGATGACTTTAGCACGATGAAAGAGGTGGTTTTCAGGCGCTACAGACGACTGTTAGATGAAGGCTTTCCACTACCCGAGCTAATCATTATTGATGGCGGTAAGGGCCAATTAAGTGCCGCGATGGAATCAATAGAGGAACTCGGTATTTCGGGTCAAGTCAGCGTTTTTGGCTTAGCGAAACGAATGGAGGAGCTATTTCGTCCAAATCATTCAAAGTCTATAGTATTGGATAGGCGGTCGAAGGGACTGAAATTAGTTCAGCATATGCGGGATGAAGCCCATCGTTTCGGAATCACCCATCACCGAAATAAGCGCAGTAAAAATTCGTTTCAAACAGAACTTTCTGACATTAAAGGAATCGGCGAGAAAACGTGGACGCTTTTACTTCAAGAATATAAATCTGTAGAGAAAATCAAAGAATCCTCTCAAGAAGTATTGGCAAAAAAAATAGGACAAGCAAAAGCACTTGTCCTATTAAATTATTTTCAATCGAAGTGATTACTTCACGATAAACGGCAGTGTTTTTTGTCCGTTCGAACCAAGAATCAATAACTGGTACATTCCAGCAGCAAGTTCCTGTGTATTCATCATCACTAAGTTTTTACCTTCTTTCGCTTTCACTAAGTGTTTTTGAATAACTTTCCCTGAAAGATCGATCAAGGAAATCGTTAAGTCATCCGCATTCGGTAGATCAAAGGAAACATTTAATTCATCATCCGTTGGATTAGGATACATTTCTAGGTGAGAGATAGAAGAATGCTCTACGATACCAGTAACTAACTCATTTGATGGACTACCATTATATAAGTTAATGTCATCTAAGTAAACGTTATTTCCACCCTCCCCTTCAAATCGGAATTTTACTCTAAATTTATCTGTGAAATAAGTACTCGTTACATTCGTCATGTGCACAGTAACCCAATCTGATTGTGAAGAGGGTTTCCAAGATGTTGTTGACGTCAATGAAGAAAGTTGATTGCCTTGAATTGTTTTGCGTTGAATCCAATCTGCCCCACAATCTCCAGAAATAAACACTTTCAAATACTCATAGTTCGCTGTCAATACTTTTCGATTTGCATAACGGAAACTCAAGGTAACTGTACCAGTTGAAGGCACGGTTGACAAATCAATTTGAGAGGATATCAACTCATCTATATTCGCCGTTCCTTGTCCAAAATTCATCAGTTTCGCACATTTTGCTCCTGAGAAACCGGTTGTTGATTCAATTGTCCATGCATTATTGGCAGAAGAAGTAAACACATCCCAAGTTTGGATATTCGATAAACTTGAATAATCCTCAAATCCTTCCCAGAAAGGCAGAGAAGCAGCAGTATTTAACACGTGAATAAAGTTGTTTTTAATTTCACTATCTGACAATGTTCCATCTGAGGATGTTAATTGAACCGTGTAGAGTCCAGGAGTGTCGAAAACAATTGTTGGATTCTGGCTTGTTGCAGAAGTTCCGTTTGAGTAAGACCAACCAGTAGCTGGAGTAATGGTCCATGTCCAAGTATTAGCTACGTTGTAAGAATCGTCTGAAAAAGCAATTTCATCACCGTTACAAATCGTTGTTTTATCAGCAGTGAATTCTGCTTTACATAAATATAGAACGCCGTTTGCTCCTACAGCATTAAGATTAGCGGTTGTCCAAAGATTGGCCCGACCAGTATTTGTCGATTGCAATGCTGTTCTCATTCGCGTACGTTGTCCTTCGGTAAACATTTTTGAACAGTAGGAATAATCCATGTAGTTCTCTACATTGTCACGGATATCGAATCCCCAATACGCGTTATCATTACTACATGTATTGGAATTTAATAAACAAGCTGAAACACCAATACACGTTGGAGTATCTTGAACTTGATCACCATTTCCAGAGCAGCTAGTAGCTGTCCCAGGATTGTTATTTGATCCCCAAGTATGGGATAAGTTTAACCAGTGTCCTACTTCATGGGTTAACGTTCGACTTGTTCCAACAGAACTAGTACCAATTGAACCAACGTAATCATGTAGAATCCAAATACCATTAGTCAT
Source organism: Crocinitomicaceae bacterium (assembly GCA_044372485.1). Taxonomy (GTDB): domain Bacteria; phylum Bacteroidota; class Bacteroidia; order Flavobacteriales_D; family Crocinitomicaceae; genus UBA952. The sequence continues at coordinate 24,516 of JBILRU010000002.1, forward strand.
TTGGCTACCACTCCATCCAGAAGGATTCGTAGTGTAACCAGCGGCACCACCAATTTCTCCACAAATAAACACGTTCATGTATTTGTTTCCTGGCCAATTTCCTTGAAACACATCATTTCCTGCAACAATTGCATCTACTTGATTTCCGCCATCGCTTCCATCGTAGCTGATTGTGTTATATGTTCGTGTAATTCCTTTAAAACATGTTCCATTGGGAGCCTTTGTTGCCAAAACAAATTCCACCTCAATATCCGCCGGCATTCCAGCAAAATCCGAATGAACAGTTGCCGTATCTGCATTTTGCTTTCTGAAATCTCTATTTAATAGCGCAAGAGCATCCATAATTTGTTCGTCAGAAATGTTTTCCACTCCATTCACGTGCAAAACATGGAATACAACTGGGATTTTATAAATCGTCGCTTTTTCAGAACCTCCTTTTTTAGAAAGCATTTCAAATTCTGCATCATCCAATTCTTTTACTTTCACATAGGCAGGATTCTTCATCAATTCCGCCTGTTTCTTGTGTTGCGTACAATATTCAATTGTTTCGCCTTGACGCATGTTACCAGGATCTAAAATGCGTTTTTGTTGAGCAAAAGCATTCATGGAAATGGTCAAAACAGATAAAAAAGATAGGAGTAGATGTCTTTTGTTCATAGTAATATAGTTTTCTAGCAAAATAGTTCAGCGTTAAAATTAGTGAATTATTCATTATTTCACAATTAATTCATATTACATACACATCAAAAAAGACATTTCTTTCGGCACGCTAGATATTTCACTAATTTTGTACCTATGAAAGCAGTTAAAGCATGTGATACCTTATCGATTTCCACGAAAGTAGTATTGCCAAATGACACGAATACTTTAGGTAATTTATTTGGGGGACAATTATTGGCCTGGATGGATGTCATTTCTAGTGTTGCAGCTCACAGACATTGCAAACGTGTTGTGGTAACAGCATCTGTAAACAACGTTTCCTTTCAAAAACCTATCAATCATGCTTCAATTGTTACTTTAGAGGCGAAAGTCTCTCGTGCATTTAATTCCTCTATGGAAATATTTGTTGATGTTTTCGTAGAAGATAACCTGACTGGAGCTAAAGAAAAATGCAATGAAGCTATTTATACATTTGTTGCGGTAGACCAAAATGGTGGTCCCATTCAAGTGCCTGAATTAATTCCTGAAACTGCAGAAGAAATTGAACGATACGAAGGAGCGCTTAGACGCAAACAACTTAGTTTGATTTTGGCAGGTAAAATGAAGCCTTCGGAGGCCACAGAATTAAGAAAATTATTTTTGGAAGACTAAACTTTATCTACGCTTGATGCTATGGCTTTTGCATCTTGCATGGTCATGCAATGAAAGTGTTTTTTCGGACATTCTTGGAACCCAATTTTCGAACAGGGCCTACATGAAAGTCCCTCCACCTGAAATAGTTTATCTGTTTTCTTTCCTTCTGGTCTATATGCACTCATTCCAAATTCCGGCGTTGTATTACCCCAAATGGATATGATCTGTGTATCAAAACAAGCGGCAATATGCATCATTCCTGTATCATTTGTCAGTAAACTTTTCGCCTGAGAAACCACACTTGCGGACTCCAAAATTGTTAATTTACCGCAGGTATTTACCATGACTTTAGTTGGACAATGTTCGACCAACCAATCTCCGATTTCTCGGTCTATCTCCCCTCCTATAAGTACGATATTGTCGTCGATTTCATGAAGGATTTCCACCCATTTTTCCTTGGGCACACGTTTCGTTTTAAACTGGGCGCCTATAGCAATGGTAACAAACGGACCCTGAACAGTTGGAAAACGTTCGCGCATGATGACTCTGTTCGATAATGGAACAGTAAAAGTATTTCTGGTTTGATTGACGGAATGAATACCCAAGACCTTCAAAGTATCCATATATCGGTCTACGACATGCACATTAGGCATGACCTTTAATTTCCATTTTGTAAAAAGCCATTTGCGTACATTCAACTTGTTGAAACGAGCAATTTTCGCAAGACTGCCAAGGGTTAATCTTCTCGTTCTTAAATTATTGTGCAAGTCGATAATGTAATCAAATCTTTCTTTTTTTACCTCGTTCTTGAACGAAGAAAAGGAATCAGAAAGGAAATGAAATTGGTCAATTCCCTCCGCTCCGAGGAGTAAAGTTTCGAAGCTTTTTTTACTCGCGAAATGTATTTTTGCCTCTGGGAAAGCTTTTCTTATCGCATTCACCACCGGAAAAGTGAGGACGATGTCACCGATAGAACTGAAGCGAATAAGAAGGATTTTCAAGCGTTCGTAGATTAGTTGTTACTTCGAAAGTACAAAATTTACTTCTGACTTGTATTTTGGAAAAGCACGCGATTGGGGTCTAATTGTGCTTCTAGACTAGTAAAGAATGTCGATCGCTCAGACACTTCCACGCAATCAATCGGGAAGGATAATTGAAGGTCTTGAATGTAGTCGAAATATACCGTTTGTTGACTAATACTCACCTTTCGGAGTCCAGCAAGGTAAATTAAGATAATTTCACGATCACTGACAAGGACTGCCTTAGAGGTAATACCGACTCTAAAGTTATTTTTCACATTTACCAATAAAAAAATCATTGATTCCAAAGCGAAAAACACCAATACTGAGCTAATAAAAAATGCTTGTTCGGTTACGTAGTAATAAGATAATGCGAGGAAAAACAGCACAATTGATTCGATAGAAGTATAAAGGATCACGCGTTGTTTCCGTTCACGGCTAATGATGCCGTTCCAAGCAAATTTTGAAGTTTTTGCAGTCATAAAGACGCCCATCCATCGTCGTACAGAGCGACGTAAACTTATGATGGCATAAATCATTCCAAGTCCTAAAAAAACCTCAAAACGATACAACAAATTTGCGCCAGTTGTATTCAGAAAATCAATGGGTAAATCGAAGCCAACAAAAACCGACAATAACATGGTTGGAAATGTGACCACCAATAATAAAACATTGATAAAACTATTCATTTGGGATTAATTTAAGTTTTTGCTTCAATTGTTGGATTCTTTCTTGAGCATGTTTCACCTTTTTGTCTACATCCGCTCTCAAAGCATCCGCACCCTTTGACTTCGCAAAGAATCCAAGGTTGTTTTCTAACAACATGATTTCTTTGGTCAGTATATCGATTTGCTTACGGATTTCATTTTTCTCCCCTTGAAACAATCTAACACGGTCTGGACTAGATTCTAAATTATCTAGTTTCGCTTTGAAGAGGATGTTTTCCTTTTCCTGTCCTTCTAATTTCAATGCGGCATATTTTTCATCAATCGCTTTCTTGAAATTTTGATAAACGGTATTTTTATCCTTCATCGGAACTTGTCCAAGCTCATTGAACTTATTTTGGAAAGTTCTCAAAGCTGCAATTGCCGACTGCTTATCACTTGGCACTTCCCAATTTTGAACTTCTGAAATCAACTCATTTTTTGCACTAAGATTCAGTGCATTCGCCTCATCTTGACCTTTAAAGTGAGTTTCTTTCGCTTCAAAAAAGACATTACAAGCTCCTCGGAACTCCGTCCACAATTTATTCTCGAAACGTTGTCCAGCATTACCAGATTCTTTCCATCTTTTTTGAAGTTGGATCAATTTTTCCGATGTGCCTTTCCAATCTTGGGAGTTACTTAACGCTTTGGCTTCCTCAATTAATTTTCGTTTTTTATCAGCAACATCTTTGAACTTACTTTCAATATCCTTTGAGTATTCTTTTTTGGCTTGAAAAAAGACATCGCAATGCTTGCGGAATTCTTGGTAAACCAATTCATTTTCTTTTCTAGAGCCGAATCCAATCTTCTTCCATGCTTCTTGTAAACCTAAAACATCTTTTGTTTTTTGTTCCCAATCTTTTGCCGAAGAAACATTAACAAGTGTTTCATTGACAGTAACTAATTTCTCAATTAGCGCCTTTTTCGCATCAATATTTTCTTTTAGAACGACTCTTTGTTGTTCGTAGTGCTCATTGAATTTCTCGTATACTCCTCGAACTGTTTCCCAGTAAGCATTCTTCAAAGATTCCCATTCTTCATTCTGAACCGGACCAATTTCTTCCCACTCATCTTGAATGGATCGAAGGCTTGCTTCTGCTTCACGCACAGGTAAATTTGCCGTACGCAATTGTTTTAATTTAAAAAGAAGCGCTTCTTTTAACTGTTGATTACGTTTGTAATCATGCTCTTTCAGTTCCTTGTAAATTTTGATGTTGTAGAAGAAAATCTCCAATAATCGAGAATATTCCTTTTGTAAAGCTTCTCGTTTATCACGAGGAATGTCTCCAACTTTCTTCCAGTTTTCATGGATTTCTTTATAAGCATTGAACGCTGTTCCTATTTTCTCCTCGTTTTCGATAACATCCTTCAAGCGCTCAAGGAGTGCTTTCTTTTGTTTTAAATTCTCATTTTCAAGTGCAGACTTTAACTCCACTTGTTTTTTTCTTTTTTCTTGAAAAGATTTATAGACATCAAAGAAAGCTTCTTTTACTGGAGCGTAATCGAATTCATCGTATGTGTTTCCTTGATCAGCTGCTTCCAAACGTTTTACTTGTTCAACACGTTCAGCTTCGATCATAAAATCCTCGAATTCTTGACGTAATTCTGACGCATCTCTTCCGAGTCCAATTAAGTCTTCTGACGCTTCTAATGATTGTATTTTTACTTGAAAGTTAGCGAGTTCCATTATAGATTCATTTCAAAGTTAGACAATGCCACGAATTGACTAATTCGCTGATTAATATCTTGTGTTGTAATTTCTGTAAGTCTTTGAGTTCCGAACTTCTCTACGCAAAAAGAGGCCAATGCTGAACCAGCAATAATCGCGCGCTTCATGTTTTCAAATGAATCATCATTTGTTGCCGCTAGATAACCCATAAATCCACCTGCGAATGTATCACCCGCACCTGTTGGATCGAAAACTTCCTCTAATGGCAATGCTGGAGCAAAGAATATATTGTCTCCATGGAATAATAATGCTCCATGTTCACCTTTCTTGATGATTAAGATTTTTGGACCCAAAGCACGAATGATTTTAGCTGCACGCACCAACGAATATTCTTTCGAAAGTTGTCGTGCCTCTTCATCGTTGATGATCAAAATATCCACATGTTTCATGGTTTCCTTCAAGTCATCTAGAGCGATGTCCATCCAAAAATTCATGGTATCCATGGCGATTAACTTTGGACGATTCGTCATTCGGTTAATCACAGAAAGTTGGACTTGTGGACTCAAATTACCTAGCATCAGGTAATCTGCATTTTGACAAACTTCAGGGACGATTGGATCGAATGTTCCAAGTACATTTAGTTCAGTAACCAAGGTATCACGTGAATTCATATCGTTGTGATACTTCCCTGACCAGAAGAATGTTTTTTCTCCTTTTTTAATTTGAACACCTTCGATATTCACACCGCGAGATATCAAATAAGACAATGTTTCATTGGGGAAATCTTCACCAACTACAGATATTAATCCTTGTTCCTTCGTGAAAAACGAAGAAGCCAATGAAATAAATGTTCCGGCACCCCCCACAATTTTATCCGTTTTTCCAAACGGTGTTTCGATAGCATCAAACGCTACACTTCCTACAGTTACTAACTTCATATACAAAAAATTCCCTGCAAAGATATGGATTTTCAGATAGGGACTCTACAACTATTTTGTTTTCTGCATTCCTCGTGGATGTGCCTGTGCATAAACGGCTGTAAGTTGGGCGAATGAGTTGTGTGTATACACTTGAGTCGCCGATAAATTTGCGTGTCCCAGCAAGTCTTTCAAGGTTTCTAATCCTGTTCCTCGATTTAATAAATGCGTGGCAAAAGTATGTCGAAGGACATGGGGACTTTTTTTATCGGAAGTCGTCAGCGTTCCTAGTATGGCATTGATTTTTCGATAAACCAATGTTGGATATAGGTCCTTGCCATTTTCACGGGTAAAAAGTTTTAGTGATTCAATGTTCATCTTTGACTTCATCGTTCGAAACAACTGAATCGTTTGACTTAATTCATTAGAGATGGGGATTAAGCGTTCTTTGCTGCGTTTTCCAAGTACTTTGATGTGTTGCTCACTCACATCTGAATCCTTTAGTCCGATAAGCTCGCTCAAACGAATTCCTGTTTGATAAAAAAGTTCGAACATGAGTTCATCGCGTACCCCGCTAAAATCAGATGAAAAGAGAAGGCTTGTTTTTGCAGAATCCAATTCAGACTCCTTGACAAAAATGGGCAGTCGTTTTTCATTTTTTGGACCTTGTATCTTCGCAAGTGGATTGATGGTGATTTCACCTTCTTTTCGCAGCCATTTAAAATAGGTTCTCAGGGAAGCTAATTTTCTATTGACGCTACGATTGCTTATTCCATCATCTATTAGCTGAACAATCCAGCCACGAATAAGAAAAGAGTTTACCTCTTGAAAGTCTTTTTTTGATGATAAATCTGCAAAATTGATGAATTGTTGTATGTCGTGTTCGTAAGCTCCAATGGTATGTGGAGAGTATCTTTTTTCAAAAGAAAGATATTGGATAAAATGTTCGAGCATAAAAAAAGGAGCTTACGCTCCTTTTCAACGAATATATTGAACAAATGTTACAGTTCAGCTGACTGCATTCTTTGTTTGTAAGCAGCTCGTATGATCTCCTGACGACGAGAAATAGATGGTTTAATAAACTCTTTACGTCCACGCAATTGCTTCATCATATTTGTTTTCTCGTACTTTTTCTTGTACTTCTTCAAAGCTCTTTCGATGTTTTCGCCTTCTTTAATTGGAATGATCAACATATGTTATAATTTACATTTAAACTTAGGTTGGCAAAGATAGGACATTAATCCTAATTCACAAAAAATTATTTCAATATTTCTCGAGAAATAACCAACTTTTGAATTTCGGAGGTTCCTTCACCGATTGTCATGAGTTTTGCATCGCGCAAGAATTTCTCTGCAGGATACTCTTTTGTATATCCGTATCCACCCATGATCTGTACCGCTTCATTTCCACATTTTACAGAAACTTCAGAAGCAAAGTACTTCGCAAATGCCCCTTCTTTGGTCATGTGTAATTTTTCATTTTTTCTATACGCTGCCTGAAATGTCAATAATTCTGCCGCCTCTACTTGAGTTTTCATGTCAGCTAATTTGAATGCGATTGCTTGAAATTGAGCGATTGGATGTCCGAACTGCTCGCGCTCTTTTGCGTATTTCACAGATGACTCATACGCACCACGTGCAATTCCACAACTTAACGAAGCGATAGAAACGCGTCCACCGTCAAGAATTTGCATGGCTTGTTTAAATCCTTCTCCAATATTTCCAATGACGTTTTCTTGAGGAACGCGCACATTGTCGAAAATTAATTCAGCTGTTTCACTAGCTCTCACACCAAGTTTATCTTTGATTTTCACTGCGGAAAAACCAGGCATATCTTTTTCTATGATAAAAGCAGTAATTCCGTTTGAATCTAATAATTCACCTGTACGTACTAAAATAACGGCAATATCACCACTTAAACCGTGAGTGATCCAGTTTTTTGCTCCGTTAATAATCCAATCATTTCCGTCTTTTACGGCGGTTGTCTGCATGCGCATTGCATCGGAACCTGTATTTGCTTCAGTTAAGCCCCAAGCTCCGATAAATTCACCGGAAGCTAATTTTGGAAGGAATTTTTTCTTTTGAGCTTCGTTTCCGTGGTAATAGATATGTCCTGTGCACAAGGAATTATGCGCTGCAACACTTAATCCTATTCCGCCACAAACTTTTCCGAGTTCAATCAATGCCGTTGCATATTCGAAATACGTAAATCCTGACCCTCCGTATTCTTCGGGAATAAAAATGCCTAGGAGTCCGAGTTCACCCATTTTTTTCATGGTTTCAACTGGAAAATGCTCATCGGCATCCCATTGTTTGTAAAAAGGTTTGATTTCCTTTTCTGCAAAATCACGCACCATCTGTGCGATCATTACTTGGTTTTCATTAAGAGAGAAATTCATTGTTGTTGATTGTTGTTGATTGTTGTTGATTGTTGTTGATTGTAATTTTTGGTTATTTCAATAGGAGATTATTCCGTTGATATTTGATGAGTAATTCTTTAATTTTTCTTGTCCACGTAAGAAGCTTAGTTCTACTAGGAAACTGAATCCAGCTACCTCTGCCCCACTCTTTTGAATCAACTCTGCTGCTGCGCCTGCTGATCCACCTGTTGCCAATAAATCATCATGGATTAATACTCGTTGATTTGCGTGAACCGCATCGCTATGCATTTCGATGACAGCGCTGCCGTATTCCAAGTCATAAGCATGTTTAATTTTATTGTAGGGAAGCTTTCCTTCCTTTCGGATAAGAATAAACGGCACGCCAAGTTTAATAGCTAATGGAAATCCAAATAAAAAACCTCTGCTTTCTATTCCAGCCACCGCGTCTAGGTTCGCATCTTTGTAAGTTTCCACCAAATGGTTCAGTACATCTGAGGACAACTCAGCATCTAACATGATTGTGGAAATATCCTTGAATAAGATGCCTGGTTTAGGGAAATCAGCCACATCTCGAATACATGTTTTTAGTCTATCTTGAATGTTCATACCTACAAAGATAGGTAAGGTCTTACTTTTTCGAATGTTTCTTGATCAATTATTACAGATTCTCGTATTTCTTCAATGGATTTAAACCCGCCTTTTTGCATCCTCATTTTGACAATTGAATTCGCTTGATTCCAATTTAGGTAAGGATGGGCCTGTAATTCTTCTGCACTTGCTTGGTTAATGGAGATTTTTCTAATGGTGGATGCTTCGCAGCTTATTTGTGCTTCAATTTGTGCGTAAACCTCTGGCGTCATTTTCCAAACTTCAAGGATCTGCTCTTTTCGAACGAATCCACCTAGTTGTTTTTGATACTTTATCATTTGTCGTGCGTAAAATGGACCAAGTCCTTTTATTTTCATCAGTTCCTCTTCGCTTGCTTCATTAGCATTCACAAGTGCAGGTGAACTCGTTCCTTGCGACGGTAGCTTCTTTGTTGATTCACTTTCCTGCATTGGATATTGGGTGAAATCCTTTATGTTATCGTATGTTTTTTTGGGGATAAACTTAATTTTCTGTAGTTCTTCATTGGAATGTATCCCTCGTTTAGTGAATTTAAGGACGATGGAAGCCTGTTTTTCGCTCAGTCCGAATTGCATCCATTCATCGATAGACAGTTCATTCGGATTAAAGGACTTCGTTGGCTTTTTGAAGGTTCTTTGTGAATGAGGCCATGTTCTTTTTGTGTATTTAGAATTCCAGCCATTGAATTTTCTGGGTGAGTCCCGTCTCGGCTTCTCTTCGACAGGTAGCAGGATGAGTTTCGTAGCTGAATCATCCTTTTGAATAAATAAAAAAAATCGTGGCGCGAAAATAATCAGAACGGATGCTATTAATAGCACCCAAATACCGCGTTTATGACGGATAGATATATCAAATGGATTACCTTGAAACATGCACGTTCAAAATTTAAGTCAAACAAACTATTCAAGTAATCTTTCCTCGAAAATTAAACGATAGAAAAGCCAAAAAAGTATATCAATTACCTCTTTTTTCTTTCTGCAATGAAATAGATTGGAATGCCTAGAAGGACAATCAGCAAGCCCATCCCGGCATTTCTTAAATCATAGACAAGCAGGTCAATACATATCGCTAAAGTCACAAGGATATACAAAGCTGGAATGAATGGATAGCCGAAAGCTTTGTATGGTCGTTCTGTATCTGGTTCTTTTCTACGTAAAATAAAAATGCCGAAAATGGTAAGTATATAAAATAAAAGGCTTGCAAAAGTGCTATATACGAGTAGGTCACCATATTTTCCAGACAGGCATAAAATACTTGCCCAAATTCCTTGAATCCACATAGCAACGCTCGGTACATTGAATTGATTCAATTTTTTAGCTTGTTTGAAGAAAAGTCCATCAGAAGACATGGCATAAAATAATCGCGATCCCGCCAAAATAAGTCCATTATTACATCCGAAAGTTGAAATCATAATTAACGCGGCCATCATGGAAATTCCGAGTCCACCAAAAATAACGGACGCGGCACCTGCCCCTACTCGGTCATTTGCTGCGAACATGATTCCTTGTCCTATTGCATCTGTTGCCATTGGATCACCACCTTTTGGCAAAAGTGCGAGGTAAGCAAGGTTTGCCAAAATGTAAATGATGGTCACGATGGTGGTTCCAAAAAAGAGACTTTTTGGTATGTTTTTTTTCGGGTCTTTAATTTCACCAGCAATAAACGTCACGTTATTCCATGCATCTGAGGAGAACAACGAATTGATGATTGTCGCCCCCAAAGCGCCCATTAAGGCGAATCCAGTTAATGGAATGGTGTCTAATTGTCCACTTGGTAATTGAATGGTTTTATACGCGTCCCACATGTGATCAAAATTCTGTGCAAAAACATCTGTTTTTAATCCAATAGCTAAACCTAAAACAATCAATGCAAATAAAGCGAATAACTTGGCAGCGGTAAAAATCAACTGAAGGATTTTGCCATTTTGAACACCTCTAGAATTTAGAATGGTAAGAATCATAATGCTTCCAATCGCGACTAATTGTCCAAATGAAACATTAACAATAGATGTTTTCAAAAAGACATCATTCAATACAGGAAAGAAAACACCAGCATATTTTGCAAAAGCGACGGCGACGGCGGCAATAACTCCTGTTTGTATAACTGTAAAGACTGTCCACCCGTATAGAAACGACATCATTTTGCCATATGCTCGTTGAATGTAAACATATTGTCCACCAGCATTTGGCATCATTCCCGCTAATTCACCATAACTAAGAGCGGCAAAAATGGTGATTAAGCCGGTGAGTACCCAGAGGACAATCATCCATGCTGCAGAACCAATATCACGCATCATTGGAGCTGTTACAATGAAAATTCCCGAACCAATCATGGATCCAGCGACTAACAAGGTAGCATCTAATAGTCCGAGTGATTGTTTTAATTTTGATTCCATAGTAGTTCTGTTTAGTCAAAACAAAACTGTCCTCTCCTATGGAGAAGACAGTTCCAATTTTATATCAATAAGTCCGAATATTCGTCTATTTTTTCGGGTGCAAATGTGAGTTTCTGCGGCTATATGTGAAATAGATAATTAAACCAAGTCCCATCCACAATGCTGCTGCTTGCAACGTTGCTATATCCAAAGAAACGATCATCGCTGTACACACTAGAATTCCTAGAATTGGGACATATGGCACCAATGGGGTTTTGAATGGACGTTTTAACTCCGGATTGCTTTTGCGCATGATTAATATTCCAACACATACCAGGATAAACGCAAACAATGTTCCAAATGAAGTTAAATCTCCAGCTACGCTTCCAGGAACAAACGCTGCGAAGGCACCAACGAAGATGAATAGCATCCAGTTTGCGATGTAAGGCGTTTGAAATTTCGGGTGTAATTTTCCAAATGCTGCTGGAATCAATCCATCTTGACTCATCGAGAAGAAGACACGGCTTTGACCCATTAACATCACAAGAATCACGGAGGAGAATCCAGCTAAAATAGCCAACGTTACGCCCGTACCTAACCATTCGTAACCAGCCATGTACGTTTTAATTGCATAGGAAACTGATGCTTCTTTTCCTGCTGTTGCGAATTCACTCCAATTTGCAACACCTGTTAAAACGTGTCCGAAAAGGATGTATAGAACCGTACAAATAGCCAACGATCCAAGAATTCCAATTGGCATATCTCGTTTTGGATTCTTCGCTTCTTGCGCTGTGGTACTTACTGCGTCAAAACCGATAAATGCAAAGAAGACAATTCCTGCTCCACCAAGAACTCCACCCCAACCCCATTTAAAGAATCCTTCGTGTCCGAATGTTCCTTCAGGAATTAAATATGGCGTGTGATTTTCTGGTTTGATAAATTGCCAACCAATAATGATAAATACCAATACGATAGCTACTTTGACGAAAACAATGATGGCATTTACAGTCGCTGATTCTTTTGTTCCTTTGATTAATAATAAGGTTAGTGCCAATAGTATAACTAAGGCAGGAGCATTAATAAATCCACTGGTAATGGAAACTTTACTCATGATATCGGCTGGCAAGTTCTCATATTGAGCAGCACTTAAAATCCCTCTTTCAATTCCTTCCCAATGTCCAGGTAATGCTTGAATTTGAGCAACCATGTCTTGTGAAACCTTGTACATGCTTTCAAATGGTGAGTGACACCACTCATATGGTATGGCATTTCCGAGGAGGTTATTGAGGTACTCGCTCCAAGCAATGGAAACGGTCGCTGCTCCTAGTGCATATTCCATAATTAATGACCAACCAATGATCCATGCGACTAACTCTCCCATGGTCACAAATGAATACGCATATGCACTTCCTGAAATCGGAATCATGGATGCAAATTCCGCATAACAAAGTCCAGCTAATGCACAACCGATTGCAGCAATAATAAAAGAAATCGTAACACCTGATCCAGCAGCTTCTGAAGCGGCTGCGGCGGTCCGAACGAATAATCCAGCACCGATGATTGCACCGATCCCTAATGCAATCAAACTACCTGCACCAAGGGTGCGTTTCATTTGACTATTTTCGGCTTGCGCCAGTAAATCTACTAGTGATTTTTTTCTCCAAAGTGACATAGCATGAATTTAGTGAAAACAAATATATCATTTTCAATGAAAACAGCAATAGATAAAAGTACTTCGTCGGATTAAATGAAGGAATCTAAGTACATCAAATTAAATCGAGGGTGTCTTCTAGTTTTTTTGGGTTATACCCCAATCTAGATTGTGCTTTAGATAAATTAAAGCCTGTTTTGGGTGGTCTTTTCGCTGGTTGATTCAAGGTAGAACTATCCGTTCTTTTAACTTGACTCATCGGTAATTTGTAAAATTGAGCAATGCGTTCAACGAGGTGAAAGATGGACATCGTTTCGGGTCCAGCAATATGAAATATTCCTTTTTCATTCAATTCACAAATACGAATGCATGCCCAAGCGAGGTCATCAGCCCATGTAGGCGCACGAAATTGATCATCGATTATTGTTAACTCTTGTCCGTTCTTTAATGCTTCTTTTGCCCAAAGAACAATGTTTGATCGTGACAAGTTATTTCCAGTACCATAGACAATAATTGTTCGGACAATGGAATAATTCAAACCTGGTACATTTTGTACAATCTCCTCGGCTTGAACTTTTGAATCTGCGTAAACGCTTAGTGGATTCGGTTTGTCCTCTTCACTGTAATTTCCCGTGAGCCCGTCAAAGACAAAATCCGTAGAAAGCAATTGAAAATGACAATCAGATTCTGTGCATTTTTCTGCGAGCAGTTGAACAGAATCCACATTTACTTTTTGACATGATTCAGGGTCAAGTTCACACATGTCCACATTGGTCATGGCGGCAGTATGAATGACATGTGTTGGTTTAAATGCTTCAAAAACATCTGCAATTTCTAAAACATTACTAATATCCATTTGAGTGTAAAACGCCATTGGACAATCTTGATTTCTATTTTGTCCTAGTGATGTAGCTAAAAATATGCTGTCTGATCGAAGCAACTGAGAAACTATTTTTTGTCCTAATAATCCGTTACTTCCAGTGATAAGAATTCTCATAAGTCCCAAATGGAGTTTTTCTGTTTATGTTGGAACTTAAAGTAATGTTTGTGTTCCAAAATCCAAGCCATGATTAAATAAACAATGATGGGAGAACCCAAACCAATGAATGAGACATATATAAATGCAAGTCGTACTTTGCTCGTTTTAAATCCTAGTCTTCTCGCCCACCATTCACATACTCCGAAGGATTGCATTTCAAAGAAAAAGATGATTTTCTGCAGGAGTCGTCTCATGTTTTGGTTATTTGTCTTCCAACGCTACAATTTAAGCATTTATTACGCGTACAAAATTGCTGATAAATTTCGAGATTGGCTTGAGACTCTAAGGCATTTTTAGCCACAATACCTTCATTCTTCCAAATTGAACTAATTCGATTAGACTCGGGAGGAAGCGATTGTAAGAATTTCATTGCTTGCACGATGCCGTTCTGCTTGTCATTTTGCAAACGAAATGCATGTAAGTCTATGTATGTTTTGGCATTGATTAATAAATTATTTTGGAGCATTTTACTTGTTATTTGAGCTCGTTTAAATCCCATATTCCAATCACATTCGGATGTTGGTGTATTGTCTTCATGGAAAAACCAACGTATAAACTTGATCCATGAGGTGATTCTCGCTAGGAGATTCTTAGTCAAATGTAGATTTCGACCCTTCCATCCCTGTTCATTATTTAGGACAAGTTCAAGGATTTCCTGTTCTGTATAGATAAAATGATTTGATAAGGGAATTTGATGCGTCAAAAGTTCAAAGGACATACTATTGTTTTTCGTGCCAAACGCTTTTGAAATGAGTGTGTAGCTATTAAACGAATTAGAATCTATGGAATAATCTGTTTCATACTTTCGTTTTAAGCGTGTTTTAATTGCACGATATTGCATCATGAGAAATTGGGCCTGAAACTCATTAATTCGATGTTTACAATGAATTTTTGGGTCAATTTTCCAACTATACTTGGACGGGAATTTAAATTCGCCCGCTAAATATGATTTTAACTCTAGTGTTGGAAGTAAGTAATCATTGGTATAAACGGGCTGATCGTATTCATAAACGACATGAAGGATGACATTTTCATATGCTTGATCTGTATGGTGTTGATGTTTATACCAATCAGAAGATTTGAGATGAAATTCTATAGAACCAAACCAAGTCAAGTCATCGAAACGAATTTTCGCCAATTGAAAATCGGGGCCACTTCCTGCCTTATTCCAAATGCCTGGTTGACAGATTTCTACTGGACTTCCATTTGTTAAATGAAATGCGTGAAAAGGAAGTCGCTTATCCGACCAAAGTTGTTGTAGGTGTATTTCGAGCAAAGTAATCTGAATTGATTACTTTAAGTTACAAAAAAAAGGCGTTCAAATGAACGCCTTTCTCTTATCTTGGTAGTGGTTTAAACACCGAATATTCTGGATTCGCCGGTGGCGCAGTTACAGGATTAAAGTCTGTTCCTGTAATTTTCGCAGTTGTGCGACGATTTATCTGATGTAACTTCTGGAATTTCGCAGGATCACTTGTTTTAAATTGATTAATGTAAGCTTCAGTTAAAATTGCTTTTTGACCGTTCTCATCTTCCCATGTTGCTGGCTCAGCTTCACCCTTACCTACAGGACGAATACGACGTGCGTCTATTCCCTTTTGTTCAACTAAATATTTGTAAACAGCTTTCGCACGATTCTCAGACAACACTTGGTTTTTCACATCTGTATCACGAGCATCTGTGTGTGAGAATAAATCAATAGTGATGTTTGGATATTCTCTCAACATGCTGTCTAAGAATTTCAAGGAATCTAAACTCATACACGTCGCATCGTTAATAAATGTCCATTGACTAACTGGGTAACGAACTTCCGGTGTACGGATTTCACCAATTGGCAATAACGGCATTTCTAAGATGAACGTTTGACTTTGATCAAGTCCAACCGTGCTAAATTTCGCTCCGCGTTTATCTTCGTAGTATCCTTCTTTTCCTGCTTTCAAAGTATAATCTTTTCCTACGAGAATCCACCGGCTTTTTTTGTCAGCTTTCTCATTCCAGCTTACTTTTCCTCTCGCATCTGTGGTTCCTTCCCAAGTAGTACCATCAGAAACAGTTACGGTGACTTTCGCTCCAGCTAACTTTTTCGTTTTCTTACCTGACTCGTATACAATTACGCGAAGGTCATATAAATTTGGGGGAATTGAATAGCTCCAGATATCAGAAGTATATTCGTTGCTTGAGGATGTTTTACGTTCAGAGGTAAAGAACCCTGATCTTCCATCAAAGTCACACATCCCATAGTCGTTTCCTTGTGAATTAAAAGGAACACCCATGTTTTTCGTTCCAGACCATTTGTTTTCTTCTCCATCACGTTGTGCAACGAAGATATCTAAACCACCAATTCCTGGAAGGCCATCACTCGCGAAGTAAAGCTGTCCTTTTGGACCAATAGATGGAAATAATTCGTTACCAGCTGAATTGAACATCGATCCCATGTTGTGAGGAACCGAGTCCCACATTTTGGAACGTTTGTCGTAAGTTACATACCACAAATCACGTCCGCCGAAGCTCTTTTCACCATTTGCGCTTTGCGTCATATCAGATGCAAAAATCAACATCATGTCGTCTGGAGATAAACAAGGATGTCCAACAGAAACAGTATCATTCATTTTCAAAGAAATTCTCATTGGATTTTCGAAATCTTCACCGCTCAAGTCAGCCGTCCAAATTTCACATCCTAAATCCATTTTTTCAGCGTTTGGACATCGAGTAAAATACAATTTCTTCTTTTTAGAATCGAAACAAGCCGTACCTTCATTTTGTGTCGTATTGACTACTCCTTTTGTGTCAATTGATTTCACATTTGTAGGATTACCGTTTACATCGTACTCAGCGCTGTAAATATCCATATATTTTTGACCTGAAATTGGATCGCGATCAGCACCGGTTGCTTCATCTCGACTGGTTCCAAAGTAAATCGTTTTTCCTTTTTTGTCTCCAAATGAAGGAGCCATATCATATTGCTTTGAATTGATTTTCTCTTCACATTTAATCACGTAATTCGATTCTTCCGATTCAAAGTCACGGTATTTTTCAATCGCTGACATTGCTGCTTCCAATTCCTTAGTGCGAGAATTCGGCGCGATTCTTTTGTACTCACGATAGCTTTTCAATGAATTATCGTATTCTTTTAACATGCGTTGCATGTCACCACGATAGAAATAAACCTCGGGAACAGCATCGAAATACTTCAATTCAATACAGGTTCCGTACCACTCGTTTGCTTTGTCATACACTTGCATGTTGCGGTAAGAATCGGCAATTTTATAAGCCATATCACCTTTCTGACGGATGGTGCCTTTATATCCGAGTGTTTTGTATGCGTCTTGACAAACTTTTATGGCCTCAAAATAGTTTCCTGAAGAGTATGTGTCATTCGCTTTTCTGAGGTATTTGGGTTCTGGAATATCCTGTCCAAATACAACCTTCGTAAAGGAAAGCGTAAGAAATGCTAAAATAAAAAATCGTTTCATAAAGCGGGTTTTAAGCTCGAAATTTAATCCAAGGAAAACAAAAATAAGAAATATTTATTTAAAATCCGAACAATAGTTCCTCCACCGTTGTAAGAGTTCCACAAATCCCTCAGGCAGTTGCGAATCAAATTCTAGATAAGCCTGGGTTGTAGGTTGAATAAATCCAAGTGTCTTTGCATGCAATGCTTGTCCTGGCAATAAGTCAAAACAATTTTGAACGAAGCGCTCATAACTTGCAGACCTTGTTCCTTTTACGATTTTATTTCCCCCGTATTCTAAATCGTTAAATAAAGGATGTCCCATCGACTGAAAATGTGCCCGGATTTGATGTGTACGTCCTGTTTCTAGCTTACATTCTATAAGTGTTACCAAGCCAAATCGTTCCAGTACTTTGTAATGAGTAATTGCTGATTTACCATGTGCACCATCCACATATACGGCCATCACTTTTCGGTTCTTTAAGGATCTGCCAATGTGGCCTTCAATTGTTCCTCCAGCCTCTAAATCACCCCAAACGAGTGCATGATAGCGGCGTTCTGTCGTACGGTTGTAAAATTGCTTGGCGAGCTCAATCAAGGCAATCTCCGTTTTCGCAATTAACAACAATCCTGTAGTATGTTTGTCAATGCGATGGACTAACCCAGGTCTGCCATAATAGTCCTTTGGAGGCGAGGGCAAATTTTGAATGTAGTATACTAACGCATTTACTAATGTTCCTGAGTAATTTCCATATCCTGGATGGACAACCATATTGGATGGTTTATTCACCACAAGTAAGTCTTCATCTTCGTATGCGACTTCAATCGGAATGTCTTGAGGGATTAGTTCAATCTCCCTAACCGGGTAAGGAAGTACAATGGAAACTTCATCGCCGGGTTTAATTTTATAATTTTGTTTAACTTTTGTTGCGTTGACGAGAATGTTTCCGTTTTTTGCAGCTACTTGGATTTTGTTCCGAGAAGTATTTGCCATTCGATCAATAAGAAATTTATCAATTCGAATAGCTTCTTGTCCTGGATCCGCTTTAAATCGGTGGTGTTCGAAGAGTTCTTCCTCTTCATTCTCGAGGTCAACAACCTGTTCCTCTGTCATTGTTTAATGATCTTAACTGGTTTCGGTGAAATAGACGGAATGGAAACAAAATAAATTCCTGTCTGAAATCCGACAAATGAAACCACATTCTCTGTCGTTTGCAGAATCAATCTTCCTGAAGCATCATAAATAAATTTCTGTTCATTTTCCAAGGGACTCGAACTTTGAAAATGTAATTCTTCTGTCACTGGGTTTGGATAACACCCAAAATTCGCAACATTTTCCGTTGGTTTTATTCCTAAAATAGGATCAAGAGAAGTAGAAAAAATCGGCCTCATCATCGCACTTCCTTCAAAAGGAGATGTCATCCAAGATCCACCACCATCAACACTAAATTTTATTTTATCGGAATGATTTATGTTTCTGTCCAAACCTAGGTTTAATCTTTGTTGATCTAATTGCCTCCAACCTACAAAAAATTTGCTTGGGACGGCAACCTTCATGGTGTCAGGGAAATAATACTTGATGAACATGTTTTGATTCGAACCATAAATTGGACTTCTCGTATTGAACACATCGTCTTCATACAATACTTGCCCCGGATTCCCAATTCCATCGTCGGCCCAAACAGTCATTAAAAACAACTTATTACTGACATCCGTCACTGAAGGTACAAAGTGCATGGCGATTCCAATTAAGGAATCAGCTTCATATGCTTCATACGAAATGGCAAGTCTGGATTGTACCCCCGTAGGACCAAATGCTGCCTCCGCACTTCCGTCATCGTAACTGTAATAATTGTAAAAGTGTTGGATAAACGTTGTCTGGTCATTATTAACGTCATTTGGGAATTGAGCAGAAACCGTTGTTGTTACCTCAAATGATTGCTCATCCCCTGTCAAATTCTTTGGAAATTCAGCACCTGAAGACAAATCATGAAAAGAAGTGTGTGTGGTACTAGGAGCGTAATTGATTTGTTGTTCGGCCAAATTAAAGCCTTGTAAGGTGAAGTTGCCATAATTCGTAGCTCCCTGACCAAAAACAACAACCCCATTTTGGTAATTTTCCGGGTTTGGACTTCCATTATGCACCATTACTTTTAACGCGTCACTCATCTGGTTTTGGGTAGACTGCTTATAGTGGTCCCAGGGAACGGATGTGTAGGTTTTTAATAAGGTGTTCAGCGGATATACCAAAGCAAAATCTTTGAACACGGTATCTACTAAAAAAGATTGAGTTCGCAGGTGAACGTAATCTATGTGAAAATGGTCTAATGCTCCCGCTAACGAACCGTAATTTTTAAATCTAAACTGAAATCCTTTTTTGAAATATTTCACGTCTTTCACTGGGATATGAATCGGTTTAAACGAATAGGTTGTGTCTCCATTAATCGACCAGACTCTAAACCATTGATCCAAATCTTTTGCATACAATTCTAATACCAATGAATCCCCTGTTTCCGGAATGTCTCCAAGCCCTTCTGGCTGAACGAGAAAAGAAAGATAAACCGAATCAGCAGCTGATAAATTGCCTAAATTCAATGGTTTACTCGTTAAGCGATCTGCGTAGTTCGTAATTGAAGTTCCGATTTGATAAGGATAACCGAATTCATCCAATCCGTCAAAAGTAACGACTCCTAAAGATCTTGGATTGTATGCAAATCGTTCATTTAAATAGGCTTGGTGATCCAACCAATGCGCATTTTGATCTGCCAACGTTGAGAAAAAGATACGGGCAGAATCTTGAAGGTACGTGGGATTCGTTACCCAAAGGGTATCTCTCACATCCGGAACGCCCACCGTATCATAAATGTAATAAGGCGGATATAAATCTTCCGTTTGATAATTAATTGGATACGTTGTGAAATCACCAACTTTCACGGATAGGGTTGCGAAAACGCTATCAATAAACGTGTCGGTTGTGCTATCATACGTTCGTTTGAAGGTTGCTCCATTGGTGAAACTTGCTGTTGGACTATACGGAAGCATCGTAGTCGGATT
The DNA here is from genome assembly GCA_044372485.1 of Crocinitomicaceae bacterium. Classification (GTDB taxonomy): domain Bacteria; phylum Bacteroidota; class Bacteroidia; order Flavobacteriales_D; family Crocinitomicaceae; genus UBA952. The sequence continues at coordinate 44,694 of JBILRU010000002.1, forward strand.
TAGCAAGTGATAATAAAGTTGACTAGTTACTCCTGGGTCGTTAAATTGTGCCGCGTAAACTTGGAATTTATTTGAGGAGAAATCATCATAAAATGGAAGATCTAGTGTGTCAGAAACATAAATAAAGGTACTGTCTAAAGTAGCATTCCCAGATTTCAATTTGAAGGGTTTTTCTGGAAGATTTACATTGCGTGTAATAGGACCCACCTCCATTTGTTGCGCAATAGAAGTAAAGGTAAACAAACAAAAAATAAGAAACAGTTTCATATTATTCAGGGATTTCGATATCTGAAAAATTGCGTTTCATAGAAAGAGTAAATTGCGTCGATTTAAACACCGTTGAACCATCAATAAATTCTGGTGTTTGACTAAAGATAATCGCAGCCAATGAGTCTTGTGAGTTGCTACAATCCGGACAAACAAAATTGTAGGATGTCACACCCAAAGTATCCATAATGAATCGCGCATCCGCCATAGTTAGCCCGACAAGATTAGGAATCGTAATTGGTTCACCTTGATCATTTTGACCAACAACTAGCGTAACGACTGCTCCAATTGGAAGACGTTCTCCTTCTTTGATTCTTCTGCCACGGTAAAGTTGGTCCAATACGGAACCGTTCGCTTCGCTTGTAGGTTTATATTGTATGCTAAATCTTAATCCACGCTGTTCCAGTATGCTTTCAGCAAACTGTAATTGTTTGTGTACCAAACTTGGCATTTCGACCATTTGCGTCTTTTTGGTTAATCGCAATCCAATGATGCGACCAGATTTCACATGGACTCCTGAAATCCCGGTAGGCTCAACTAATTGTTCAAGTACTGTTCCCTCCGGCATTTTAGGGTTGTAAATACTATCAAGAATTTGATACTGTAAGTCTAGATCTTCGATTTTCTTTTTCGCTTCTTCTCCGTTCATCCCTACAAAATTAGGGACTGCTATTTTTTCACCGTGATTTGTCGCTAAATCTAAATAGATGACTGTTGCGAAAACAAGGACTAAATAAAACAAAATCACCAATCCAATGTGTTTGAGGAAGTGTTTTGTTAGAATAAAATTTTTAATTTTCTGGAACACAGTTTTTCAGTTTTCAATAATCAAAGTTAATCTTTCCTTTTCGTTAAATTATCAGAAATTTGGAGATAGTGCGTGGGATCGGTAGAAATCTTCGACGTATTCCACAGCTTCATCGGCTGTATCGACTAATTTGTACAAGTCTAAATCATTTGGAGAAATATTTTTTTCTTTCCATAACATGGTTTCTTCTACCCATTTTAGCAAGCCTATCCAATAGGATGTGCCAACAAGAACAATGGGTCTTTTGGTAATTTTTTTTGTTTGTATCAAGGTCATTGCCTCGAAAAACTCGTCCAGTGTTCCAAATCCACCTGGCAAAATGACAAATGCTTGGGAATATTTCACGAAAATCACTTTTCGAACGAAAAAATAATCGAACTCAAGATTGTGTTCTTGGTCTATAAATGGATTGTGATTTTGTTCAAATGGTAAATCTATATTGAGTCCGACAGATTTTCCTTTCGCTTTTTGAGCGCCTTTATTTGCCGCTTCCATTAATCCGGGACCACCACCTGTAATGATTCCATATCCTAAGCCTGCAAACTTTTCAGCGATTTCCACTCCAAGGGAGTAATGGGGATTATTTGGACTTGTTCGTGCCGATCCGAAAATCGAAATACAGGGTCCAATTTTAGACATCCGGTCAAATCCTTCGACAAACTCGGACATTATCTTAAAAATTGACCAACTGTCGTTACTTTTTAACTCATTCCAATCCTTTGATGTCTGCTCCATATTCTTATTTCCAATTTTTCAAACGAAGAAAACCAATAAAAATTGCCATCGCGGCACTTTTTGTATGAACGATAACGGAAAGTATGTTACTTCAGTACCTTTACTTCGAACATTGTTGGCCAAAATTTACCTGTCATGTACAATTTATTCGATTTCGCATGAAAAGCAATTCCGTTAAGGACTTCCCCGTTTCCTTTTCCTTCGTTCACTAAATTAGTCGCGTCAATTAAGGCAAGCACTTTGCCCGAAAGCGGGTCTATCACTGCGATTTCGTTGGACGTCCAAATATTAGCATAGATAAGTCCGTTCACAAATTCTAATTCGTTCAAACGCGGAATTGCGAATTCATTCGTATACACCTCAATCGTTTTGATGATGTCGAAGTTTTTCGGATTGCGCACATAAATTCGTTCGGAGCCATCCGACATGAATAGTACTTTTCCATCTGTACAAATTCCCCAACCCTCTGTTGAATAATCGAATTCTTTTAATAATTCAAGTGTTTCCTTATTATATACAAGGCATTTGTGATTTAACCAGGTTAGTTGAAAAATTTGATCTCCAAGAATGGTAATTCCTTCACCAAAACGAGTTGCATCTAATCCGATTTTCTGTCCTATTTCTCCTGTGTTTAGATTCACTTTTGCGACAAGAGATGCTCCTATTTGGTTTGGATCCCCTGTTCCTTCGTATAGTTGGTCTCCTGAGAAAGCCAGCCCTTGAGTGAAACTACTTTCATTATGAGGAAGGCGACGAACGATTTCAAGTTTCCATTTTTCTGGAGTTACATCCGAAAGAATTCTTACATTACGAATTTCTGTGAAAAATTGTCCTTGTTGATCTACACCGTGCATTTCAATTTCATAAGCTCCGATTTGGTAGCTTTTTGAATCCAATTGAATGTTGAGCTTTTCTTTCGGTTGTGCAAATTTCTGAATGACCTTCCCACCAAAAGTGATGGTGACATTTTTTGCTTCTCCATTTGTTTCAATTGGAATGGAAACGACGTCGCCGTATTTGATGGCTAAGTTATCAGAAAAACCAAATTGAAATGGCGCCTCCGAATTAGTTGATTCGTTCTGGAACATTGGAAGCAAATAACTTCCAAGCAAACCAATTACGACGACAATAACGAGAACTTTTTTCATATCGTTAAGTTATAATTTGAAGAATTTGCTGAGCGTCTATCATCCCATGACTTTCCGCATAACACATTTGGCCATTGATGAAAAGAATCGCCTGTGGAGATTGATGAACAACATGTGTTTGACTCGAAATTTCTTCCGAAATCGAACGGTAAGAAAGAAGATCCAAATACCAGCAATCAACAGTCGAACTATCCAAAATACCAGATCCTTCAAAGCGTCTTAAGGCCATGGAGGAAATACTACAACGGGTGCTGTGTTTGAAAAAAACCTGAGGCTTTTCGCTACTTGATTCAATTATTTTTTGGACTTGTTCCTTATCCGAAATAATATTCCACGCCATAATTATATTCCAGGAGTAAATTGTTTGAGAAATCTAATGTCATTTTCTGAGTATAAACGAAGATCGGTTACACGGTATTTTAATTGTGCAATGCGTTCTACACCCATTCCAAATGCAAACCCCGAATAGACCGTTGAATCTATCCCGCATGCATCTAGTACATTTGGATCTACCATTCCACATCCGAGAATTTCGAGCCATCCAGAATACTTGCATACGTTGCATCCTTTTCCATGACATAAGGTACAAGAAACATCCACTTCAGCACTTGGCTCCGTAAATGGAAAGTAAGATGGGCGAAGACGAATCGAAGCCTTTTCTCCAAATAATTCTTTGGCAAAAAACAACAATGTTTGTTTTAAATCTGCAAAAGAAACATTCCTGTCAATGTATAAGCCCTCAATTTGATGAAAAAAGCAATGGGCACGAGCTGAAATTGCCTCGTTTCGATAAACCCTTCCCGGTGAAATAGTTCGAATGGGCGGTTCAGAGTTTTCCATAACACGTACCTGAACACTACTTGTATGGGTGCGTAGCGCCATCTCTACATCTCCTTTTTCCACAAAAAAAGTATCCTGCATGTCTCTTGCTGGATGCTCAGGAGGAAAGTTTAAAGCAGAGAAATTGTGCCAATCATCCTCAATTTCTGGTCCTTCCGAAACAACATAACCGATGCGGTTAAAAATGTCAATAATTTCCTTTCGGACAAGTGAAAGCGGGTGATGACTTCCGATGAGTGAGTCCGATCCAGGTTTACTCAAATCTTCCTTGTCGGACGCAGAAGTGCTTTGGGAAAGCATGATTTTAAAGGATTCTAATTTATTTTCAGCGAGTTGTCGCACTTCGTTAATTTGTTGTCCAACAGCCCTTTTTTCCTCATTTGGAACGCTTTTCAATGCTCCATATAGGTCCTTAATTTGACCTTTTGAACCTAAAAATTGAATTCGAAAGTTTTCTAAATCATTTGCTGATTGAATTTCGAATGCATGAACAGCCTCTAAAATTTCTTTAATATTCATTTTCTTGTGACATAGTGTAACTTTTCGGGCCCAATACTTGTTTAACTCATAGCTAAACAGCCCTAAACATGCAAATGTACAAGAATTTTATTGGTAAAATCAACCAGTTCTACGGAATTATTACCCTAGTTCTACTGAGTTCCATCTTACTTAGTTCATGTTACAAAAAAGAACCGACCTCTCTTGAGGTTGCGGTTCAATTTTCGAATGGGGAACTCGTTAAAAATGCCAAGGTAAAGTTAGTTGTTGAACCGACCTCTAACTCAACCCAATTGTCAATTATTAATGACAGTTCCACAACAAATTCAGGTGGACTAGCGTTCTTTGATATGGATAAATACTATAAATCCGGGCAAGTTGGGGTGGCTGTTTTGAAGGTTGAGGCATTTTATTTCGGCTTAACTGGAAACCAAGTGATTCAGATAGAAGAGGAAAAACGAAATCGTGTGGTAGTAATGATCCAGTAATGCTATTTGAGCATTTAAAAAAAATAATGTAAATTTGAAACTTTCGAAGCAATATGAAAACCTTTTTTAATCTACTTACACTGAGCATAGTTATACTTGTCAGTGTTTCTTGTGAGTCCAAAGATCCTGCTGTACTGAAGGTATTTGTTCGCTCATCATCGAATCAATTAATGGACGGAGCCAAAGTAATCGTCATTGGCGACCAACAATCTAACCCTGCAACACTTCCTTTTGTTGACACCGTATTCTCGAATGCTTCTGGATTCGCGGTTGTTGACATGGACCAATATTTCAACGTTTCTGGCGATGCGAACACAACCGGTTATTTTGACATTATCGTAAAATACAATAACAAAGTGGCGTATGATTATGCACGTTGTCGTGTTCACACAACAACAGTTAAAACAATTTACTTACCGAACTAAAATTATACAGAGATGAAAAATATCATTGTTCTAGCTATCCTATCTATCATTGTGACTACTTCTTGCAGAAAGAAATTAGATACAGTTGCAAACATTTACATCAAAGATGAAAATAACGCTAGTGTGAGTAACGCGATGGTTAGATTATACGGTACAAATACACAAACTACTCCTCAGCAAGTTGCAGTAATTGATACGGCATATACGAATGCGAATGGAATGGCGACATTCAATTACAATGAATTATATCAATTAGGTCAAGCTGGTGTGGCAGTTCTTGATATTGACGCAAAAAAAGGCAATAAATCCGGTGCTGGCATTATCAAAATCGAAGCGGAAAAAGTAAACGAAGAAACCGTTTATATTCAGCCTTAAGCCCGAATTTGCTTTAACGGAGCCAACGCTTCACCTTCCAATTCCTGCTGAGTAAACATTCGGTTCAATTCAGCTGGTAATACCACATTGTATTCGGTAACAAATCCAAAATTAAAACAACACATGTAATCGTAAAGATCAAATTGATCGTTGTTTTTTTGAAGCAAATTCACCAAGGAATTCAATCGCGCAATTGGCATGCGAACCTTCGTGTCGTATTGAAGAAATTCTTTGTGTAAAATCCCAGTTAATACAACTTCTGAATCTGTATTGTTAAACCACATTTCTTTTAATTCAAATTTCTTTTCCATAACCGTTAATTTTAAACAAAGTTGAGGACTCAGGTCGTAAACAATTTACGTTCTAAAAACTTCATTTTTAGGATAGAGAAAATAACTACTTTTGCAACATGTCAGACAATAAGCAAATGTCCTTTCTTGATCACCTAGAAGAACTACGATGGAGACTCATGCGTTCTGCAGTTGCCATTATTATTTTTGCAATTGTTATTTGGATTTACCAAAAAGAAATTATGGAAAATGTCTTCCTGATCATGGTAGACCCAAATTTTGTGACCTTTAGACTTTTATGCGAATACTTAAATGTTTGCATAGACAAAATTCCAGTGAACTTTCAAAGCATGACCTTATCAGGTCAATTTTCCTATGCTTTAATGATGAGCATTATGGGCGGCGCTGTATTAGCTTTTCCATATATTTTCTATCAACTTTGGTCTTTTGTCAAACCCGGATTAAAATTCAAGGAGCGCAAAATGGCAAAAGGAATCGTCTTTTATGTGAGTATCTTATTCTTTACGGGCATTCTCTTCGGTTATTTCGTTGTGGCACCTTTGAGCGTTCAATTTTTTGGCGCGTTTCAAATCACCGATAAAATCAGAAACGATTTTACCATCAGTTCTTACATGAGCACGATTCTTTCGACTGTATTTTATACCGGATTGTTCTTTTTGTTGCCCGTTGTGACTTACTTATTGGTAAAAATTGGACTTTTTACCCCTGAATTTCTTGTTAAATACCGAAAGCACGCTGTTGTTGTCATTTTAATTTTGGCAGCCATCATTACACCTCCCGATGTGATTTCTCAAGTGATTGTGACCATTCCAATTTACTTGTTATTTGAAATCAGTGTCCTTGTAGCAAAACGCGTTGCTAAAAATCAGCAGGCATAAGCGACTATTTATGAAAACAAGACTGCTGCTTTCCTTGTTGCTTTTAGCCCCAATGCTGTTATATGGTCAAACAACAACAGTGAAAGGAACCGTTTCCGATGAAAAAGGAGAACCTATCCCCTACGCTCGTGTTCGTTTCTCCGGAACGAAAATTGGAACACTAACAGACACGGTTGGTGCATTTTTTCTTCAAAGTTATTACGCGACAGACTCTATCCAAGTTCAGTTCATTGGATACAAGACTAAAAGCATTAAGATAAAAAAGGATAGTGAACAGAATTTAAAAATTAATTTAGAGGTTCAGTCAACGGATTATAAAGATGTCGTCGTTCTCATTTCATCTGAATCGCCTGCGGTTGCGCTGCATAAAAAAGTAATCGCCAACAAGCCTATAAATAACAAAGAGAAACTTGACGCTTACCAATACAAACTCTACAACAAAATTCAGTTGGACCTCAATAACCTTGGGGATAAGTTTCAGCAAAATGGACTTGTAAAACGGATGGATCTTGTGATGAATTATTTGGATTCAACGCTTGATGGAAACACCTATTTACCGGTTATTCTCACTGAATCGCTATCTGATTTCTACTTTAAAAATCAACCAAAACAAAAAAAGGAAGTGGTTCAAGCCACGAAGATTACTGGAATCGAAAATGTACAGGTGAATCAGTTTCTTGGAGACATGTACCTCGACTTGAACATCTATGATAACATTTATGATTTGTTTAATAAGTCGTTTATTAGTCCGCTAGCTCCTTACGCGCGTTCGTATTATCAATTTGTACTCGAAGACTCCTCATTTATCGGCTCAGATTGGTGTTACAAACTGCATTTTGAACCCAAAAGAACAGGTGACCTTGCCTTTACTGGTGAAATGTGGATTAACGACACAACATACGCAGTAAAACAAATCAAGGCCTCCATTTCTCCGGATGCAAATCTCAACTATATTCAAAATTTCTACTTTGAACACTTTTTCGATCAGGTTCAAAATGAAGTGTGGATGCTCACTGAGGAAAGGCTCATATTGGAGTTTCGTTTAACGGAAGAATCAAAGATTCTAGGGATGTTCGGAAGGAAATACAGTAAACGAAGTGACTTTGTTATTAATCAAGCTAAGGACAACTCGTTTTACACCAATAATTCCGTTGAAATAAGCGATAGTGCAAAGGCGAGGAGTACTGATTACTGGCAAAGTAATCGTCCAATTAAGTTAAATGTGCAAGAAAAACACATTGAGGAAATGGTCGATTCCCTCAGTAAAACAAGTTTTTACAAGTCGATGAAAAAACTATTGTACTTCGCAACAACGGGGTATTTTCAATTCAATAAAATCGAGATAGGAAACGCCACTTCCCTAATCAGTAAGAATCCAGTGGAGAATTACCGCGTGGCGATGGCTTTGAGAACTTCAAATGATTTCTCCAAAAGACTCGAACTTGGTGGACGAGTAGCCTACGGTTTTGGCGATGAGAAACTCAAATACGCGGGAAAAATACGGTATAACATCACACCAAAAAAACGTGGGATGCTCACCGGTATTTATTCTTATGACATTGAGCAAATTGGTCAGTCTCCAACCGCCGCTTCCATGGGAAGTACCTTTGCAACCGTTTTCAACACAGCACCTTTCGATAAACTGACCTTCGTAAATAAAGTAGGCCTAAATTTAGAAAAAGACATTAAAAAGGACCTCATTCTATATGGTGGATTCGAATGGAAAAGTTACACTCCTCTCGGTCTAGCGAATTACCAACGTGTACTGAATTTCGATACGGTTAATGTGTTAAACATTAAAACTTTTGAATTCATTGGTCGCGTTAGATGGACCAAAGGAGAAGAATTTCTATCGGGATATTTTGATCGAACAAGTCTGAGATCTGCCTACCCGATTTTTTCGCTTCAGGCAATCATTGGGATGAAAAATATTTTTGGTAGCGAATACAACTACCAACGCTTGGAGTTCCAAATGGAACATAATACGCAATTGGGTGTGCTAGGGCGCATGCGTTACGGAGTAACCGCTGGTTATATCTTCGGAACGACCGCGTATCCTTTCCTGAAGGTTCATGAAGGGAATCAATCCTTATGGTTGTTGACGAGTACCTTTAATAAATTAAACTTCATGGAATTCATTAGCGACAAGTACGTTACTGGTTTTATTGAAAATCATTGGGAAGGATTATTTTTTGACCGCATTCCATTGGTGAAAAAACTGAACCTTCGTCTAGTCTCTACAGGAAGAATCCTATACGGTGACATCAGCCAGAAGCATGAGGAAGCCATGTTAATTCCTGATTTTGTGAAACGATTTAATGGTGTTCCATACATGGAGACTTCTATTGGAATTGAGAATATTTTAAAAGTCATTCGTGTTGACTTCGTATGGAGAATGACCCACCCTATTCCCGGACAAAGTCCGTTTGGAATACGTGCGCGTTATGCCTTGAATTTTTAATACCTTCGCATCGTGAAATTGTACACTGAACATATTCGAAAAACCTACAAAGGAAGACCTGTCGTAAACGGTGTTTCAGTGGAAGTGAAACAAGGTGAGATTGTCGGACTTTTAGGGCCAAATGGCGCTGGGAAAACCACGTCCTTTTACATGATGGTTGGATTGGTTCGTCCGGATGAAGGTTCCGTTTTTTTAGATGACGTTGAAATCACGAAACTCCCCATGTATAAACGTGCGCAAATGGGCATTGGCTACCTTCCGCAAGAAGTGTCTGTCTTTCGAAAACTAAGTGTAGAAGATAACATCATGGCCATTCTTGAAATGACCGATCTATCCAAACAAGAAAGGTCAGAAAAACTGGAACAACTGTTGGAAGAATTTAGTTTAACGCATGTTCGAAAAAACCTCGGTAATCGACTATCTGGCGGGGAAAAACGTAGAACAGAAATCGCTCGTGCGCTTGCAACGAATCCAAAATTTGTCCTATTGGATGAACCCTTTGCTGGTGTAGATCCAATTGCCGTAGAAGACATCCAAAGCATTATTTCGGAATTAAAGAAACGGAATATTGGTATTCTCATTACAGACCACAACGTACAAGAAACCTTGTCGATTACCGATCGTGCATATTTACTATTTGAAGGAAGCATTTTGAAATCCGGAACAGCGGAAGAATTAGCATCAGATGAACAGGTAAGAAAAGTGTACTTGGGTCAAAACTTCGTTTTACGCAAGTAAGATTATCTAATCAACGTCACGAATCCATCTAATGCCTGCCAAATAAATGGTTTGTCACAAGAACGGAATTTTAACTTGTAGCTATACAATCCATCTTGACACATGATACCATTCAGTTGTCCGTCCCAAGCTTGCTTCGGATCATTGGTTTGAAAGATCACTTCTCCCCATCGGTTGTAAATACTGAACTCCCACGCAACAACATCAAAATCAGTAACGGGAATAAATAACTCATTTCGATTATTTTTATCGGGAATAAATGTGTTTGGAATGTATATCGAAAATGGTTCAACCATCACCGTTTGTCTTGCAGTATCTCGACACCCAAATTGATTGGAAACAATCTGTATGGGGTAATCTGAACCTGAATTGATGTAATTGTGACTGAAATTAGCAAGGTTCGACGTATATTCCCTATTGTCAAAAACATACTGGTAGTTGGTTGCACCACTAGATTGATCGAAGAAAGAAACGGTATTTTGACACACATCAACCTTATCTGGATTGACAACAAATCCGGCAGTTGGCGAAGGATTAACGGTAACTAAGTCCTGTTGTAGCAAGAAAAGCGTATCCATACATCCGTAGAGCTGATTCAAAGTTAACCCAATACTGTAATTTCCTGGGGTAAGGTAAATATGATTGGGATTAACCGCTGTAGAGGTGTTTCCATCCCCAAAATTCCATTGGTATTGAACAGGTACGTCCGACTGACTCAAATTAACAAACTGGGCAAGAGAAGGTGCACACTGCAGCGTATTGATGAACATAAAGTCGATGATTGCATGACCAAAAATCTGGACGCTCGATTCAATGGTATCAGAACAGTTGTCATATTGTCCAATAAAGTAGACGGGCATTGCTCCTGATTGTGTGTAAGAAACACCCTGAACGCTGAGATTCGTAGAGGACAATGGAGTCGCGTTCATTCCAAAATCCCATTGAAAAGTCGCATTACTAGGTCCAGAAACCGTAGCTAGAAAATCGAAAGTGTCATCAATGCATAAAGAATCAGTATGACTAATCGACATGACTAATGGTTCTTTAATCGTTACTTGAACTTCAGATGTATCAGAACACGTGGAAAAGGAACTCGCAATTAATTGAACCGTGTAAATTCCCGATGTCGGAAAAGTAAACGTTGGCGTTGTTAGAGTACTTTGTCCAACACTATTTGAACCCAAACTAAAATCCCAAGAATAGTTAATGGCCGAACTTGAATTATTACCAAATGGGATGGTGAATCCGAGGCATTCAACCAAAGGAGGCACCGAAATAGAACTTGAAGGAACATCAAAAATAAATATGGAATCCACATAACTTAATTGACAAAATCCGTCGTCTGCAATTACTTCTATTGTATGGTAGCCTGGCGTAGAAAAAGTCACATTAAACAAGGAATTTCCAATTCCAGAGGTTTGACTCGCCGTAGGATCAAGGACCCAATTGAGAGTAGCAGCAGGATTGGACACATTCGCGATAAAATCAAAATTATTTCCAAGAATACACAAGGAATCTTGGGCAGACCAAGAGACACTGAGTGGATTGTTTACAATCACATTCATATAAGCCGTATCCGTACAAGGCATTCCTGGGTTAACAATTAATTGAACATTGTAATTTCCTGGTGATAGAAAAGTATAGTTCGGCGCAAACTGAGAGCTCACATCGGAAGTGATATTTGGCACACCAAAATTCCAGGCATAAGAGGTTCCACCATATGAATTATTCACAAATTGGACATTCAAACCTTGACAATAGGACACGAATGTTGGGAGTTGCGTTTGAAGCGGTAACAAAGCCTGCATAACAATGTTACAATCAAACACCCGAAATAAGAAATCACGAATCGTTTGTCCAACCAATACACCATTTCTATATTCCTTGACACAAACGCCGACAACAAATAATCCAATCATATTTGGATTCACCGTAAGAATTCCGGTTACAGGATCTATCACGGTGGAAGATCCCGCTCCAAGAGGTTGCTGTGCATTAAACGTTCCACCATTCCATTGTACCGGGAAATAAGGTGGTGCGGGAGCTTGTGTTGGTAGAGGATCCGTTGAACTTGCTCCGGACCAAGGAGTTACCAATGAATAGACCAATTGATCACCGTCTGGATCTGTCGCTAAATGATTAAAAACAAGCTCATCATTGTTGCAGAGTAATACTGGTGGATAATTCGTGAAACGCGGACTACTATTTGCCGTGAATCCAGTATCTGAACCTGGAACATGTGTTGTAAGGGTTATTCCTGTATCGTCAGGAAACAACAAGTTGGTGATGTTTGGACCCCTGCAACAGCGCTGATAAGAAACATCATAACCTCCTGGAGTAGGTGGGAGTGTGACCACTGTGGTATAAATTGCCCGCTCAACACAAATGTTATTTGGTGGAGTTGCACAGGGATTGTTAAAGTTAATTGGCAATATGACGCTACCGGGAAAAGGCACCAGAATGTTCTGGAAAAATACATTATTTGCCTTATAGATTGTTAACGTAAGTGGGTCGTCGTATTGCGCCCCGGTTGAATTACAGTCACGGTATAACGTAATAAAAAAACGGTACTGATTATTACCCAAGTAATCGTAATAGATATCTCCACCGATAATGTGCGAAGCATAACTATTAGTTATTATAAAAAAGGAAATGATAAGGTAGAGATTCTTCATTCTGTTACTTAGACGCAAA
>JBILRU010000163.1:0-3280 GCA_044372485.1 Crocinitomicaceae bacterium
CTCAAAGCGCTACGAATATTCAAAATTCTTCAGCAAATATATTTGGCTCTGTAATTCCTAATGGATTATATACGGATGCCATTAGTTTTGAATATGGCCTGACAACATCATATGGTCTAGTTCAAGGATCAAACACCGATTATCTTTCTGGAACTAATCAAAGTCAAGTTCAAGCGACCCTAACGAATTTAAATTCAAATACTACCTATCATTACAGAATTAAAGCAAAAAATGCTATTGACTACAGTCTTGGAAACGACATGACTTTTACCACTACTTCGGGAACGCCAATTATAAGCAACTTTATCTATAGAGACTCCCTTAATAGTGATACATTGAGATTTTTCACTGAGATTAATCCTAATGGCTCACCTACGACGGTTACTTTTGAACATGGGACAACCATGAGTTTAGGTAATACGGTGGCTTGTCCATCTAGCATTAACGGCGGCATAATGACCCAGATTTTTAGTAATTACTTTACTTTACCTTATACTCCGACTACTCCACATTATGTTCGTTGCACTGCTTCAAATTCGTCTGGCACGGTAACCAGCCCCATATATAATATTGGATGGTGATGTTTTTATGTGGAGAGCACAGTTTATAAATGTAAAAAATGGAAACATGAAAAAGCATCACACCTGTTTAAAAAAAGCACAAAAGACTATTATATTCATGTGTCTCTTTCTTTCCATGTCAATTTACGCCCATTCACAAGAATTCAATGCAGGTTTAAATCTCGGATATTTGCCCTGTCAAGGCAGCAACTATTATTCCTTTGGTGGAAACTTCGAATTCCGTCCGAAGCACGCTTACTTTTCCATCAATACCGATCCATTTGTCTTGTTTGATAAAACGTATGCGACCTTCACGGAACCCATCTATTTGAAACTCATCATTGGCGAGAAACTAAGGATTTGTCCGAGTGCGGGTGGATTCGTTCGGACTTCAGGTAATTACGGTTGGTTGCTCGGACTTCATGTCGAATATACAATCAACCAGCAATTTATCCTTTTTTCAAAAAATGAACTTTACGCTGATCATTGGAAGGATACCTATTATGGACATTTCGGCGAAAATTACGATTTCATTAATCAAGGGAAATCACTCATGTTTAGTATTGGAATGAAAATGATGTTGAAGAAATGAAAAAATGACAATCTCCCCAAAAAACATCTTTATATAATACCTATATTTGGTACTTATGCCCAAAACCGACAGTCATGAGTAAAAACACATCCATCACATTAGGTACTTACTTTGATGAATTCATTCAAGGTATTTTGAGAGAAGGCCGTTACAAAAATGCCAGTGAAGCAGTTCGTGCAGGATTAAGACTTCTGGAAGAAGAAGAACATAAATTCATTGCTTTGCGTCGTGCTATTGATGAAGGAATCAATAGTGGATTAGTAGAAGATTTTGATCCGGAAGCTCATTTAAAATTGCTCAAAGCAAAAAAGAATTCAATTGGCAAAGTTTAAGTTTACAAACAATGCGCTAAAGGATCTTTCTGATATTTGGTATTACACCGTTTTAACTTGGTCGGAAAGGCAAGCTGACAACTACTATAATCTCATCATAAGTGAGTGCACTGTCATTTCAAAGAACCCACAAATTGGCAAAGCTTATTCAGAAATACATCCCGATTTGAAAGGAAAAATCAGTTCAAAACACATCATTTTCTATAGGGTATTAGACAACCAGACCGTTGAAATAACTCGAATTCTACACGAGAGAATGGACTTCAAGAATAAACTTGGATAAAGACAAATGTTTGCAAGGTAAACAAACATAAAGCACTGTTTTATTCAGAAAATCTATTTCACCTCCTCCCTTAATAAATTGTGGAAAAGTCCTTTTTTTTCCTTGGTTTGAAATCCGTAAATTAGCCCTTCAAAAAACTATACAAATGAATACACGTTTAAAAAGTACTTTTTTAGCCATCGCTATGTTCGTTGGCTTTTTCGTTCGTGCGGACGAAGGAATGTGGTTTTTGATGTTCATTGAACGTCTGAATCACAGAGATATGGAGAAGTTGGGACTGCAGTTGACGACGGAAGAAATCTACAGCATCAACCATTCTTCGATTAAAGATGCTGTTGTTCAATTCAACGGTGGATGTACCGCTGAAATCATTTCCAAAGATGGATTGATTTTGACAAATCACCATTGTGGATTCGATGCTATTGCAGAATTATCAACACCAGAGAAAGATTATTTAACGAATGGATTCTGGGCAGCAAATCGTCAAGAGGAGTTAAAACCAAAATCATTATATGTACGCTTTTTCGTTCGTATGGATGACGTCAGCAAACGCATCCTAGGAAAAGTAACCGATCAAATGACGGAAGCAGAGCGTGAGAAAGTGATTAAAGAAGAAATCGCTGCGATTGAGAAAGAAAACAGCGAAGGTGGAAAATATACGGTAAGTGTTCGTTCTTTCTTTCAAGGAAATGAATTCTACTACTTCGTTTACCAAGATTTTAAAGATGTTCGATTGGTAGGAACGCCTCCAAATAGCATCGGGAAATTCGGTGGAGACACAGACAACTGGGAATGGCCACGTCATACGGGTGACTTCTCTATGTTCCGCGTATACGCTGACGCTAGCGGGAATCCAGCTGACTATTCAACAGCGAACGTTCCATTGCATCCAAAACACCACTTACCGGTAAACATCAAAGGAATCCAAGATGGTGATTTCGCGATGATCTTAGGTTATCCAGGAAGAACCAACCGTTGGTTACCTGCAGGTGGAATTGATCAAAACGTGAAATTCGCTTATCCAGCTTGGGTAGAAGCGTCTAAATCAAGCATGGATGCCATGAAAAAATACATGGACAAAAATGACGATGTTCGTTTGAACTACGCTTCTAAATATGCACGCATCGCGAATTACTGGAAAAACCGTCAAGGAATGATTGATGCCTTAACGAAATTCCAAACGGCAGCTGACAAAGCAAAAAACGAAGCGAAATTCAATGCGTGGGCAAACAAGCCAGCAAACAAAGATAAATACGGAACAGTTGTGGAAACAATCAACAAGTTCTACGCGGCAACGAACGACAAATCTCGTCACGACAACTACCTACAAATCGTTTTCCGTTTCTCTGATTACGCAGGAATTAGTCGTTCAATTGGTGGTCAACTTCAAGCGTACGCTAAAGCAGATGCAACGAAACGTGCTGAGATGAAGACTGGATTAACAGCTGCAATCAATGAATTTTTCGAATTGACTTTCATTCCAGCGGAAATCGATATCTTGATTGACGGATTG
>JBILRU010000038.1:0-17123 GCA_044372485.1 Crocinitomicaceae bacterium
AATGGTGTCAACGCCAGTAACTAAAAACGAATCAATGTAATTGCTAACCGTTGCGGTGCTATAAAATGGACTTTCAACCAGGGTAGTTCCAGCATTATTGGTGATGATTAAACCATTTTCAAACGACTGTCCGGCTTCACCCCATGCTTGAATACTTTGTCCCCACATGTTTGCGTTCGCCGAGTAAGAATAAAACTCAATGCGAGACTTAAACTGATCTTGGTTGAAGGATTTCTTAATATGAAAATTCACATTTCCGTTGTTTCCTCCGGAGTTCGCGAATACAACACCTAAATCTGTATAAGCAGTGATTGCTTGACTTAAGATGGAGGTTCCATCCAATGTTCCGAAGTGGTATAGTCCCCAGGACATATTAATGACCAACCGTTTTCCATCAGCTTGCGCTTTTTGGTACATCCATTCCCAAGCATCCAGAACCGCAGCTTCATCGACTAAAAATGTCACAAACAAAAAATTGGCATCGAATGCGACTCCTTTGTGCGGAGTTCCTGCGCCACCACCACCGGCGATTGAGGAAACATGTGTTCCATGCGTTGCATATGAGTAGATGTTGGATGTGTCGCTTCCAGCAGCGAAAAGTTCTCCTAAAGTCGTGTATTCCGTTCCGTAAGCAAATCCTTGTGGATGTGGTCCACTTGTTTTGTATTGATCCCAAGCTGCCACAATGCGTGATTGCTGCATGGCTGTATCGTAAAACACGGGTGAAGTGTAATCAAATCCCCAGTCTGTGATACCAATATATACATCCTTTCCAGAATAACCTTGCGGCAAACCAATTCCTTGGTGAACAGAGTCCGCATGCATATCTACGATAGCTTTATCTAAGGAATTATGAATTTTAGAAGCAATTTCCAAGTAGCCTAATCCTTTGATTGTTGCTAATTGACTCGTTTTATTTAACGGAACTTTAATGCTGACCAAATTTGCTATTGGACTCCCGACAATGAATCCTCTTTTGATTAGATCAGAACGATTGAATCCCTCCGAAATCTTTCCAAGAAAAGATAAATAGTAACTTCCGTTGATTTGGTAAATGGGGTAACGCGCTAAAAGATCTGGATGAACTACACCTTTCTCCACCATTAATTGATGGTGAATCGTTGCCAAGTCCACTCGGTTACTCGCGCTCATTTTTACCTGTCCATGCAAAGAGAAGTTACTTAAAACCAAAGCGCAAAAGACCAATAATAGTTGCTTGTAAATAGTCGACATGTTCAAATATAATGAAAAATGAGGACCCGGAAGTCCTCAAAGTCCAATAAAATCAAGCTTTTTTATACACGTAATAATGTGGATAAGCTATAAAGTCTGAAACAGGGTTTCTTTGCTTTTGCGAACTTTCGCAAGGTGTTGGTAGTTATCCTCGCTTGAACGGAAGCCAATCGGACACAGTAACACACTTTTTAGGTTTTGATCGGCAAGTCCTAGCAATTCGTCCAATTTTTTCGCGTTGAATCCTTCCATCGGTGTAGCGTCAATACGCATGCTTGCACAGGTGTGGAGAAGTTGACCTAATGCAATATATGCTTGATGCGCATTCCATGGCTCAACGTCACTATCCGCCATGCTCAAGATGTTTTTCTTTAAAAACTCACTGAATCCAGCAACTCTTTCAGCTGGCGTATTTCGTGTTTCCGTTACTAATTGCACATGTGAATCAATGTAGGCATCGTTGATAGAAGTATATGAACAGATGATCAAAAGGTGAGAAGCGTCAACAACTTGACCCTGATTGAAAGCAATTTCTTTTATTTGTTCTCTCAATGCTGGACTCGAAACGAAAATAAATTTCAAAGGTTGAATTCCATATGCGGATGGAGTTAAGCGCAAAGAGTCTTTGATGACGTCCAATTGCTCGGTTGTCAATTTAAGCGTTGCGTCGAATTGCTTCGTTGCGTATCTCCAGTTTAAATCGTCTATTATCTGTTTCATATTAAAATATCATTGGTACTTCTATAACTAGCATTCGTCCTTTTTGTTTATTCTTTAGGATGATTTCTTTTGTATCCCATATTCCCATTGCGTCGCGCTCATTCAAAAGCTCCTGTTCGATTTCAAAAGCTCCATCAATGTTCATGAAATATGCGCCATTTCCTTCACCTTTGATCTCGTAAGTCAGGGACGTATTTTCTTCCATGCTAACGAGATGAATCCATGCGTTTTGGTGAATCCAAACTCCTTCTTGATTGGCGTTAGGCGAAACCAATTGCAAGAATCGTTGTTCTGAATCCTTCAAATCATACGACTTTTGCTCGTAGCGAGGAGTGACTCCTTGTTTATTTGGGAAAATCCAAATTTGAAATAAATTCAGGTCTTCTTGGTTGCTGGCATTCATTTCACTGTGAAAAATTCCGGTTCCGGCTGACATCACCTGAACTTCGCCCGCTTTTACCACTTCACTGAATCCCATGCTGTCTTGGTGTCGTAAGGAACCACGCAAGGGAATTGTGATGATTTCCATGTTGTCGTGGGGATGTTTTCCAAATCCCATTGCTGCGGCAACAATGTCATCGTTTAATACGCGCAATGCACCAAAGTTGATGCGTTCTGGATTGTACCATTGCGCGAAACTAAAGGAGTGTTTTGCGTTCAGCCAACCATGATTGGCGTGACCACGAGTTTGGGAGGTATGTAGGACTTTTTTCATTCGTATGCGATTGTTTGGACAAAGGTACGCACTATCCATTTGCAGCGCTTGATTTTGTTTGTTTTCACGTAATTCAATAACCTGTGTTAATTCTTTTTTAACACGATTGCACGAGAAGCCGGAAAAATGTGGATATTCGTTTTATGGTATTAAGTAGATTTTGGCTAATCATATTCATTAGCTCTGTATTATTTGTCTTTGCTGGACTATTCTTGTCCAATTCTTATTCGATAGAATATGTCTTAAATGGAAAAAAGGATAGTCCGATTTTAACAGGTGAACGCTACCTGAAAGATTGCTCCAATGGATTCCAAGAAAAAATAAAGTCGGCTCCGGAAGGAACCTTGGTGTATAATGTCAATCCGGATGACATCGACACGACTTACGTATTGAAGAATCAAACCGTACAAGTGTTCAAAGGAACGCAAAAGGCAGATGGACTTCTCGAAACCTGTAAAGCGAGTTTGTTTGACTTGATTTTGCCGCTGATGGCCTATTTGGCGTTCTTCTGCGGCATCATGCAGTTGTTGATTGACTCTGGAGCGACGGAACGATTGGCAAGACGCTTGAGTCCATTCTTCGTGAAAGTTTTTCCTTCTGTCCCCAAAAATCATGAGTCCATTTCTTACATGACCTTGAATTTTTCCGCAAACTTTTTAGGACTTGATTCCGCTGCTACGCCATTTGGATTGAAGGCCATGCAAAGTTTACAGGAAATCAATCCGGACAAAGACCGTGCATCAGATGCACAGATCATGTTCTTGTGTTTGCACGCTGCCGGACTCACACTTATTCCCACATCGATTATCGGTTATCGAGCGGCAGCAAATGCAGCGAATCCAGCAGATGTCATGTTGCCTTGTATTGTCACTTCGCTCATTGGAACCCTGGCGGCATTTTTCATTGTTGGAATAAGACAGCGCATTCAATTCCGCAGTGCGACTTTGTTGTTGGCGTTGACATCGATCATTGCGGCAATCATTGGACTTTTACTTTACGTAAATAGCTTGGATTTAATCGGCAAGAACTTCTTTTCGAGTAATTTTTCCAGTGTCTTATTGCTTGGAATCATCGTCGCAACCTTAATCTTTGCTTTTGTTCACGAGAAGAAATTCAAGGAAAAAGAAACAACCGTTTTTGATTCATTTGTGGTAGGTGCAAAAAGCGGCATCAACACAGGCGTGGCTATTTTTCCATACGTGCTTGGAATGTTAGCGGCTATTTCATTGTTTAGAAATAGTGGATTGTTTGAGATCATCAGTAATTGGATTGCGACTGGATTTCATTTCATTGGCGTTTCGAAAGAAATTACCGATTCTTTACCTGTTGCATTGTTACGACCGTTTAGCTCTAGTGGATCACGTGGATTCATGTTGGATGCGATGAATAATTTCGGTCCAGATTCCTTAGCGGGTAGATTAAGCAGTATTTTTCAATGCAGCGCAGAAACCACCTTTTATGTGATTGCTGTTTACTTCGGTTCGATTAATGTACGTAACACACGTTATGCTTTAGGCACAATGTTGCTGGTCGACTTAATCTGTGTGATTACGGCTATTTTTGTAGCTCTTTGGTTTTTCTAATAACTGACAAACTTTCCTATAAATGTTAAGACGACTCTTTGATTCTGCACCAAAAAATACGGAAGAAGCGAAAAAGCCAATTGCGGCAGCTCCTTTGCACGATGTGAATTATCCATCGCTTGTCTTCATTGCGTGGGCAAAAGCAGTTGAAGGAAATGAGGATCTACAGTTGTGGTTAAAGGATAACGGTTATCCAGAATTGTACATGGCGACTTTTGCCATTCTACTGAAAGACGAAGCAAGAAACTGGTTGATTGAGAACGGCTACGCTCATCTGATGGCGATGATTAACGGCGCAGAAGGAAACTTGAAAGCACAAGAATGGTTATTGAAAAACAACTTTGAAACGCTGTATCATATGTCCTTGGCAATCGACCATGAGGACAATAGTTGGTATTGGTTAAGTAAATACGCATCCCAAGAGATACGTATTTTAACCAAATGTATTCAACGAGTGAAAGATGAAATTGAGGAAAACCACAATGACATGCACTCGATTGGAAAAGACGTTTAAGGAAACTTACAACAACATTGCTGCTGGATTCTCCATGTACGTTTTAAACGTTTGAAGGAAGCCAGAACCTGTTGCGCCATCTACTACACGGTGGTCACAAGACAAGGTCACTTTCATGACATTTCCTGGAACAACTTGTCCGT
The DNA here is from genome assembly GCA_044372485.1 of Crocinitomicaceae bacterium. Classification (GTDB taxonomy): domain Bacteria; phylum Bacteroidota; class Bacteroidia; order Flavobacteriales_D; family Crocinitomicaceae; genus UBA952. The sequence goes on from JBILRU010000038.1 coordinate 4,909, forward strand.
TTTTAACGACAGGAACTTCTTTGATTCCGCCTATCGCTAAAATACAGCTGTCTGGTGGATTCACAATTGCCGTGAAGGATTCAATTCCGAACATACCAAGGTTTGAAATCGTAAAAGTATTACCTTCCCAATCGCTTGGTTGTAGTTTTTTATCTTTTGCTTTTTGAGCGAATTCACGCACTTCAGCAGAAATTTGAACAAGTCCTTTGGTATCTGCGTGACGAATTACTGGAACTAATAATCCATCTTCTACAGCCACAGCTACACCGATGTGTACATGTTGGTTGCGACGAATGAAGTCACCCATCCAAGAGCTATTTACACCTGGATTTTGTTTCAATGCCATTGCTACTGCTTTCACAACTAAATCGTTGAACGAAACTTTCACACCGTCAAGGCTATTTAATGCTTTTCTAGACGCAATCGCTTGGTCCATATTGATGTCCATTGTCAAGTAGAAATGCGGAGCTGTAAATTTGCTTTCCGCTAAACGACGAGCAATGGTTTTACGCATTTGACTTACTGGCTCATCTGTGAACGATTCAACTCCACTTGGGGCAGCTGCAAATGTTCTTTCAGCTGGAGTATATGGTGTGTAATGATCCACATCGCGTTTCACGATGCGTCCACTTTCACCTGTGCCAGCAACTGAATGAATGTCAATTCCTTTTTCGTTAGCCATTTTTTTCGCTAATGGAGATGCGAAAACGCGTCCATTCGTATTGTTAGCGACTGGAGCACTTGTTGCTGCTGGTGCTGGAGTAGGAGCAGGTGTACTTGCTGCCGGACTCGCAACTGGAGTAGGAGTAGGAGCGGTTTCCGTTTTTGGTGCTTCAACTGCAGCGCCTGGAGCATTTGCCCCGGCATTTGCTAGTAATGAAGTAATATCTTCCCCAGCCTGACCAATAATCGCTAAAACGCTATTGACAGGAGCGGCTTGACCTGTTTCTACTCCGATGTGTAACAACACACCATCGTAGAAGGACTCGAATTCCATGGTTGCTTTGTCCGTCTCAATTTCGGCTAAAACTTCGCCAGCTTTAATGGCGTCACCCACATTTTTATTCCAAGTTGCAACGACACCTTCGGTCATTGTATCACTCAATTTCGGCATGTAAACGATTTCAGCCATGGATTCTAGTATTTTAAGTTTTTAATATTCTTTGATGTAAGGATAGTCAGTTTGGGTGTATACGTCCTCGTATAACTCATGTGCTTCTGGATATGGAGAGTTTTCAGCAAATTCAACTGATTCTTCCACTTCTTTTTTCACCCAAGCAGAAATTTCTTCAATTTCTTTCTCGTTTAACCATTTGTTTTCTTGAATGGTTAACAAACAATGCTCAATTGGATCTTGTTGCATCCACTCAGCCACTTCGTCTTTTGTACGGTATTTTTGAGGATCGGACATCGAGTGTCCTTTGTAACGGTATGTACGAATATCTAATAACGTTGGTCCATCGCCACGACGAGCACGGATACATGCTTCTTCGATCGCTTCGTGAACGCTTTCTGGACGCATCCCGTTCACCACTTTCGATGGCATTTCATATGAAAGTCCAATTTTAGAAAGGTCGGTTACATTCGTTGTACGCTCTACAGATGTTCCCATCGCGTAGTTGTTGTTCTCAATGATGAAAATCACTGGTAGTTTCCAATTCATCGCCATGTTGAAGGTTTCGTGAAGCGCTCCTTGTCGAACAGCTCCATCACCCATAGAAACAAATGCTACATTGTCGGTTCCGTTATATTGTTCTGCGAAAGCAACACCAGCTCCCATCGCAATTTGTGCGCCTACGATCCCGTGTCCACCCATGAAGTTTTTCTCTTTGTCAAAGAAGTGCATGGAACCACCTTTTCCTTTTGAACAACCTGTTGTTCGTCCGTAAAGTTCCGCCATCAATACACGTGGATCTGTTCCAAGTGCAATAGGGTGCGCGTGATCACGGTATGCTGTCATGTGTTTATCGCCAGGTTGACATGCGCTTGCTGTTCCAGCAACGATGGCTTCTTGACCAATATATAAGTGACAGAATCCACCAAATTTTTGTTGAATGTATAACTGACCTGTTTTTTCTTCGAAACGACGAATCAACAACATGTCTTTGTACCATTTGATGTATGTTTCTTTGGAAAATTTAGGCTTTCCTGCAGATTTAGTAGCAGTGCTTGCTTTTTTTGCGCTTGTTGTAGCTTTTGCTGGCATAATTACGTCTGTTATTTTCGGTCACAAATATAAGAAGGAATTTGAATATAATTACAAATTGTCATCTTTACACTAAGTGAATTCTTATTAGAGTGAATAATTTGGTTTATCAAACATCTTGTCTATAAAAAAGATGTTCTAAATTTCTCTTGTATTACTTGATTTTGCTGATTGATAGATTAAAAATATTCCTGTTAGGACAAAAGGAATACTTAATAATTGACCAGTATTGAGTGTCCATTCAAAGTCTCTTGCGGTCTGACCAATCTTGACGAATTCAATAAAGAATCTGGCTCCAAAAATCATGATTAAGAAGGAACCGAAAATGAATCCTTGTTGCTTGAACTTTTCTTTTTTCCAATAAAGGAATAGGAGGATGAAAAAAGCAACGAGGTAACAAATGGCTTCGTAGAGTTGAGCTGGATGTCTAGGTGTCGGATCATACATGTGTAATTGGTCATTCCAATAGTTTTGAAATTTGAATGCCCATGGAACATTTGTTGGATCTCCAACCATTTCGTGATTGACTAAATTCCCCAGACGGATAAACGTCGCTCCAATGGCAACAGGTGCAGAAATTCGGTCGAGCATCCACAAATATGGACGTTTTAATATTTTTTGAGAATAATACCACAAGGAAAGGAGAATGACAATGGCTGCTCCATGACTAGCTAATCCACCTTCCCAAATTTTAAAAATATCCTCTGGATGAGACAAATAACCGCGATCGACAACCACACCGTTTTGTACATCGTCGAATAAGGGACCATAGAAAAAAACATGTCCAAGTCTAGCTCCAATAACGGTTGCAGGAATCATGAACCAAACGAGTTTATCCAACAGTTCGTCGCTGATTTGTTCTTGTTTGAACATGCGTTTCACTACGAAATAACCGAGAATAAGTCCAGTTACAAATAACAATCCGTACAGGTTTGGCGTTCGCCAACCATCAATAATTTCCGAATCAACGGTCCAGTTTATAGCTAAAATCACTTGTTTTCTCTGATTGAAAGTTCAATCAAAGATAAGGGTTTTTCAGTATTGTGTTTAAAGGGAAGTTTATTTGATCGTCCTTTTTTGAAAATTCGATTACTGTTCTCTATTCCCTTGCGTAATTCTTTTTGCTCTTCTTCAGGTAAATGAATGGTATCCAGGCATTCAGATGAACAGCAGTTCTCCATTTTCTCCTTGCAAGCTTCACATTGAATGAAGAGCAAATGACAGGCGTCATTCACACAATTGGTATGTGTATCGGCTGGATCACCACATTGATGGCAAACAGCGATGATGTCGTCTGAAATACGCTCGCCACGACGTTCATCGAATACGAAGTTTTTTCCAATGAATTTATTCTCAATTCCTTGTTCCTTCGCGTCGTTGGCATATTTAATGATTCCACCTTCTAATTGATGGACATTTTGGAATCCACGGTGTTTGAACCATGCGGAAGCTTTTTCGCAACGCACACCCCCCGTACAGTACATGACGATGTTTTTATCCTCGTTTCCTTTTAAATACGTCTCTTCGATGTATGGAAGGGATTCTCTAAACGTATCGACATCAGGAAGGATTGCTCCTTTGAAATGTCCCACTTCGGATTCGTAGTGATTTCGGAAGTCAATGAGAATCGTATCTTCTTTCTCTGTTAATTCGTTGAATTCTTGCGCATTCAAGTGCTTTCCTTTGTTCGTGACATCGAATGTCTTGTCTTCTAGTCCGTCCGCAAGAATTTTATCACGCACTTTGATTTTTAACTTCAAAAAAGGAAATTCCGCTTCTGAATCGTCTACAGAGAAGTTAAAACGGACACCGTTTAAAAAATCAATGCCGTATAATTCTTCGCGAAACTGACTCAGGTTGTGGGTTGGGACCGCAATTTGTGCGTTGATTCCTTCATGTGCGACGTAGGTTCGTCCAACAACTTCTAATTTCGACCACATCAAGAAAAGGTGATCTCTGAATAAGTGAGGATTTTCAATTTGTGCGTATTGGTAGAATGAAATGGTGATAAATTGATGTCCCACTTCACGTAAATGCGCTTCTAATTCCTCCTTATTTAATGTATTCCACAGTTGCATACTATGTTGAATTAAATAATTAATAGCACAAAGGTACTAAATTGAGACGGCTGAAAAAAATGACAAAAGTCAGGAAACTGAAAATTAAGTCAATTTCTCAAGTCTTTTACTTTGATTCACTTTCCAATTGAACCAAACTTTTCCTAGAATCAATCCCAGCATTTTGTCAAAAGGAATTTGTGCCATTCGGAGCATTCCGGTTTTTACAGAAATGAGCGGTGAGGGATTCCATTTCCGAAATCCAATGGACAAACTTGCATCGACATAGGTCATTTGGTGCCAATAACCGGATGGAATGAAAATGGTATCGCCATGTTCCAGCATCACACGGTATGCTCGTAAGTTTTTAAGAGCCGGATATTCATGTTCCTTTGGGTCAAATAAGTTGATCATGGAAGTAGAGTTGAACGGAATGCGGTACAAATATTTGGACTGACTCGGTTCAATCAGAATGACTTCTTTTCTCCCGAAAAGATGTGTGAGTAATCCATCGTCGTACATGAAGTCATAATGCAATGGAACGATGGTTCCTTTTCCACCGATAAACATGAGATTCGGCAATTGAAATGCACATTTGAAAAAATCAGGACAAGGGATTTCGCTGGCTAATTTTTTGTTTTTAGTCAGAATTGGATTGACAAACATCCGTAAGTCAGAAGCTTTGTTTTCGCGAATCAGATGAAGCATGTGATTCATAGGTACTTGATGATCGCCTCTTAAAAAGGAAGTATTGTTTTTCCGGTGGCTGTCAAACACTTTCACTGGAAAGTGTCCAAGTTCTTTTTCTAAGCGATCAAGACTCCAGTTTTTGGCTGGTGATTCATCGAGTATTCCTTTAATAAGGACAGGTTTGTTTGGCTTAATCCACCGTTCGTTGAAGTCGGTTTTCGTGATGTCGTTGACGTGAATTTGATCAGTGATTGTGGTGAATTCCATGACTTTTGGTTTAGTAGATAAGATCTAATAAACGAAATGTACGCAAGCGAATCCGATTAATACGGACAAGCATATGAATACCCGTGAATAACGCAAACAAGTAGTTAATGAATACAAATTTATGCGTCAGTTCAGCTGTTTCGGAAGATTAGCCCCCTACTTTTGCCAAGTAAATTTTCCGAATTTCACCTCTCCAAGTGTGCACCTTTCCTTCGAATCTTTTGTGATCGTCGGACAATTGAAAGGTGAAGAAATTGGTAATGTTATTCGCATCCATTTGAAAGGTCAAAAGGGAGCCGTCAAATTTCACTTTGTGGAAATCCGGCACCCAATCCACTTGTGAGTTGTGTAGGGAAATAAAAAGGGAATCGTTTTTTTGAGTCAAACGCAAGGTATCGACATAATCTACATCACTATCAATCCAATGCTCGGACCAAAGTCCAGAAATGAATGGTATGGGCTGTTTGATGGAAGAGGTCAGAACGAACATCAATCCAAAAAACAAGCTGAAGCGAAGGAGATTGTTCATGGCTTTACACAGCAACATTGTGTTCGCGTAAGGCATCGTTCAAGGAAGTTTTTAAATCCGTGGATGCTTTGCGTTGACCGATAATTAACGCACATGGAACTTGGTAAGATCCTGCTGGGAATTCTTTCGTGTATGTCCCAGGTATTACTACGCTTCTTTCAGGTACATATCCACGGTGTTCAATCGGTTCTGGACCTGAAACGTCAATGATTTTCGTCGATTTTGTCAGAACAACATTTGCTCCGAGAACGGCTTGTTTTCCAACGCGAACGCCTTCCACGACAATGCAACGAGATCCGATAAATGCGTCATCTTCAATGATCACTGGAGCAGCTTGCAATGGTTCAAGTACACCACCGATTCCAACGCCACCACTTAAGTGAACATTTTTTCCAATTTGCGCGCAACTTCCAACCGTTGCCCATGTGTCTACCATTGTTCCAGAGTCAACATACGCACCAATATTGATGTACGACGGCATCATGATCACACCAGGTGCAACAAAAGCGCCATAACGTGCAATTGCATGGGGAACAACACGTACTCCTAATTCTTTGTAATTGCGTTTTAAGGCCATTTTATCGTGAAACTCGAATGGACCCACCTCAATGGTTTCCATTTGACGAATCGGGAAGTACATGACAACAGCTTTTTTGATCCATTCATTGACAATCCATTCACCATTTTCACCTGGTTCTGCAACACGAAGAAGTCCTTTGTCTAAGTCCTCAATAACCGTTTCAATCGCTTGAATCGTTTCTTTTTCCTTTAATAATTCACGGTTATCCCATGCTGCTTCAATTTGTTGTCTCATGTTGTAAGTTTGATGTTTTTGGAATAAAAAGTAGGATGACTAATCCAATGAAGAAAAAGATCACTAAAGCTAAAATCGATGTTCGGATATTTAAATATCCTTCAATGAGTCCGAATGTTAAGGTACCAACCGCTAATCCGATTTTCTCTGCTAAATCGTAGAAACTAAAATAGGAAGTCAAGTCTTTGGTTTCAGGAAGTAATTTGGAATACGTTGACCTTGACAGGGATTGAATTCCTCCCATTACAAGTCCAACGATGGCAGCAGCGATGTAAAACTGCCACGGTTCATAAACCAAATAGTAAACTCCAAGACAAAGTCCAATCCAAATAACGATGGTGATACCGATGGACTTTAAGTTTCCAATTTTACGAGAAACCTTGGACAAAAGATAAGCACCGAGAATGCCAATAAATTGAATGATTAAAATCGAAATGATAAGATCCTGCTGTTTGATACCTCGAACTTCTTTGTTCGCAAAAGCAACTGCCATCACCATAATGGTTTGGACTGCCATATTGAACATGAAGAAGGAAAATAAATAACGTTTCAATGGAATGTTCAAGTTGATTTCTTTCCAAACCTTGTACACTTCGCGGTATCCTTTGACAATCATATTACCTTCTACTTTACTAGTGGCTGTCGATTTTGGAAGACGAATGAACGAGTAGGTCGCAAAACTAATCCACCATAGACTAACGAGTGGAAACGCAAAACGAATGGGAATTGCTTTCGTGAAAACGGTCAGAATTAAAACGATAATCAACAAAATGGAACTACCCAGATAACCCATGGAGAATCCTCGTGCACTAATTCTGTCGTGGTCTTTTGGTTCGGCGATTTCCGGTAAATAAGAATTGTAGTAAACCAAGCTTGCCCAGAATCCAACAGATCCAAAGAACAGCGCCAGAATACTCCAATCGATGTAGAATGGACCACCTTCAACCGAACAACGGTCCGCATGGAAAAAATAGAGGAGACCGCTTGAGATTGCACCCAGGTAACAAAAGAACTGCATAAAGAGTTTTCGTTTTCCTCCAGCATCTGCTATTCCCGATAAAACGGGCGATAACAATGCAACAACGATATATGACAAACAAATCAGGTAGGCGTAAAACTCGGTGTTTTTGAATTCCATTCCCAATATAGAAACAGTATCAAATATCGTAGCTTTGGTGATTGGATCCTTAACACTTGTCTGTGTTTCATACAAAATTGGAAAAATTGCCGAACTGATAATGAGTGGATAGACAGAGTTTGCCCAGTCATACATCACCCATCCACGGATGATTTTTTTATCTCCTTTTTCAATCATATACGAATGTAGAAAATTATTCTAATCCAGCGATGTATTTGCTTAAATAGCTAAATCCGTCTGTTAATTCTCCAGTTATTGTTGTTTGCGATCCTCTTGCTATTACTTCATCTGGATCTTTTCCAAACAGACATGGTAATACATGTTTTAATAATTCGTTCCCGAAATCTTCAGATGCGTCTCTTGGTAACTCACACGGTAGGTTGTCAATTGCCATGACAGCAATCGCACCTTCTTGCATGAAGTCAACTTCAGTTTGAGTAATTGGATCATAGCCATAAATGCCATTCCCTATTTTACTTGGACGAATCGTACACGCGATAGGTCCAGCAATGTCACAAGAAATATCTCCGACAACTTTGATTCGATTATTCGCATGCAATAAATCATCATTTGTTAAAATGAACGGAGATTTTGCGCTCCAGAAGTGACAAGGGATGTACATGTCCGATTTTTTGGAGTAGCGAGCAAAAGTAGAAAGGTAATTTTCTGGTGTAGAATAGAAATCCTTTTTAACGAAGGACGTTCCATCTTTCGGTGCAAAATAATCCTCCGCTTCCAAATGTGTGTAAACAGGACCTTCAAACGAATTTTTCAAGTATTCCTCCGGACTAACCTCCGTGATTGGCAATAGATCAATGATTTCTCTTGCTCCATGTCCAACGCGACCAAATCCCGTTAAAACCACACGGAAATCAGCAGGTAAGTCCACTTTTTTCAATTCTTGTTCAACTTCCTTGCGATCCTCACATTCATTTGCGGGTTTCATGGAATAACGTCCAGATTTTAAACCATATGTCAGAAAGGCATTGTAGCACCCAACAATTCCTGCGTAGCGTCCAAAACCAATGATGCGTTTGTTGTATTTATCCTTCAACACTTCGTAATCAACCAAGCGTATTTTTTTGTCCAACACGGCATTTAGAAGTTCACGGTTGTACGGTTGTTTTTTGAAGGTATGGGAAAAGAAGAAAAAGGTTTTGTTCGGAATTAAATCCGCGATTTGTACCTCTTTCACACCAAAGATATAATTGCAATCTGTTAAGGAATCCACCAATTCAATTCCTTGTTCCGCATAAGCAGCGTCTGGATACGTTCGAATGGGACTGCGTTGAACGACAACTTTTACCTCTGGATAAAGTACTTCAATAGCTTTACACTGTTTTGGTGTTAAGGGAACACGAAAATCTGGCGGTACTTTTCCTTCACGGATGACACCTAGTTTGATGGATTTCATAAATTAAATTCCTTGAGGTAGTAAGTATTGGTCGATGAATTCACGTACACATGCATCTCCACCTTTACGAGAAAGAATAATGTGACATTCTGTTTTAACGGAATTTACTGCAGAGGATGGGCAAATCGCTAATCCAACTGCTTTCATCACTGCTAAATCATTGACATCGTCACCGATGATTCCAACTTCGTTTAAGCTGATTCCTAATTCACTGCACCAGACATTTAGGATGTCTAACTTCGGCTCACGTCCAACGTACACACGTTCGATTCCAAGTACCGCTGCGCGATCTTGAACCATGTGATTCGTAAATCCAGAGGAGATGATTCCCAATTGCACCGGACCATTTTTCACGATGTGCATGATGGCCAATCCGTCTTGTGTATGGTATCGTTTTAACTGATCTCCTTTTTCACTCATGAACATTCCACCGTCTGTTAAAACGCCATCGACATCCAGAATAAGTAATTTCAGTTTATCAAGTTGTTTTTTGAAATGGTTATTGCGAAACAAGGGTTTGAAAAGCAACGCAGTCAAATCCACTTCGTATTCTTCACAGACTGCTTCTAAATCATACACGGAAAGTTCATTCACATGTTCCACATCCAAATCGGACAAGAAATCATCGAACTCGATTCCGTTTTTTTGACAAAGTCCTTTTATGTTTTGTTCTAATAACATCTTATATCATTTTGTAACCTACACTTGCTGCAACAGCTTGAAGGTCTTTTTGTAATTGTTTGAATTCTTCGTAATTCAATTGCTGTGAAGCATCTGATTTCGCTACTTTCGGATTAGGATGGGCTTCGATTAAAAGTCCATCGATTCCCATAGCCACACATGCACGAGCAAGCGGATTTACTCCGTATGCGTATCCCATCGCATGGGATGGATCTAAAACGATTGGAAGATTTGAGTGTTCTTGTAACCAAGCAACGCCACATAAATCCAAGGTGAAACGCGTTCCAGTTTCGAAGGTGCGAATGCCTCGTTCACAAAGAATCACATTTTCGTTTCCACCGGCCAAAACAAATTCAGCAGCTTGAACGAATTCTTGAAGTGTTGTTCCGAATCCACGTTTGATCAATACTGGCTTTTTGATTTTAGCACATGCACGTAAAATTCCTTGGTCGTACATGGCTTTTGCACCAACTTGAATGATATCCGTGTGTTCAATGATTTCATTAATGTGCGTAGCATCGCGTGCTTCCGTAATGACATTTAAACCGTATTCGGTTCTCATTTTTGCTAATAATTGCAGTCCTACTAATCCTAATCCTTGGAACGAATATGGACTCGTTCTTGGTTTGTAGCAACCACCTCTCAAAGTGCTTAATCCCATTCCAACGAGTAATTCCGCAGAGGAACGAATTTGTTCTTCGGATTCCACCGAACATGGTCCACCAATTAGAATGGTATTCTTGGTATTTCCACCAATACTCACATTTCCAATTTTCACTTCGCGTTTTTCTGAACGAAATCGTTTGGAAGCCAATTGAATATCGTTAGCAAAAACCCAATGTTCTGTTGTGATTGACTCGAGTTCAGCAGGCACTTCCTTCACGCCAGAACCGGTGATGAGGTAGTTTTTTCCTTCGTAGGTAATGTGAAAAGCCTTGTGTTTTTCAGCGAATGTCGCGCAGTCGTTCGCGCTAACGGTTGATTTTAATTCAATGATCATAGTTCTCCCTTGATGAGGTTGACAAAATTAATGATTCCCACTGCCTGACCTTTGTCGTTTACGACGGGTAAGTACATGACAGGGAAGTTCGATTTTTTTAAGGTATGTAATAATTCAATGACAGTTGCCGTTGCTTGAACGCACATGGGCTGACGATTGATAAAATCTTTTGGATCAATGTCCGCGGTGTTTTCTAAATGTTTCAAGAATGTTTTGCGAATATCTGCACTGGAAACGAGTCCGAAAAGTTGTTGGTCCGCTTCCAAAGCAAGAGCAAATCCCATTTGACCGACTTCTAAAGCTTCGAGGATTTTTCTTGTCGTGCAATCCGCGACTTCGAAACTTGGTGCCTCGTTTAAGGGAATCATGAAATCACCTATTTCAAAAGATGACTCGATTTCACGTTTCGTTAAATTCATCAGTGCATTTCCAATACTAGGTCCATTAAACAAATAGGAACCAGAAACAGCCGAACTAACGCCCATATTTCGGAGGATAAAGGATACTTCTCCGTTTACTCCACCGTCGACATGAATCGATTTACTTGGATATTTTGTTCGGAACTGACGAATTTTGGAAAAATTCAACCGGTCAAATTTCCCTCCACTTTGACCTGGGATCGTTGCCATGATTAATATGAAATCAAAGTCCGAATATGGATCAAATGCTGTAATTGGAGTAGGGGTAATAATGGCTAATCCTTTTTTTCCGGTAACGGTAGAGGGTATTTCTAATGGTTCTTTCAAGTCTTCCACCTGAAAAGTCACGTATTCTACTGGATTTCTTTCCAATGAACCGTAATACTTTGATGGATTCTCCGTGATTATATGCAAGTCAATGGGTAAGTCGCACCATATTCGAATGTTGGCGATGTCCTCAAAAACACTCAAATCATCGTTACAGTCGACATGCAATAGGTCCACTTGATGCGCAACTAAATCAAGAATCACTTCTTTTAATGAGCGACTTTTATCGCTGTAAATAGATGCGGAAATCTTCATGTAACAAAGATACTGAATTTATCCTGATGGAAAAGGTGAATGGAAAAGTAGCGTGGGGAATTTGGCAGGAAACTTACCTAAAAAAAAGAGGGGTAAGCTACTCTTATCGCACCGCTCAACCTCATACCTTTGCTACATTCCTGTCCTGGAGGATTAAGAGGGAGCTGGTCGTAAAAGACTTACCCCGTGCAAATGTAGGGATTTCTTTTTATTCGAACGAGAAATTCAGTGAATTACTACGCTTCAATAGCACGATTCAACAAAGAAACCATCGCCAATGTCACAATAAACAATTGAGTGGCAGTTTCTTCATCTAAACTTGAACCATCTTCATCTTCTGTTGAGACTTCCATTGCCATAAATTGAGCTAAAAAGGGTTGGTCACAGAAGGATTCAATGAGTTCTTCATCTTCTTCGT
>JBILRU010000120.1:0-5696 GCA_044372485.1 Crocinitomicaceae bacterium
CAATTCAAATAAACGGACACCAACTTTTTGGTGTTGTTCGTCCACAAGTTTATTGTCTTTATACACTAGAACAGTCATATCGTATAAAAACGGATGACTCGGACTCCATAGTTCAGCGTTATGAACGATGGCATTTGATTCGATTTGTTGACTTGAATGAGCTGCCAACTCTTTTGTGGCAGAAATTGTTCGGTAAGAATAACCTTTACCGTCCTCAATCAACGTTTCCACCTTTATTTCTGCCGACTTACCTGATTCATTTTTGACATGAACTAGTACTTGTGCTTTCGCAGTGGATGCTTTAAAGGAATTAAAATTCACAAATACGCCACCAGAACCTGGTATGTTCTCATGAACAGCATCAGTGATGTGTATTTCATTCGTTTTGATGAGTTTGACATTCCGGTAAATCCCTCCGTAATAGTTAAAATCTAGATCCTTCAACGGTTTTCCCGGTGGAATTTGGGGATTGTCTTCAATGTTTACGCGTACTTCAATGAGGTTCTTTCCTTTTTTCAATTCAGAGGTAAGTTCAACCATAAACGGAAGATAACCTCCTTCATGCGTTGTCATCCAGGTTCCATTTAAATAAACTGCCGCGGTCATCATGACCCCTTCGAAGTACAAAAAGGCTTTTTCATCCTTCTTGAGTGGACAAAGAAAGGATTTACGGTACACACAGTCCCCTTGAAATTGTGAAACGACCACTTTTGATTCTAATCGAGCGGTATGCGGAATCGTTACTTTTTCCCAATTATGGAAGATCGGACTGTCTTTCACGTCCGCACGCAAAAACTCCCAATCCGAATTAAATGAAGTGACTTTTCTCGTTTGGCCAAAAGTCGAAACAACAGAGAAAAGAGAAAGTAAGAAGAATAAATTACGCATGGACTTAATTAAAGAATGCATTCAGTGCCGTTGAAGGTTTTCCGTTGTTTTGCCAACAATTCAATTGGTAGTTACTCCATGATTTCGCTCCTTCCGGTTCCCAATAAATCACTCCGAGTCCACGTTGACTAGGAATTCCACGTACGATTGAAATGACTTGAGTCAACATGTCCTGGGTGTTTTGTACCAACGTGTAATCGCCACCAACTTCCACGACCATGACGTCTTTGTCATAACGCGTAACCATGTCGTTCAAGTTTGTTTCTAAATCATTAATCGTAGCTGTATAGTCTGATCCTAGCCAATAAGGATAGTAGGATGCACCGATGACATCGAATTTCATTCCATTTGCCACTGCTAAATCAAAGAACCAACGGAAACGTGCGTTGTCATTTCCTTTGTCGATGTGCACGATGACTTTAATTGTTGGATCGATGTCCTTTGTTGCATCGTAGCCTTTATTCACCAGTGCGGACAATTGTCCGAAATTCGTATATGATCCTTCCGGCCATAACATTCCCCCAGGAATTTCATTTCCAATTTGAACCCAAGTTGGAGTGACTCCGGCTGTTTTTAATGCGGACAAAACATCATACGTGTGTTGGTAAACAGAATCCTTCAGTGCGGCAAACGTACAATTCGACCATGCAGCTGGTTTTGTTTGATTCGCCGGATCCGCCCAAGTATCTGAATAATGAAAATCAATCATGACTTTCATTCCTAAATCCTTTGCACGAAGGGCCATAGCAACCGTTTCTTCTTTCGAACAATGTCCACTTTGTGGATTATTGGACGGATGAACAAATACACGCAGACGGACCGTGTTCATTCCGCGGTTTTTCAAAATTTCCAAACAATCCGTTTCGGTTCCGTCGGATTCAAAGAACTTAAATCCTGTCGCTTCCATTTGAGGTAACCAACTGACATCGCCACCCTTTGCCAAATAATCAGTCGCCACCGGTGGAGTAGGTGGTTTTGGTTTGTTTTTGTCTTTACAGGATGCCGAGATTCCAACTATGGAAAACAGTAAAATAATGAGGAGTTGTTTATTCATGGTTTTGATTTACAAAGTGAAAGGTCGTATTATTTTCGTAGACTTCATCTTTTCGAAGGCCGCTCGATGGAAAATGTTCATGATTTGGAGCATCAGGGAAGTTTTGCATTTCAAAGCAAACTCCACTTTTTGAATGATAGGAAACACCTTTTTTTCCTCTTAAGTTTTCTGGTAATCCACAACCGATAAACAAATGCGCTGCAGGCTGATTGGACTTCACAAACATTTTCCATCCGTTTGTTGGATGCGTTAACGTTGCTTGAATCTCCGATTGATCTGAAATAACAAAAGTATGATCTAATCCAGCGCGTAGTTCATGCATTAGTTCTTCCTGCATAGGCCTTGCGCACCATTGCTCGAAAGTTCCCGTTGGGATATTGTCCGTATTCTTTTCTAAGAAATGTGTCGCATTTAAATGAATGGATTGTTGATCAACAGATTGATTGTGTCCACCTAAATTCCAATAATGATGCTGCGTAACATTGATGATGGTATCCTCTGTGGATTCGGCTTTGAAACACATTTTTAATTCGTTGTCGTCTGTCAATGAATAAGTGAGTGTGCTCGTTACTTCACCAGGATAACCATCCGTTCCTGACGGACTCACGTGCGTAAACGTAATCGTAATCGCTTGATCAGCTGTTTGCGGTTCCACTTTCCAAAGTGCACGACTGAAAGAATCGTATCCACCATGCAGATGATGTATCCCATGATTTTTACTCAGTTGATAAACTTTGTTATTCAGAAAGAAGGCGCCTTGATGAATTCGTCCAGCGAAACGTCCAACCATGCTACCAAAATACGGTGGATTCTCCATCTTCATCGATGTCAAATAATCTTCCAAGTAATCGAAACCGAGGACAATATCCAATCCTTCTTTTCCAGGTAAAACACACGAACGCATAACAGCACCGTAGGAAATGAACTCAATGGTCATTCCATTCTTATTCTTTAGTAAATAGGAATAAACTATTTGACCATCAGGTAATTGTCCAAATTCTTTTACTTCTACTGAGTTCATTTTTATGTTTACGTTGAATTCGCTTTGAAAAGTACAAAATAAACTTTTCACAACCATACCAGTACCTACCGGTTTAGTTGTATTTTAGCTACCAGTTTCATTCGATCATGCCTTTAATTAAAATAGATCCGCATTCTGCACAAACGAAGTACAAGCAAATCATCTTGTGCATTGAACGCGCGTTGGCGGAGAAGCGTTTAAAACTGAACGATAAGCTTCCATCCATCAACAAAATCGCTTTAGCCAATGGGCTTTCCCGCGATACCGTACTTCAAGCGTATGATGAATTAAAGAAACGAGGAGTGGTTTATTCCATCATTGGAAAAGGGTATTTTATCAAGAGTTTGGGTTTTCAACATGAGCAAAATCTATTTCTATTATTTGATGAATTAAACTCATTTAAAGAATTGATATACAATGGTTTTTATGATGAAATAAATAAAAGGGCAGAGGTAGACATTTTCTTTCATCACTTCAATTTACCGATGTTCGATAAGTTAATCACTGAAAATGCAGGAAGGTATTCGAATTACATCATCATGCCATCCAATTTAGTGGGGACAGCTGAAATCATTGCTAAATTACCAAAGGAAGCAGTGTACCTTTTAGATCAAACAAATGAATCCCTAAGTGAATATCCAGCGGTGTTTCAAGATTTCTCGAAGGACATGAAAATGGGATTAAAGGAAGCGCAACCACGCTTAAAGTATTACCGAAAATTAATACTCATTTTCCCTGGAGCGAAAGAACCTATTGGTATGGTGGAAGGATTCCGATCCTATTGCGAAGAAATCAAGTTTCCACATGAAGTGATTCATTCTGTGGATGATAAACACGTTCAAAAAGGAGCTGTATTTATTACGCCCAACGACAATCAGTTGGTAGAAGTTATCGAATTAGCCAAAACCAAAGAACTTTCCATTGGAAAACACATTGGAATTATATCCTACAACGAGATCCCTTTGAAAAAAGTCATAGAAAACGGCATCACAACGATTTCAACAGACTTTCATGCCATGGGGAAAACGATGGCAAAAATGGTGATGAATGGAAAAAAGCAACGGATTGCCAATCCATCTAACATTATTTTGAGGGCTAGTTTGTAAGCTGTTTATTTACGAAAAGAGGCAAAAACAAAGTTTTGACTCGTGCCGAATGGCGTTTGATGATCCTCTCGTTTGTTTTCGATGCATTCAAATCCTTTCGCTTGAAATAATTCCTCCAAACTGGTTTCGTCGTACTGGGTGATTTCTAATCCACTGCATTTCAGTGGCCCATCTGTAGAAAATGTACCTACTACCAGATTTCTCGCGTAATTTACCACTAAACTTGCATAACGACTGATGTCCGACGTCGCTGTTAAAAAGTGAAATGCTGCGCGATCATGCCATAAATCGTACGTAAACTCAGGATGGAAATCATTTATGTCTGAAATAATCCAATGAATCAACGAAGCACGTTCGCCTAAGCGAACTTTAGCGCGTTCAATTGCATGTGCGGAAATATCCAATATACTGATGTTTGTATATCCAAGGTCGAGTAGGTGATCTACTAACAAACTGTCTCCACCACCAATATCGATGATTTGCGCATCTTTATTTAACTCGAATGACTGAATAAAATCCAAGGAAATTTGTGGGATTTCCTGTGTCCATGACACCTCTTGAGGACTTTTGGTTTCATAAACCGTTTCCCAATGTGCTTTCAAATTCTTTTCCATGCTACAAAGATGTAGGTTTTGCTGGACTATGAACGCAACCTAAGTATCACTTTAGAAAATTACTTACAAATCCAATTCCAAAAACGCTTGTGGATCTTTGGTAAAAATATTCCCATGATTGGCACAAGAATTAAGGTAAAAACAAGTGTTTTTACCAATTGATGCTGCTCTTTTACAAGTGGAAAAACGATGGCAAACATCACGTTTATGAGTGGGTAAACAAACAACCATGACACCAACATGATTTTCCATTTTTTTGGTTTTTGTTCTTTGGTCATTTTTTAATCTGTTAATGCTTGTTTAAAATCATTTATTAAATCATTTGGATCTTCTACACCAATACTCACCCTAATCATTTTCTCTGTGATATTCATGAGTTTTTTTCCTTCTTCCGGAATATCCACGTGTGTCATCGTCGCGGGATGCTCAGCCAAACTTTCTGTTGATCCTAAGCTCACTGCCAATTTGATTAATTTTAATCGATTCAATATTTCAAATGCTTCTTTTTCGCCTCCTTTTACATCAAAACTAATCATGGCGCCAGGACCCAAGCATTGTTTTTTGTAAATTTCTTTGGTACGTGGCGATAATTCATCCTCTAAACCTAAGTAATACACTTTCTCAATTTTCGGATGATTCTTTAAGTAATCCGCAACGATTCGTGCATTTGCTTGTTGTCTTTCCATGCGGATATGCAAGGTTTCTAAACTTCTCAACAACATCCAAGCAGTATGCGGAGAAATCATATTTCCCAAAAAGGTTCTTAAGGTCTTAACACGGGTGATTACATCAGAATTCCCCAATACGGCACCAGCAATTAAATCGGAATGTCCACCTAAGTATTTTGTCGCGGAATACATGACGATATCCGCGCCTAATTCTAATGGTTTTTGCCAAATTGGACCCAAATAGGTATTATCCACCGCAACATATACTTTGTCTGTCTCTGTGGAAAATTGTTTCGCCAAATCTATTGCTTCTGAAATATCAAATAAGTCATTGGTAGGATTAGC
>JBILRU010000075.1:0-10906 GCA_044372485.1 Crocinitomicaceae bacterium
CCCTTATCACTCGATTGAATTTTTTGAAGAATGACTTCTTTTGAATCCTTTACTCCGAATTCCACACTTTCGATTCCGAATTTTGTCAATACGTGATGTATGAAATGGTGTGTTCCACCATAAACAGGCGCGCTGTATAACAACAAAGATCCTGGTTTTAAAAATTCCAATAGCACCGTCGAAATCGCACTCATTCCTGATTCAAAAACTGCTGCACCATCAGCCTTGTCCCATAGGGATAAACGGTCTTCTAAAATCTCTAAGTTTGGATTATTGATTCGGCTGTAAATCAACCCTAATTCCTCATTGGGTCTAGATTTTCGATGTCCATAAGCTAACTCAAAAAAATCTTTTCCTTCTTCAGCTGTTTGAAAAACAAAGGTGGATGTTAGAAATACGGGACATTTTACGGCGCCTTGGCTGAGTTCAGGTTTGTACCCGTGACTCATCATTAAACTTTCTGGTTTCATTTTGTTGTTGATTGATGCGTCAAATGTAGCAATCTATTTGAATAATCAAACCAACTTAAAAATTACCTTATCGTTATCAATTGTTCAAATTTATTTGTAAAACTTTTCGCAACTTTACCACATGCAAATATGTGTCTACTGTGCGTCAAGTGCGCAAATCCATCCGGAATATTTCAAAGCGACAGAAACGCTTGCTCATCTCTTCGCAAAAAACAAGGTACAAGTTGTTTTTGGTGGTGGTTCTTCTGGACTCATGGGCCAACTAGCAGATGGCGTAATAGCCGCTGGTGGACAAATTAAAGGAATCATGCCACAGTTTATGAACGAGGTAGAGTGGGGACATCGTGGTGTTTCCGATTTCGTGTACACCGAAACGATGCATGAACGGAAAGCAAAGTTTTTGGAAGGAACAGACGCATTGGTCGCACTACCTGGTGGACCTGGAACCTTTGAGGAACTTTTTGAGGCAATCACATTGAAAAAATTGGCGCAATTCACGAAACCAATTATCATTCTCAATACACGAAATTACTTTGATGCATTTCAATTGATGATGCAACAAGCGGTAGCAGAGAAATTCATGTCCGATGACCTTGGAGAATTGTATCAAATCGTTCAAACTCCAGAGGAGGTATTGCCAGCAATCGAACGAACGCAAGCTTGGACAAAGTCCATTCACGACGCAGCGAAACTTCGTTAGTACTTACTTGATTTTAATTCTTGTAAAGATTGGAAAGTGATCGGATGGATAACTCACCCCAAACGACTCCACAATCGTTTCAAAGGATTGAACACTTACTTTTTCATTTGTAAAAATGTAATCGATTCGTTTGGAAGCTGGAATCGTTAGATCAAAGTTATTAAAGGTTCGATTCATCTTCGTTTTTACTTGTTTAGCAAAGAGCAAGGCATCTTTCAGTTGAGATTGTACAAACGTGATGGTTGGATGATCATCGTTTAAATTGAGGTCTCCACAAAAAATAACCGCTTGATTTGTTCCCTTTGTCACTTCATGTATTTGTTGAAGAATCAACTCGGTACTTTTCATTCGTGCGGTTTCTCCAACGTGATCAAAATGTGTGTTAAACACCCAGAAAGTATCCTTGGATTGAATGTCTAGAAATTGTGCATACGTACAAATACGATTCAAGGCTGCATCCCAACCTTTCGACGGAATCTCGGGAGTAGGAGAGAGCCAAAAGCTAGAAGAAATTAGGAGTTGAAATCGATTCACTTTGTAGAAAATAGGGGAGAACTCACCTGCATCAATCCCGTCATCACGTCCAACACCAACCGATGCAAATCCCGGTAGGTCGCTAAGTAATTGTTCACGTTGGTGGTGCAACACTTCTTGCATTCCGACGATATCGACATCGAAGCGTTTGATTTGACTAGAAATAGCTGTGTGTCGTTCCGTCCATGGACTCGCGTTCGACGTGGTGATGTCGTAGCGAATGTTATAAGACATGAGATTTAGATTTGTTTGGGTAAATCCACTTTCAATAAAGATTCCGAAAAGTAATAAAGAGAAAATTCCTTTCATTAATTATCATCCATTTTAGGGATCTTGCTCGACGTTTTCAAGTAATAGCCATTCGCAGAAACACCATTGCCAAATCCACAATCGAATCCACTTTGCGTCACTTTAACAGCTTTTGAATTAAAGGTAAATTTTATCATACAATCACCTGATTTATAATTCGCAACTCCGTTCTTTATTTTCAACTCCTTCTTGAATTCACCCATATTATGACTCGGTGGACCTCCAATAACAAAGAGGCTCACTTTGATTTTATCCGAACTGATTTTCAGCACTTTCACCGTTCCATCACCATCATCTCCGTTGTCGTATTCATAGGTTCCGGTTGGATTAAACTGCGTAGAGATAGGTTTTGATATACTCTCGAGAGATAGAAATAAACTAAAAAGAATTATGAGTTGTAAAAAACGTTTCATCATCGGTTGTAAATATTGATTTAACTTTAAATCTAAGCAAATTTTCCAATGTGTACTTAATAAAAAAGTCCTGACGTTACTGTCAGGACTTCAAACTATTATTTGGATTGAGTTACTTCACATCAAAGCGATCAAGATTCATGACTTTCGTCCACGCTGTGATGAAATCTTTTACAAATTTCTCTTTCGCATCCGCACTCGCATAAACTTCTGCTAAAGCACGCAACTCTGAATTCGAACCGAAGATTAGGTCAGCGCGTGTTGCTGTCCATTTAACATCTCCAGTTTTGCGGTCGCGACCAACGAACACTTCTTTCGTGTCTGAAGTTGCTTTCCACTCCGTAGACATATCTAAAAGATTGACAAAGAAATCGTTTGACAATGTTCCTGGACGATTTGTTAAAATTCCATTGTTTTCATTGTTGTAATTCGCATTCAATGAACGCAGACCACCAACAAGAACGGTAACTTCTGGAGCAGTTAATGTTAACAATTGTGCTTTGTCTACTAATAATTCTTCTGTAGACAAAGTATACTGCGTTTTCGTGTAATTTCTGAATCCATCTGCCATTGGCTCTAGAACAGCAAACGATTTCACATCAGTTTGTTCTTGCGTTGCATCCATTCTTCCAGGTGTGAAGGGAACCGTCATTGAATATCCTGCTTTTTTCGCTGCTTCTTCCACCGAAATACTTCCTGCTAAAACAATTAAATCAGCCATAGAGATTTTTTTCGTCGTGTTTTTAGTGTTGAAATCTGTTTGAATTGTTCTCAATGCTTTCAATACGCGGTCTAATTGCGCTGGATTGTTCACTTCCCAGTTGCGTTGTGGTTCCAATTGAATGCGTGCACCGTTTGCCCCGCCACGTTTGTCTGACCCTCTGAATGTACTTGCTGATGCCCAAGCTGTTTCGATGTACTCATTCGCTGGAATACCAGCGGCAAGAATGCTTGCTTTCAATTGGGCGATGTCTTGAGCATTCACTAATTCATGGTTCAAAGCTGGAATTGGATCTTGCCAAATTAAGTTTTCCTTCGGCGCTTCTGGACCTAAATAACGAGTGTTTGGACCCATGTCTCGGTGTGTTAATTTGAACCAAGCACGTGCAAACGCATCCTCAAATTGCTCTGGATGTTCCATGAAACGTTGTGAAACCAAGTTGTAAGCTGGATCAAAACGCATGGATAAATCCGTTGTCAACATAGTTGGCAATTGTTTTTTATTGGCATCAAAAGCGTCTGGAATGATGGCATCGGTTGTTTTAGCTACCCATTGATTCGCTCCAGCTGGACTTTTAGTCAATTGCCATTCATATCCGTAAAGAATTTTAAAATAGGAGTGTCCCCATTGAGTTGGTGTTGTTGTCCAAGTTACCTCTAAACCTGAAGTAATGGCGTCTTTTCCTTTTCCTGATTTGTAGGAACTTTTCCAACCAAATCCTTGTTCTTCAATGCTTGCATCCTCTGGATTTGCGCCCACATTCGAGGCTGGTCCTGCACCATGTGTTTTCCCGAACGTGTGTCCACCAGCGATTAACGCTACGGTTTCTTCGTCGTTCATTCCCATGCGACCAAAAGTCTCACGGATGTCCTTTGCTGCTAAAAGTGGATCTGGATTTCCGTTTGGTCCTTCTGGGTTCACGTAAATCAGTCCCATTTGAACGGCTGCAAGTGGATTTTCCAATTGACGATTGCCTGAATAGCGTTGATCAGCTAACCATTTCTTTTCCATTCCCCAGTACACATCTTTTTCCGGCTCCCAAACATCGACACGTCCACCAGAGAATCCAAATGTTTTGAATCCCATGTTTTCGAGTGCGACGTTTCCAGCTAAGACCATTAAATCTGCCCAAGAAATTTTCTCACCATATTTTTGTTTGATAGGCCACAATAAACGACGAGCTTTATCTAAGTTTCCGTTATCTGGCCAACTGTTTAATGGTGCAAAGCGCTGCTGTCCTGCGGAAGAACCACCGCGTCCATCTCCGGTGCGATACGTTCCAGCACTGTGCCAAGCCATGCGGATAAATAATGGTCCGTAGTTACCGAAATCTGCTGGCCACCAATCTTGTGACTCTGTCAACACTTTTTCGATGTCCTTTTTCAATGCGGTGTAATCCAAGGCCATAAATGATTGACGGTAATTAAAATTCGGATCCATTGGATTCGAAAGTGTCGAATTCTGATGTAAAATCGAAAGATCTAATTGATTTGGGAACCAATCGCGGTTCGTATTCGGCGCTGTAGATGTTTCATATTCTACAGGAGCAGCAGAAGTGGCCTCTGTTTTTGTAGTGGATTTTCCAAAGCCCATTGGACATTGTCCTGAACTCTTTTCCGAAGTTTTTTGTCCAAGTACCATTCCGGTAATGCACAGACTCATAATCAATAGTTGCTTTTTCATCGTTACTTTATTGAATTTAGTTACGTTCAAATTTACCGCGAAGAAACTATAGAATTCATTGATATTATTTATACATACATCGATAAAACTTATATACTTTCAAGCTTGCTTTCATTAACATGAAATAGAAGTGATTATGTACTTTTGTGACATGAATGATTTAGCGTTTCACCGCGTACAAAAAGCAGATTTACTGGCATTACAAGAAATCAGTCGTCAAACCTTTTTCGATACGTTTGCTATTGCGAACAAGGAAGAGGATATGAAACAGTACCTCGAAGTGAATTTGTCTTTTGATCAACTTACGGAAGAGCATAACAATCCATCAACATCCTTCTTTTTCGCAAAAAGCAACAATGAAATCCTAGCATACATAAAACTAAACGAAGCGGAGGCACAAACTGAAAAACGGGAATTTTCTTCCATGGAAATCGAGCGGATTTATGTTCGCAAGGAACATCAAAACAGGGGAGTGGGACAGTTTTTACTTGACAAATCCATTCAAATAACGAAGGACAAAAAATTGAATGTTATTTGGTTAGGCGTATGGGAACAGAATGTTTCTGCCATTCGTTTTTACGAGCGAAATCAATTTCAACTCTTTGGAAAACATCCGTTTATGCTGGGAACTGATGAGCAGTCCGATTTATTGATGGAACGTCACTTGGATTAATAATCCTTTCCTTTTTCCATCAACAAACGAAAAGCCTCTTCTGCGGTGGGAACCGTATCCGACTCGTATCCATACGTTCTTCCCATTGCGATTTTGTGGAATTGTTTCATGGCCTTGAAATGCGCACCACTTCTCATGAATTCCAACATCGATTCACGACTTTCCCAGGATGTCACGGTGCATTGATATCCTTTTATTCGTTTGGCGCTTAACGATAGATTTCCTTTTGCCGTTTGCGCTTGACGAAAAGATGGAACTGCGTAACGCCAAAAGCGAAGGTAGGAAACGAAATTTTTGGGCTTAAGTCCTGTGAGTGAAATATACATAACCCAAATTTACTTTAATTCTTTGAAAGTCAGATTCATCATGCATTCGCTTTCAACTTTTTTTCTTTTTCCAATTAATCATTCTTCAACAAGCCCAAAAATTCAGCCGGTTTAAAATAAGGATACAGTGGAAGGGTTTCGATTAACATTTGAACCGCTGTTTGGTCTAGTTCCTTGAACATGATGACAGCTCCATTTCTACCTTGTCGCAAGTACATATCGTAAATGATTCCCTCTGATGTCCATTGTGCAACCATTTCTTGCTCATGTTTTAAAATTGCGCCTAATTCAGACACGTTCACACCTTCTTTTAAGGTTAAAATGACTGCTGTTATGTTCATGTTTTTTTTCTTCAAATGTAGTCAGATGAATTCGTTCTAAAGATAAATCGTAGCTTTGTTTAGGTATGAAAAAAGATACCTAGAAGAATGGAAGTAAAGACCAAACAACAAGGAATTAAAGTCGTAGCTGATGTATTGGACATCATCGGCGGAAAATGGCGTGGACCAATTCTATCATATATCTGCGATAAGCCTCGTAGATTCAATGAATTAAAATCTATCCTGGGAAGAATCACTTCGGCTACTTTAAGCAAGGAATTGCGCTATTTAGAAGAACTTCGCATGATTGAACGGGTGGAGACAAGGACAGAATCGTCCTCGACTTTCGAATACCGCATGAGTCCGCATGGCAAGACCATTAAAACACTGATTCAGCAAGTAGTTGAATGGGGATTGCAACACCGAAAAGTCGTTTTGGAGGAGGAGATTATTCCTTAAGGAAATGCATTCGTTTCGGTGCATTAAAGACACCGCAGGATTACAAATCCAGCGGTGAAATGTTGTTTCTGTTATAGAAGAATAATATCTTTGA
This sequence comes from Crocinitomicaceae bacterium, assembly GCA_044372485.1. Lineage (GTDB taxonomy): Bacteria > Bacteroidota > Bacteroidia > Flavobacteriales_D > Crocinitomicaceae > UBA952. Next base: position 6,703 of record JBILRU010000075.1, read on the forward strand.
TACGATTTATTTAATATTCAATCACATGTCATTCCAAGCTTACCTTGACAACATTGAAGCAAAAACAGGACTGAATCCAACAGCGTTTGTACAAAAAGCCGAAGAAAAAGGATTTTTAACGAATGGAGAATTAATAGCGGGTGTAAAAGCTACAGAAATCACCAATTGGCTAAAAGAAGAATATGAATTAGGACATGGTCACTCCATGGCACTTTTTGCTTATTGTAAAGGGAAAAGAGATTGAGTATTCCGCTTTTGTAAATGGAGCCAGAAACAATCCGCCTCGATGGATATAGCAAATAACTCAATCGTTGGTTAACTTTATTCCCAAGCGAAGAACTTCTTCCAAAACAGTTAAATCCAAATCTGCAAGTTGCTTGAATTTGATGCAGTAGCCGCTGACCTTCGCCTTACCAAGTTTTTGTCCGAATTGTTCAGCAAGGTCCAATTTATTCCGAATGCCGATCAGGTAGATGGAAATGCCACTTGTATTCGCACTGATTCCGATTTGAAACATTTCGCGGGATTTTCCTTTTGCTAATGACATGCTTTGCTGTCCGTAGCCAATCGTTGGATTCGTTACCACTTTTCCTTCTTCATTTTTTCCGTCTTCCATCCATAACTTTCCAGTGGGAAGAATGCTTCGCATGAGTTCATGCAAGGATCGAAAGTCTTGTTGCTTGGTATCCTCCTGAAGCGCAATGAATTTTAGAATTTGGCGTTCAATTTCCATGCTACGAATTTAATCGAAAAAAAAAGTTTATTCAATTTTCTTTCAATCATACTTAAAACTGAACTTTGTAAACAATATTTGGGAAAAATCCAAGTTGGTAGGTATAACTTACGCTATTCGTCTTGCTATCGAAACTTTCTGTAAAGATGTTTTTATGATTGGTGACATTCTGTAAATCCAAGGAAAGGGTATGTGCTATTTTTCGATTCGCACTGTTTAGGGTGAATCCAGCTTTTAGATCCAAACGGTAATATGTTTCGTAATTTCCTGAATTAACATCCGTTGATAATACTTCGTGTCCAGTTGCGATGGAAGCTGTTAAATCAATCGGTGTGTACGCTCTACCGCCGGCATTGGTGAATTTCACATCAACTGAAAAACGATTTCGTTTGTCTTGACCAATTTTCCATTCCTTTCCACCAAGTACATTGACTACATATTTCCCATTAAAAGATGTATTGCGTTCAACACCATCACTCGCAATATAGGTCGAATTATAAAGGGAAGAGGTAAACAATCCGTAATAGCCCTTGCTGAAGAACTTCTCAAGAGTGAATTCAATTCCATAATTGGTTCCTGTCCCATTATTCACCAAGCTATCCGTTAAATCTGTTTTGAAGGTAGCCCCGGTGTTCAACATGGAATAAGCACTTGAATATGCGTTAATCGGAACGTTGAAGAGTGCTTGATAGTATACTTCCGTTTTCATTCTCCAATCGTTAGTTGGCTGTAAATTGTAAGCCAAAACAAAGTGATGACTTTTGGTGAAATCCAAGTTTTTATTGTTGTAGGATACATTCCCACTCATGTCTGTTTTCTGTAAGAAATACACATTAATTGGTTGCATTTGCGCATGTAATCCGTAACCTAAATTGATGGAGCTTTTGGCATTTAAAGAATAAATCATACCCAATCGTGGCTCCAATGATTTGGATCCATTCAAAAAGAAATATTGTGAATGGATTCCGGTATTGATCGTTAATTTTTCCGTCACTTGGTACTTCAAATGTGCATATGCCTGTGCTAAATTCGTTCCACTGTTGTAATCCCAAATGATTTTCTCCGGTTCAAACACATTGTTTTTCGTTTGGTAGTAAAGATCCAAACCAATGATTTCATCCTGAACACCTAATTTAAAAAATAAGCGCGAATTGATTTTCAACTGATAACTACTGCTCAAGAAATACGTTTTCTTAGCTGTATTGTTGATTTCCCGAACAAAACTACTGTCTTTCATGTGGTCCACATCGTAAGCTGTTTGTTTGCTTTCAGAATAATTGATACCCAAGGTTGATGTGATGTTTGATTTTGCATTGATCTGCTTAAAATGATTGATTCCACCTAGTCCAATTTTACTAGCAAAATCTACTTTGTTGCCGTTACCATATAATGTATTCGCAGAACCACCGCCAATATTTATTGTGCTTGTAGCAAGGATTCCAAAAGCAGAAAACTTCCCGAATTTCGTTGTTCCACTCGATAATTTAAAGGATAAATCTTGGTAGGAGGGAGTAGCTGTTGTACCGATATTGACTCCCATTGCTTGGGCAATTCCTGCAAGGGAATACCGGTATCCAACCAAATAGGATGCTGCACTTTTCTTACTGAATGGACCTTCCGTTGTGAGTTCTAGTCCGGTGATGACTCCCGCTTGCAGCGTTGTTTCTCGTTTTTTCGTATTTCCATTTCGGAGTCCAAGATCAAAGACACCTGCTGTTGCATTTCCATACTCTGCCGGAAAAGCTGAAGTGAAAAAGTCCGAAGTCTTCAGTAAGTTCGTGTTTAAAGCACTCACAGATCCACCTGTTGTCCCCACAGATGCAAAGTGATTCGGATTCGTGACATTCATTCCGTCGATCCGCCAAAGAACTCCTACAGGGGAATTCCCACGAATGACAATGTCGTTTCTGCTGTCGTCTGGCGCACTGACTCCGGCGAAATTAGCTGCTAAACGAGCTGGATCGTTTCGTCCACCAGCATAGCGATTGACCTCTTCCATGGAAAAAGTACGCACACTGACACTAGCCAATTTATTATTGGCGCCGCTTTTATTCACAACTTTCACGCTGACATCTTTCATTTGCTGAAATTTCTCTTCCAACGAAATATCGACTATGACTTCTTTTCCTGAAGTCACTATGACATTAGGTATCGATGTCGTTTTGTATGCTTCCACAGAGACTTTTAACTCATAGCGATCCGGTTTGAGACCTTCGAAAACAAAATTTCCTAAGGAATCGGAATAAACGGTTAATTCCAAAGTTGGAATTTGAACCATCACGTATGGAATAGGGGACTGTGTCCATTTATCAGTGACATTCCCGCGAATGACTTGCGTATTGTTTTGAGCGAATAGAAGAACGGGAAAAAGTAGGATAAACAAGAAAAAACGGGGCATATCTGAAGATGAGTTTGACGAGCAATGTCGCTCTGTTCCATCTTAGATAATAAAAAGTAAGTTTTCTTGCGGGTTGATCAAAAACCCCAACAATTTATTTCATAAAAAAAGCCGATTAACAATAATCGGCTTTTTTTATAATTAGTTTAAACTTTATTTGAATAGCTTATCATTCAATCCAACACCCAATCCAAACATCGCTGCTACAATTGCCAAATGAACATATAACACAATTTTTTGCCATGTAGGACGTTCGTTCCAACTTTGACTTGAGTCAAAGGGATCAAAAGCTAATCCAATTCCAAAAGAAGCTGCGGCTTGTATGTAATCTTTGTTGAACAAAGCTTGATAGATTCCCAGTAGGAGGAAACCAATGTATAGGTATTTGTTGAAGGGAGTTTTCATGGTAATTTTAGTTATTAGAGAAATAATCTAACTAAATACTTTTTCTATAGTGACGGTAAAAATTCCCAAAAAGAACCATTAGCAAAATGAGCGTAAAGGAATGACTTTTATCGAAATGCATGAATTGAGTATCCATCAGAACAACCATTGAAATTCCAATAAGAACAAAATGGATGAACTTACTTCTTTTATTCAGCATGTACATCGCAACAAACACGGCAACAGGAAGCAATAGTAAAAGTAGGGTATTTGACATGGTAAATGTTTACTGTAATAAAGTTATTCTTTTAGCATAACGAAAGCAAATTTTCAACAAAAAAAAGAATATTTATTTGAAAGTATATCATCAAATCCATTCGTGAAAATAAACGATCTTATATTTGATTGGTCAATTTTTATCGGTAGTAATTATTTCATTCCTCGAAAGCTTACTTTTCTCTGAAACTAATGTCGTATGAAGATAGCGTCGATTTTAATTTTAACTTTAGCTGAACGTAAAACTAAAAACAATGGACTGGTATATAAAAAACAGATGGTGGATTTGGTCCGTATCGGGAGTCTACCTTGCTTATCGAATTTTTGTGAGCATCTATTATTTTAATGATTGAAATGTCAGGGGAAAATGTTCTAGTGCAATCATTCACTATTCAATTTTAATCGGCTCTCAC
>JBILRU010000138.1:0-4493 GCA_044372485.1 Crocinitomicaceae bacterium
GTCCCCAGTCGCGCAGTGCGTTGAGGTTTCCTAGGTATAAGCAATCTTGCTTTCCGAGTGCAATGGCAGCAGTCGCCATCGTGATTTTACGGGTCACGAAGGTTTCGCCACGACGCGGTGACTCATGGTTGAACAAAATTCCGTTGCAAGCAAACATTCCGTAAGCCTCGCGGTAGTTTTTCGTGATCCAAAATCCGTAGATTTTTGCAGCACCATATGGTGAACGTGGATAAAAAGGCGAGCTTTCGTCGTAGAATCCGTGTTCATTTTTATTTTCTGGTAATCCGCCGTATAGCTCTGACGTAGAGGCCTGGTAGATGCGTGTTTTCTTTTCTAATCCTAGTATACGAACGGCTTCGAGTATGCGTAGGGTTCCGAGTCCATCGACATTCGCTACATATTCCGGAGAGTCGAAGGAAACCTTCACATGGGACATCGCTCCAAGGTTGTAGATTTCGTCCGGCTGTACTTCTTGAATAATGCGGATGATGTTCGTGGAGTCTGTTAAATCTCCATAGTGTAATTTGAAATTGAGCTCCGAGCTGTGTTGATCCTGATAGATGTGGTCGATGCGTTGCGTATTGAACGACGAAGCACGACGCTTGATCCCGTGAACCATGTAGCCCTTTTCGATGAGCAATTCCGCTAGGTAAGATCCGTCTTGGCCGGTGATTCCGGTGATGAGTGCCGTTTTCATAGTTTGACTTCTTTTAAATGTGTATGGTTATCCAATAACCATTGATAGGTCAGTGCGATGCCTTCTTGTAAGGATGTTTTGTATGCCCATCCTGCATTTTTAAGTTTGGAAACGTCCATTAATTTGCGGGGTGTTCCGTCTGGTTTTGAAGCATCCCACTCGATGCTTCCTTCGTGTCCAACGACTTCTTGAATCGCTAATGCTAATTCCTTGATGGTCAAATCCACACCTGTTCCAACATTGTAGAGGTGTTCCGGTAATTTGTTTTCTAAAGCAAAAACAACTGCGGATGCCATATCATCGACAAACAAGAACTCACGCATCGGTGTTCCCGATCCCCAAAGCTGAACAGGAGCGTGTCCCTTGAGCTTGGCTTCGTGAAACTTGCGCATCATCGCTGGCAACACATGCGAGGTTTGTAAGTCGAAATTATCGTGGTATCCGTAAAGATTGGTCGGCATTAAACTGACGTAGTCGTGTCCGAATTGGGTGCGAATCGCTTCACACGCTTTCACACCACTGATTTTCGCCAATGCGTACCATTCATTCGTCGGTTCGAGTGAAGCCGTCAATAAACATTCCTCTTTCAAAGGCTGAGCTGCCAACTTCGGATAAATACATGAGCTTCCCAGGAAAATAAATTTTTGAATACCCGCCTGAAACGCGCCATCAATCAAATTATTCTGGATCTGCATGTTCTCCATCAAAAACTGATACGGATAATTGTTATTTGCTAATATTCCCCCTACCCTAGCCGCAGCGTCGATGACTACTTCTGGTTTTTCCTCCGCGTAGAATGAACGTACGGAATCTTGGTTTCTTAAATCCAATTCACTACTCGTTCTTCCGATGAGGTTGGTGTAGCCGGAACTTTCCAACGCACGCCAGATGGCACTTCCGACCATTCCTCGGTGACCAGCGATGTAGATTTTAGAATTTTTTGTGATTGTTTTCAATTGTGTTTTAAAAATGTGCTTCCGCCGCGGCGGACTGCCAATGTGCTAATGTGCTAATTGGTAGCTGTTAGCTCTTCGCAAGCGAAGATTTGTTTTGTTTATTGTTTTTTCTTGAAATTCAACCCCTTCAGGGTTGTGGTTTCTCGTGGATGCGTTTTTTGCTAGTGAAATTCGACCCCTTCAGGGTCAGGTTATTAGTATCTAGCATCGATCAACTCGTTTGTTGACGTGAAAAATTTTAGAGTTTTCATGAACTCCAAGGGCCTAGAAGAAATGCTTCGGGACCCACATTGTGAAAAAGCGAAGAAATTCTATACATGATTCCACACTGATCCGCCGCGGCGGACTAGGCACTGAGCACTAGGCACTGAGCACTGAGCACTGAGCACTTACTACACATTAGTAAAGTTCGCTCCGCCGCGGCGGAGCGAACTTTACACGGCTTCGCCGCAGCTAGTCCCACAGACTAACCAACATTTTCACATGAAACCGTGGCTACTGCGTGCCTAAAGCCGTTTCACATAAGTCTTCGGCACGTTTACCGAAAACCCAACCCCCATGTTCTTGATCTCAATGATCAGTCGCATGGAATTTTGCAGTTGAATCGCGCAAGCCTGCAGGCCCTTGAAGGGACCACGGATTACTTCCACCAAATCTCCTGCTTGGATGTCCACTTGTTCAATGTCCTCCACATGTACCTCTTGCAATAAAATGCGTAGGTTCATGATCTCGTGTGCTTGAACGACTGCTGGACGTCCCAAATATTTTAATACACCATGAATCCCCTGAATGGAATAAAGTTCATTCAAGGCGCGTTCGTTTGTTTTCACAAACACCACAGAATTGATTAATGGTTTTTCGATTTTCTTTTTTCGGTCACTCCATTGACGAATGGTTGTGTAAACCGGAAGGTAATGTTCGATGCCCGTAACTTGAAGTCGCTCCGAAACTTTTTTCTCAGCTAAGTGCCTCGTATACACCACGTACCACTTCTGCTCCAATGATGGCTTTCGGTAGACAGATGCTTGTGCGCTTAGTGTAGTTGTTAAATTCATAGGCAATTTACTACACAAATATAGTATTTTTCGCCTATTTTACCTTATTTTATAATAAATATTTTTAGTTAAGATGACCTACTTGATAAATCGGGAAAATCAAAGGTCTTATGATCAATACTACCCTGTAAAAAAGGCTTTTAACGAATTCAAATGACGACTTAAATAAAGTTCATTAATACCTCAATGAAACAGAAAAAAAAGAGCACATAATGAGCGTCAAGCAGCTGAATTATTTTTTTCATTTTATGCCTTTTTTAATCTTAAATTAATAGTATGTTAATACTATTTTCGCCTTTTTTCTCCTATTTATTTATTACTTAAAATGACTATTTTAAAGCTTCATTTAGTGCTTATTTCGATTAATTCAAACGGCTTTCAAAAAATATTTTTACATATTTTTTTGTTTTTTTTCGAGTAAGCTATTCAGATAATGAGCAACCAATCTACAAACAGCAAAAAGACGAAAACATACATTACAAAAGGGCTGCAGCATATATTCAACGAAATCTGGAAGACTAATTAAGTTGTTGTGATCATTCAGGAGTCAAATCCAGAAGAACGCCAATCTGATTTCATTTTTACCTAGGTGATTTTTTCTATGTATATTTGAAAAAAATATGCTTATGAAAAATATACTTATCGTGTTGTTGTTTATTCAAACTGGCGGATTCTTCGCTCAAGATTTTTGTAATAAATGGACAATCGGTTTTAATGCAGGTGGTCCTCTTTTATTGACAACTTCCACTTCTAAAACCTCGTTTACAAGTTTGAATCATTACGAAGTTAGTTTACGACGTAATTTTAACCCTAACAAGGGAGTCAAGGTAGATTTTCACTTAGATGATCTGAATTTCACTGACAACAGCCTTGAAACAAGTATGTTGCATTTCTCTATTCAAGGAACATACAATTTGCTAGCGATTAAAAATAAAGAAATCAATCAACGATTCAAACTAATTTCCCATGCAGGAATTGGATATGCCGCGATGTGGAATGTAAACTACACTGCAGGGGCAAGTAAATTAGGGGTTTTGAATAATGGATCCATTGATGAAATGTTTCAAATGATGGTTGGTTTAACACCAACAATACACTTAACGCGAAATTTAAGTTTGAATGCGGATGTAACCATCATGGCGAATGCCCTTCAGGATAATGGTTTTGATTTTAAAACTGATCCATTAAATGGAAGATTTGGTGTTTATGGAGTTGCCTCTATTGGGATTGGATACAGCTTTGGTTGTCCTAAAAATCCGGTTATCCTGTCAAATCCAAAAGATTTAGAGCGAATTGCAGCTCTTCAATTAGATTTGGAAAACCAAAAATCTAAATTAGGAGATGACGACAATGACGGAGTAGTAAATGCCAACGATGTTGAGCCGAACACGCCAGCAGGAGCGAAAGTAGATTCGAAAGGTACTCAGATAATAGAGGTAGTAAATGACCCGAATACAACAGATACTGATTTAGACGGTGTTGTTGATGCATTGGATAATTGTCCAACGATTAAAGGAACGGTAAATGGTTGTCCAGCAGCAAGTATCGAAGAACAAGATGCGAAAACACTTCAAGAGATGGGTGTTTTTGATATCCTTTTCGTGAAAGGTTCTTATTATTTAAATGCTACTTACTATCCGATTATGGATAAACTTGTTGCTTACATGAAGGCTAACTCTTCTATTAAAATTGATGTTTCAGGACACGCTGATAACGATGGAGCCGATGAAGTAAACAACAAACTTTCTCAAGCGCGTGTGAATGCAGTAGTTGATTACATAACGA
>JBILRU010000039.1:0-16591 GCA_044372485.1 Crocinitomicaceae bacterium
CCGGTATTGCAAAAACCGGAAAAGTAGAAGAAGGGGTGTATGTCGACGGTAGAAAAGAAGGAATTTGGACTAAATACCACAAGGATGGTAAAACGCCAAAATTGAAAGGGAATTACTCCAATAATCGTCCCGAAGGATCATTTACTCGCTTTTATCCGAATGGACACATCATGGAACAAGGAAGTTTTGGAAAGAATGGCTACAAAGGAAACCTTGTTCGTTATTTTGAAAGTGGACTCCCATCCTATAAAGCCGTATATAATAACGAAGGAAAAGAAACAGGAAAGGTGCAATATTTCCATGAAAATGGAAAAATAGCCTTGGAATATTCGATGAAAAATGGTACTTTAATTGGTAAAGTGAATCGCTATAACACCCAAGGAAATCTCATTGAATCCTTCGAAATAGCTGCATCTGGAACCATTTTAAACTTAAAAAACTTTTCCAATCCGCCAAAACCAACTACTCAAGTATCGAATATCTCAAAAGTAATTTATCCACCTGTAATCGCACATCCAAGAATGAAAGGATTAAAATTTATTACCAATGGATATAATAAAGTCTATAACGACAACGACGAGATTTGGATGGAAGGAGAGTTTAAAAATGGCCAACTATGGGATGGAAAAGTCTATGACTATGATGCGGATGGAATCCTTCAAAAGGTAAGAATCTTTAAGGTCGGACGCTATCATTCCGATGGACAGTTATAAGATTCCAAAGGAATCATTAATTTTACCACTAAATTAAAGTTATGAAAGCATATGTATTTCCCGGACAAGGTGCACAGTTCACCGGAATGGGCAAGGATTTATATGAACATTCAGATTTAGCGAAATCAATGTTCCAAAAAGCAAACGAAATTCTTGGATTCGATATCCAAAAAATCATGTTCGAAGGAAGCGAAGAAGAGCTGAAACAAACAAAAGTGACACAACCCGCTATTTTCTTGCATTCGACAATTCTAGCAGCATGCTTAGGCGATTCTTACCAACCAGCGATGGTTGCTGGACACTCATTAGGTGAGTTTTCAGCATTGGTAGCGAACAAAGCGTTGAGTTTCGAAGATGGACTTCGTTTGGTTTCTCAACGTGCGCTTGCCATGCAAAAAGCATGCGAAATACAACCCTCAACCATGGCGGCGATTCTAGGATTGGAAGACGATGTTGTAGAGAAAATATGTTCTGAAATCGATGGGGTCGTTGTTCCAGCAAATTACAACTGTCCTGGACAACTAGTTATTTCTGGATCGATTCCAGCAGTGGAAGAAGCTTGTTCAAAATTGACCGAGGCGGGAGCGAAAAGAGCTTTGATTCTTCCAGTAGGAGGGGCCTTTCATTCACCATTGATGGAACCCGCGCGCGAAGAACTTGCAGCGGCAATCGAAGCAACACATTTTTCACAACCAACCTGTCCAGTTTATCAAAATGTGAACGCTAAAGCGGTTTCTGATCCAACTGAAATCAAACAAAACTTGGTGTTACAATTAACTGGAGCGGTGAAATGGACACAAATCATGAATAACATGCTTGCTGATGGTTGTACTGAAGTAGTTGAAGTCGGTCCTGGTAAAGTATTGCAAGGACTTTTCAAAAAAGTAAACCGTGAATTAACAACAAGTAGCGCCACGATTATTGAATAAATAAAAGAATTAAAATAGTTGAGGGCTCACTGCAATGTGGGCCTTTTTTTTGCTTTTTATGGAATCTTTACTATATCAACATCTTTTAAGAAATCCAAAAACAAAAGCTATGAAAAAATGGTTCGCAGTGTGGATGCTTGTTTTAGCAGGAAACACAATCGCTCAGTCCGTAACGGGTGACATCATCGGTAAGGTGATGAATTTCAACGACGATAAACCCCTGCCCAATGCTCGTGCAGTAGTGGAAGACCAAGACAAAAAATACTATGCAATTACAGGTGCGGATGGTCGCTTCAGAATTTCAAGTGTTCCAGTGGGTAAATACACGATGTATATCGTTTATAAGTCTGATTCACTCAAAGGAATTCCGGTAGATGTTCCCATCGAAGCCTATTGTAATCTAGGAACAATTTTAATGAATACTAACGCTGTTCAAACAATGAAAGCGGTTCCAGTTGGTGCGCGCATACGCTTAATTTATGGTGAATTACCGGTAAAAGAATTGACTTCAAAGGATTTAGTGCACAACGCAAATAAATTCGATATTAAAACATTGGCGACTTCCATGTCCTCTGAAATTAAAGTAGATGATGATGGACAATTGATGTTTCGAGGTGCGCGAAAAGGCGATATGATTTATGTCTTGGATGGAATCAAAAGCAACGAAGTTTTTAGCGTTCCAAGTTGCTCCATAAATAGAATGATGGTATATACGGGTGGACTTCCAGCAAAATATGGAGATACGCTTGGTGGGGCAATTGTTGTAGAAACAAAAAGCTACTTTGACTTATACCGAGCATACATGTCCAATCAAGAATAAAAGCAAAACGATGAAAGGTAAGGCGGCAGAAATGGCGCCTTTTTTTTGTTTATTTCTCTGTCAAAGTTGGATAAGTGATTTCCCAAAGGAAAAGTCCATGGGCGGGAACGGAAACTGCCGCTTCACTTCGGTCTTTTGCGTCGATAATCGTATCGATGTCATCTATGGTGAGATTACCTAAGCCAACTTCAATTAAAGTTCCAACAATCGCTCGAACCATATTTCGTAAAAAGCGATTCGCAGAGATTTCAAAATACCATTGGTCTTCAGTTTGAACCCATTCCGCATGGAAAACGGTGCAGATATTCGTTTTGACAACGGTATGTAATTTGGAAAAGGAACCAAAGTCCTTGGTGCCCAACAAACGCTGAGCTGCCGCATTCATGGCCGAAAAGTCTAATTGCTGTTGAAAATACCAACTTTGATCTAGTAGAAAAGGATCTTTTTGAAGGTGAAGGAAATATCGATACGTGCGTTTCGTTGCATGGAAACGTGCATGTAGTTCAGAGGAAACTTTAAACGCTTGATTCGCACTGATGTCCGGCGGGAGCATGCGGTTTAACTTAAAACATACGTGCTGTTCGTCCCAATCTTGCGGTAAATCCACGTGAAAAAAGTAGGATTTCGCATGGACTCCTGCATCCGTTCTCCCGCACCCCACGATGGGAATAGCGGTATTTCCAAAAACCTTCGAAAAACAGCGCTCAATCGTCTCCTGAATACTGGGTGCGTTCGGTTGAGACTGCCAACCATTGTAAGCTGTTCCTCGGTAAGCGACTTGGACAAAATAACGTTGCATAAAGAAGCCACCAAGTTACAAAACATTGGTGGCTCCTCAAGGTACTTGATAAAATTTATTCTAAGTAAAGCTGAATCCCATATTGGGAATCCACGCTATAGTCGAAGGTGATGGTCTGGGATCCTGAAATTCCTTTGAGGAAACTCCAGGTGATAATTCCCGTTTTTTCATCTACTTTACCATCTACTAAATCTCCTTGTTTCACTTTGATGTCTTCTTGATTGGACACAGGGAATTGGTCCTTCACAATCAACGGAATCAATGCTCCACCGTTATTTTTAATCTTAATCTCCCAAGTCACATCGAATTTTTGACGTGATCCGATCGTTTTAATCTTCGATTTTTCTTTCACACGTGTGCGTTCGACACTGATTTTACTGTCTTTACCGAAGGAGAACGAAAGGGTGTCTTTGGTTGAATTTACATCCAAAAAGGATTTCCCCATGAACGTGCCGTCGAAGTAAATATTGGACTCACCGCTCAATAAATTCAATTTCTCCCATCCAACAACTTGTGCGGATAAATAGACGCTTGGGTCAATTTTCGGAACAACATGGTATTCATAAGACGCAGGTAATTCATGCGTAGCAATACTCACACGGTGGTCCATGCCATCCGAAGGAATGGACATCTTCGATTGAATCGCATACTCCACACGCAAGTCTTTTTTAGTGATGGTTGTCGCAACAGCGTTTGCTTTATATCCAGCAGTTTCGTTTTTGAATTCCATTTTGCGTTTTCTTCCCGTGTTTACACCTGCTACAGACCTCGCAACACCATCTGCTGATCTAGCGGGCATACGAGAAATATCTCGTCTCGTGATGGTACTTTCTGATTGAATCCCATCTACATAATAATCAGCGTCTTCCGATCTTGATCCGCGTATCATGACTTCTTCTAAAACAACTTCCTGAGGTTCTAAGAAGAATTTCAAGTAGGTAGACGTAATTTGTTGTTGAACATTATTGTAGCCAACAAAACTAGCATTCACGTAGTTTTCTCCTTTTGGAATAGTCATTTCGAACTTTCCGTCGAAGTCCGTTACGGCTGCTATGTTTGGATTATTCGCAAATTGAACACGTGCAAACGGAAGCGCTTCTCCAGTGGAGGCATCAATCACTTCTCCTCTTAATTTCTCTCCCGCGTAAACTACTTGAGGTAAGTTTCTTGTTGTTTGTGTTTTCTGCTGTGGATAATTGTTGTAGTAGATAATCCACGGTTGCAAGGTTGGTTCTTGCGCATTTTCATAGGGATCATTCGTAGATAAAACAAGGTCTACATTTTTCCATTCGATACCGGTCGTTTGACTCACATTTGCTTTGGCTTCTAGGCGAACAGGCTTTCCGATACCGTCGCTGCGCATGTCATAATAGGCTTTCCACGTAGCATTTGGACTGATGTAATTGAATTGAAATCCAGCGGTGCATGATTTGTTCACATCGACTTCGACCACTACTTCGGAATAATTAATGACTGGTTTCGAACGCTGACTGATAATCTCTTGTTCGATTTGATTCATTTTCTTTTGAATGTCCTCCAATTCAGCATAGATAGCGGTCTCACGAGTGATGACTTCCGTTAGTTTCGTATGCATAAACAAATACGCTTCTTTCAACTCTGTGATTTTTAGTCCTTGGTCTTGTCCTTTCAAATCACGGTTTTGCATCAACAGGTTTTTATCCATCTCCAAAATCACGTATTCATCGCGCAAGGCTTGATCTTTTTTATAGAGCAAGTCCTTCTTTGCATTCAAGGCATGAATTTCTTCATTGCTGATTTTTAAGTCCTCGTAGTTTTTTCTTGTACGAACGGACAGAATCGTCACATCCCCTTGCGCTTTCACTTGAACGGTATTTGGATCCACAAAATCCGTCAACTTTTGAAAAACGATGTCCTGTCTACCGATTTGAAGGTCCAACTTCGCTTCGTGTTGAACTTGTGCTCCCGTAAAAAATACAGTCACTTTTTTAATGGGTGCAACGGAACTGATTTCTTTTTGTGCGCTTGCACTCAAGATACTGCATCCCATCAGGATACTTGCAATGATTTTTTTCATAATTCGATCTTATATTCGTGTATGTAGATGTTAGATGCTCGTACAACAGTGATTCCACAAGGTTCAATTATTTCATAAATGGAAAAGACTTCCCATTTAAATCCATTTGGAAAATATTGTAATTAAAGAGTCCATCCAATTCACTGATTCCAGCCATCACAGCTTTTCCTAATGCTGGATAATACTGAAAGTGTGTGTCGTCATTCACCGTGTTGAATGCTGCGCCTAAGTTTACTGGTGCGGACCATTGATTCCCGGTTCTTTTGCAGAAATACACATCGTATCCACCCATTCCAGGTAAGGCTTCTGAACTGAAGAACAATAAACTTCCATCTTCCGTGATAAAAGGTGTTGTTTCGCGTCCGGATGAATTGATGAAATCTGGCAAAGCAATCACACTTTCTCCCCAAACACCATTCGTTTCTGTTGCAACGAATAAATCAGTCAAACTTTTTTCAGCTCGACGGTCTGACACGAAATAAAGTTCACGTTTGTACGTATACTCATCGATCATAAAGGTGTCAGTCATACATGCAGATCCATCGAAGAAACTTGTGTTGACACCAGGGATTTTCACCATTTTCTGTTCATCCCAAGTAAATGGTTTTTCGGCTGTTAATTCGAAAATCTCTGAACTTTCTGTTGTTTTTTCTTTGGAAGCTGAGGTATTTAAGGTTCCATACGCATGCAATCCATCGGAAAGAACACAATTCAAGGCGTCAAATCCTTCGGTATTCCAGTCTGTATCTTCAGAGTAAGTGATTTTATACGTTTTCGTTGTGTCGTTCCAATAAGAAAAGTAGATGTCTTCAAAGTAACTTTGATCTTCTGGATTCATGTTGTCTCCTTTTGCATCAGGATTTTTTGCCGTAAAATAAAGTGCTTGTCCGCTTTGCGTCAAAATCGGCGCATACTCATCATATTTTGTATTGATTTCTGACAACGGTGTGCGAAGGGAAAGAATTCCTTTTTCCTGTTCTTTTTTAGCGAATTGACTTTGCTCTAGCAATAAGGGAATTGCATATTCTTTTGCTAATTTGTCTCCGATGAGTTTCGTACACGTTTGATAATGGGAAATGGCTGAATCTAAATGATTCAAATTGTGATGAATTTGACCCGCAAGTAAATGCAAATCGCCGTTCAACTTTTTATCATTCAAACGTATAGCCGCTTCAACATGTGTTTCTGCTTCGTAGAAACTCTTCAATTCGAATTCAACGCTTGCCAAATAATAGAACGCTCTTGCGGATCCCGGATTAAAAACACTTGCTTGCTTGAAGGTCATGTAGGCATCGCTTGTACCACCTAAATTGTATTGTTCGATTCCTTTTTCGACCATTCGAGATGAGTTCATTCGTTGGAAAAACCCAACTTTTGACTGTGCAAATGACAGGGAAGATAAAGTAGTAAAAACGCTGATAACAAATGTTTTCATATGCTGTATTTTATACAAAAGAAAGAAATCTTTGGGCATCCACGATGGACTTTCCTCCTTGTTCTCAGCGCAAGATTGTTAAAAACTCAAGTCCTGCGATCGGATAGTCGATTAGGCTGTGAATGATACAAACATTCGGTACTTTAATGTACTTTTGCTCACAATAATTTATGTATGCGTAAAATTTGGCAATCGAAATGGTTCCGTTATCCATTTTGGACAATCGTTTTTTGCTTTGCAGCAATTGGCTTTTTCCTTTCTGTATCCTTCGTTGCGATTAAGTTTCGTCTAACCGATGAAAAGGGCAGTGTAGACGCAAATAATCGGTATTTCGAAGGAATGGAGGACAAATACAATCAGGCCTACAA
Source organism: Crocinitomicaceae bacterium (assembly GCA_044372485.1). GTDB lineage: Bacteria > Bacteroidota > Bacteroidia > Flavobacteriales_D > Crocinitomicaceae > UBA952. The sequence goes on from JBILRU010000039.1 coordinate 7,121, forward strand.
ATTGAACTCGGAACAACTAAAAGCACTTCATTTTGAGTCACTTGACCGCATATTGTTATTGAAGAAATTTTACCCTAAAAATGCGCAATATATTCTGGATGCATGGAAGGCTTCGAATAATGAAGTAGAGGTAAAACGCATGATTGATGCGGTAGATATTCAACTGAAGTCCAATCGCTCATACCAGCAGCAACTTCGTCAATTAAACCGCAAAAAACATCAGAAGGAATCCGGTAATTTGCTGAGTGCTTTCGAATGGATGAATATCCAAGAATGGTCTGATTTTAAAATTGCAGTAGCAAAAGATGTTAAGTTGGTGGACAGCGTCGCGCAGCAAACGGATGTAGAAGGACGATTAATCGTATCGTGTTTGGTAGGAGAACAAATTCGCTTGTTCAATTCGGACCGTGAAGCGTATAAAAAATGGATTAGTCCACTTAAAATTCTTTCGGTTGAATCGATGTTTTCTTTTGGCGTAACAGGAATCAAAGAACATACTGCCATTCAAATTGAAGAGCATCTGAAGAATCCAAAAAGTGTCTATTACCTCGGTGAAAAATACGAGCATTTATTGGATTTCAAAACGAATAATCCTACCCAAGAACGCATCAGTAGATTGACAGATTTTCACAATCACTATTATTCCTACTTGTATGCTGCAATCTTCTTGAAACAAGTGAAAATGCAGTGGGAGCGAGCAGGACACCCAATTGACCATCGTCCAGAAATTCTCGTAACTTTATTCAACGTAGGATATCCGCAATCCATTCCGAAAGCACATCCAAAGGTGGGAGGTTCAACGATTAAAATCAAAGAAAAATCCTATACTTTTGGAGCAGTTGCTTATCAGTTTTATTATTCTGGTGAACTTTTTGATCTGTTTCCGTTTGAAAAAAGAAAATTTGATTGGGACCAAATCGCTCTAAGATGAATATGAAATCACTTTTATTTCTAGTCATGTCCATTTGCCTACTATCCTCTTGCGATGGTGGAAAGGCAAGTGCGCAGGACACTGTTGTTGATTATTCCAATTGGACTACATTGACCAAAGGAATGGAATACCGTGAAATGACTGCTCCGACGAAATCCTCCATCGGTGATTCAAAGATTTCCATTTTACGCATGGAGAGAGGTTTATTTGATTTCAATATTTTTAGTGCGACCAAATTTGACAGTATTCCTCGAGATTTACATACCTGGGCAGATACATTTGATTTAAATGTGGTGTTCAATGCTGGAATGTATAATTTATCAAAACCCTTGAAAAGTAGAGCCTATTTAAAGTCTGGGGATCATATTAACAACGGAACAGTTATTGAGAATTTCAATTTGATGATGGCCATGAGTCCAACGGTGAAAAAGCGTGATAACGTGGAAATCCTCGATTTAACCTGTGAGAATTTCAATCAAATGAACCACGAATTTGACGCATACGCTCAAGGACTTCGCATGATCGACTGCAATGGTGGTCCGATGTTCTGGAAAAAGAAAATTCAATCGTGTAGCATGCTCATCGCGGCGGAAGGTGGCGATGGGAAATTCTACCTCATTTTCTGTCGCTCACCCTATACGCACAATCAAATGATTCAGTTTATGGTGGATATGCCCTTTGGACTGCGCAATGCGATTTATCTTGAAGGTGGACCCGAAACCAGTTTATTGATTGATGTCAATGGACATTGTATCGAAAAGGTAGGCAGCTGGGTATCCACAACTTGGGAACGAGATGACAATAATCATTTTTGGCGTTTACCAAATGTCGTTGGTGTGAAAAAACTCATGCCAACGAAATAGATTTTTCCTTTCGTTTTTTAATGATAACAATCATGTTCTTACTTGACTTGACTCATTTAAAGATGGTTTTCATTGTTGCACCTTTGTATTGTTCAACGGGACATAGCAAATAGTGATACTGAAAAAACTTACCAATCAATCTACAAAAGAAAATTCAACTTCAAGAGGAATAGTCAAAGATTGGGTTTAGTAAACAATTTCATTCCTCTTACAATTCGGTAGGTAAAAGCCACTTTTTCGAGTGGCTTTTGTTTTTTAGGCAAATGAGTTAATCCGAATTACCGAGTCATTTCTTGATAACGCTGAATATGAACTCCAACCACCTCTTTTCCGAGTGTTTTGATCATCGATTTTGCAATCGTTTCAACACGTATGCTATGGTATTCATTTTTTGAAAGTAAGCGAAGTCCCTCAAAAAGCAACATCAACTTTTGTCCTATAAATTCAAATGGACGTGATTCTGTTCTTGATCCAATCAACATCGATGGTTGATAAATGTAGCAATGTGTAAAATGTAATTCCTTCATGGCTTCTTCAATCTCTCCTTTTAGTTTCGAGTAGAAAATACGTGATGAAGTCGATGCACCAATGGCACTAATTAAATGCACTGTTGGAATTCCATTTTCTTTTGCCAGTTTCGCCATTCCAATGTTGATACCAAAATCGATATTGCGATAGTCATTTAAGTCTGGTGTTTTTTTACGTGTAGTTCCAATACAACAATAAATCACATCACCAATCACGTGTTCTTTTAAAAGCGAGAAATCACTGAAATCCGTAGTGATTTGCGTTACTTTTTCGGGTAATCCGACTATTGATTTTCGCACAAAAACGCGAATTTGTGTTACCTCTGGCTCACCAATTAATTCCTGTAGTAAAGCGTTTCCCGTTAGGCCAGAAGCACCAACAATCACAACTGATTTTCCCATTATTTCAATGATTTTATCCAAGTTAATATATCTGTCATGACGATTGGACTCATACTGGTTTCAATCGTTGCGTATTCCACGACATCACATTTCATACATGGTTGTAAAAGGTGATTCAAGTCGTCGTATGCTTTAAATGTTGACAGAGCTAGCGTTTTTGGATTCATAGATTTCTTGAATCCAGTTTGACTTTCATCCCAACGCACTTGAATGTCCTTTTTTCCGTTGATAATGAGCATTGGTAACTCCAACTCTTTGAGGTAATCAGCCGCTTTATAACTCAGAAATTCTTTTGCCCAGTCACTGTTGATGAAGACACTCATTTCTGTAGCCATGTCATCCATCGATTTATCTTCTTTGAAAGAGGATGGTAGTTCCTCCCAAACGGTGGATAACCAAATTTCATAGTCCTTCAGAAAGGAGATCGTTTCTTTTTTTAAAACAATGTTTGCGCCTTCTTCAAATAATCGTGCATTCCATTTCGCTTCTTCTTCACTCATCCCAGATGCAATTGGAATATCGTATTGTTGATTCACCAAAACATCTTTCCCATTTGTTCCAACCGATGCAGACTCAATTAGAAATCTAATCTCTTTTTGTTGTGCTGCTGCTCGAATTCCAATAATTCCACCCTCGGAGTGACCATAAATCCCAATGGGATGTCCTGGATATTTTTTCTTCAGGTAAGTGAAAATGGATAATACATCACTGGTGAAGTCGGTTTCCGTAGATGAACCAAACTCTCCAGTACTTTTGCCGACCCCACGGTCGTCATAGCGAAAAACAGCGATTCCATTTTTACTCAAATAATCGGCGAGTATCCAAAATGGTTTGTGCCCTACAAGTTCGCAGTCTCTATCTTGTTGACCCGAACCGGATACTAAAATGACTATTGGAAAATTAGACTCCTTTGGTAATGTGAGTGTCCCGGCTATTTTTATCTTTTTATTCTTGATTTCAAGTTCCTTTTCCTCGTAGGAAAATGGACCAACAGGATCCTGTGGACGACCAGAAACTTCAATGCGTTCTTGTTTCGTTTTCGTAAAAACAACAGTCCATTCAAGACCACTTTGCTTCATGATTCCTTTCAGGCTGTCGTTTTTTAATTTGCCAGCAAAGCTGAGTCCAATTCGGTCCCAACGGAAATATAAACTATCGATGAACAGAGAATAAACGGCCATCTCTTGAGGCTTGATTTGTGGTTGATCAGGAATGATTACCGATACCGACCCATCACGTCCAATACCTTTGATATCAAGGTCCATTAAAAGCGATTTTCCTGCTACTTGGAAAGAACTATGCCAAAGTCCGTCAAGTTGCGCTTGAGTAGAACTGGCGCATACTAAAAGGAAAAAAAGTAACTTTTTCATGATTCGGTATATTCGGGAAACAAGGATATTATTCCTGCTTCATTCGCCGGACAAACGCCGCGTTCTGTGATAAGCGCTGTGACCAAACGAGCAGGTGTCACATCAAATCCGTAATTCGCGGCATTCGTAGTTTCTGGACAAATCAACACGGAGTCAATTTTCCCGTCACTGCGTTTCCCTTGAATGTATTTCACTTCGTTTTGGTCGCGCTCCTCAATGGGAATTTCTGTCAATCCATCTCGAATACTCATGTCTAATGTTGTTGAAGGTAAGGCCACGTAAAATGGAATCTCATTATCCTTAGCTGCTAATGCTTTCAAATACGTTCCGATCTTATTAGCAACATCACCGTTTCTTGTGGTGCGATCTGTTCCTACAATAACCATATCCACCATGCCATGTTGCATCAAGTGTCCACCAGTGTTGTCAACGATTAAGGTGTGATCAATTCCGTGTTTCGTTAATTCGTAAGCGGTCAAGTTGGAACCTTGGTTACGTGGACGCGTTTCATCCACCCATACATGAACCTTAATACCTTTTTCTTTTGCTTGGTAAATAGGAGATGTGATTGTTCCCCATTGAATGCAACCCAACATTCCAGCATTGCAATGCGTCAAAATATTCACGGTTTCGCCTTTTTTTGCTTTGGAAAGCGCTTCAATAATCGGTAATCCGTGCACACCAATCATGCGACACGTTTCGATGTCTTCTTCTACAATTCGTCCTGCCTCTTCCCAGGCTGTTTGCAGAAAATCATCGGCTTCATCTAACGCAGTTCGCATGCGATCCAAGGCCCAGAATAAATTAATCGCCGTTGGACGCGAAGCTCTTAAAACGTCGAATGCTTCATCTAAAAAGGCGCCATCGCGTTGTTCTTCAATTAATTCACGCACCGCCAAGTAAATTCCGTAAGCGGCAGTTGCTCCAATGAGTGGAGCTCCACGTACGGTCATGCTACGGATGGCTAGATCAGCATCGCGGTAATTCAATAGTTTAACATGGACCAATTCGTGTGGCAATACACGTTGATCAATCACTTCCACGAAGCGGTCTTCTGTGGTCCAAATGGTTCTGAAAGTTGACATCTTAAAAAATATTAGCTAAAAAAAATCCCGATTCTGAGAACCGGGATTTCTATGTTTTACAAGCCGAAAGCGGCTTTAACTTGATCTACGTAGTTTAGTTCTTCCCAAGTGAATAATTCTACCTCTCTTGTAATTACTGATCCATCCGGAGCTTTGAAGGATTTTGTTACCTTCTCGTGTTTACGTCCCATGTGTCCGTAAGCCGCTGTTTCCTGATAAATAGGATTTCTTAATTTCAAACGTTGCTCGATGAAGTATGGACGCATGTCGAAAATTTCGTTCAATTTTTCAGCAATTTGACCATCGGTCATATCTACTTTCGCTGTACCGTATGTGTTTACATATAAACCACAAGGTTTTGCTACACCAATTGCATAAGATACTTGTACTAAAAGCTCATCACAAAGTCCAGCAGCAACTGCATTTTTCGCCATGTGACGTGTAGCATACGCAGCGGAACGGTCCACTTTAGATGGATCTTTTCCAGAGAATGCACCACCACCGTGAGCTCCTTTTCCACCGTACGTATCAACGATGATTTTACGTCCTGTTAATCCAGTATCACCATGTGGTCCACCGATAACGAATTTACCCGTTGGATTAATATGGTACGTAATTGCGTCATTGAACAAAGCTTGAAGCGCTGGTTTCAATTTCGCTTTCACACGTGGGATAACGATTTCGATGATGTCTTTCTTGATTTTCGCTAACATCGTTGCTTCCGAATCAAAATCATCATGCTGTGTAGAAACAACAATCGTATCAATACGTTGTGGAACATTGTCATCAGAGTACTCAATCGTTACTTGCGATTTTGCATCTGGACGTAAATAAGGAATCAATGCTGGCTCATTGTTGCGAATGTATGACAACTCTTGTAAAATCTTGTGTGCAAGATCCAATGCCATTGGCATGTAATTATCTGTTTCAATCGTCGCATAACCAAACATCATTCCTTGGTCACCTGCACCTTGATCTTCTGGATTTGAACGTTCAACACCTTGGTTGATGTCAGAGGACTGTTCGTGCAATGCGGAGAAAATCCCACAAGAATTTGCATCAAACATGTATTCTGACTTCGTATATCCAATTTGACGAATCGTTTCACGTGCAATTGCTTGAACATCCAAGTAAGAAGTTGATTTCACTTCACCCGCCAAAACGACTTGTCCTGTCGTCACAAGTGTTTCACAAGCTACTTTAGAACTGGGATCAAAAGCCATGAAATGATCAATCAATGCATCAGAAATTTGATCTGAAACTTTATCTGGGTGTCCTTCAGAAACGGATTCTGATGTAAATAAGTATGCCATTTAATATATTTTAGAGTGCAAAAATAACAATATTCGGTGGGAATGTAAAGTGTTTACTTCTTGACTATGAATAAAATTTATCTCCTTTTTTAACCATGCGTTTTAAGAGTGCATTTGGACGGTAACGGTCTTCTCCATATTCCATGAAAAGTTCGTTTAATTTAGCTAAAACCCAATCCAGACTTCGTTCATCCGCCCACGCTAATAATCCTTTGGGATAATTAACTCCTTTGGTCATGGCTAAATCAACATCTTTCACGGATGCGACTTGCATGAAAACAGCATCAACTGCTTCATTGATCAACATCACAAGTACGCGCTCAAAGATTTCTTTCCCACGTGTTTCATCCATTGTTGGACTTAGCGCATGTGCGTTTTCACTATAATCGTAGAAGCCTCGCCCCGTTTTTCGACCGTAAAATCCCGCTTCACTGTGTCTTTTTTGTGTAAAAGATGGTTTGAAACGCGGATCGAAATAAAATGCTTGAAATACCGATTCCGTCACCGCGTAATTTACGTCGTTTCCAATGTAATCCATCAAAGTAAACGGACCCATTTTAAATCCACCAAAATGTGTCATGGCCCAATCAATCGTTGCAAAATCGGCGAGTCCTTCTTCGTAAATGCGCAATGCTTCGCCATAAAAAGGACGCGCAACGCGATTAACGATGAATCCGGGGGTATCTTTACATACAACCACGGTTTTCCCCCAACTTTGAATCAAGGAAACAGCTTCGTTTTTGGTCGAATAACTGGTTTGAACGGCAGGGATAATCTCCACCAATGGCATAATGGTTGCTGGATTAAAAAAGTGAATTCCAATCACACGATCTGCTTTTGTTAAAGAAGATCCGATGGATGCAATCGATAGGGAAGAGGTGTTGCTTGCTAAAATGCAATCTGCTGAAACAATTTTTTCTAAAGAAGAGAACACCGCATGTTTGACTTCCATTTTCTCGACAATCGCTTCGATGATTAACTGACAAGTTGAAAGTCCTTCTAGTTGTGCTACGTAGTGAATGTTCGATTCAATGCTGGTTTTTTGATCCACGGTGAATTTTCCTTTGTCTACCAATTTCTCTAAGGATTTGGAAACTCCGTTTTTTGCACGCTCCAATTGTTCGACATTCGCATCCATTAAATAGACTGAATGTCCACACTGAGCAGCTACTTGCGCAATACCAGAACCCATTGTTCCAGCACCAATTACTCCAATTATTTTACTCATCTTCCTTTAAATACTGCTGGACGTTTTTGAATAAATGCATTCACGCCTTCCGTGAAATCATCCGTTTCTCCAGCTTCGGTTTGTAAACTTTCTTCTAAATCTAATTGATCTTCAAGTGAATTAAATAAACCTAAATTCACTGCTTTTTTTGTTAAGCCGAGTCCGCGAGTTGGCATTGTTGCCAAGTTTTCTGCAAGTTTCATCGCTTCCTCCTCAAATGAATCTTCATCAAAAACTTTGTAGATCATGTTCATTCGTTCTGCTTCATCTGCGGAAACTTTGTCCCCAGTCATCATTAAGGCCATTGCCTTTTGCATTCCGACTAATCTTGGTAAAAAATACGTTCCTCCAGAATCTGGAATTAATCCAATTTTAGAGAAAGCTTGAATAAATGATGCGTTTTTTTTCGCGACAACAATATCACAAGCCAAGGCAATATTTGCTCCAGCTCCAGCAGCGACGCCATTCACAGCGGCAATTACTGGTTTTTCCAATTCCCTGATTTTGATGATAATTGGATTATAATGATCGCGCACAATGGTTTTTAACTCTGGACCTTCAGGATCAACTGCTTCTGCCAAATCTTGTCCTGCGCAAAATGCTTTTCCTTCTCCGGTGATAAGTACAGCACGAATTTCTGGATTCACCGCACAATCATCCAAAACATCTTGCAATTGCATCGCCATTGTTTTATTGAAGGAATTGAAGACACTTGGTCTGTTTAAGGTTATGCGACAAACGCCATTGATGAGTTCTTTTAATATTTCCATGATTCTATTTCTTTAATCCTTAATTACTTATTTTGCTTGGTATACTTTATTTAATTGTTTTGCACGCTCCGATATGGATTTGCGTAAACTTTTTGGTTCGATAATTTCCAATTCCCCGGCATAACCCAACAAATTTCGGATGAATTCTTCGGATACCAAAACTGTTAATTCAAACACGCTAAAATCAGCTGATTCGCTTGTTAATTTTTGTGATTGATGAAAGGGCTGTGAAGCAATGTACTTCGCGGCAACCTGGTTTGCTTTGATGATAATTCGCTCCGCTTTTCCTTTGTATGAGGTAATTCCGATGGTATCTTGGAAATACAATTCTGGTTGAAAATCGACCGGTAAGCTAGATTCATCCTCCAGAATTTTCGGTTCCTGCATGCGGTCTAGAGCGTAAGTAATGATGTCGTTTTTCAATTTGTCAAAACAGATGAGGTACCAACGATTTCGGTATTCCTTCAGAAATAAGGGAGAGACTTTTCGTGGTTTTTCCACTCCTTTCACAAAGCTCGCATAGATAAACCACAGCATTTTCTTTCCTCGAATCGCTTCGAGAATTAGAGGGAGGTGTTCATTTCCACCACTAGAAACAACAGATTCGAACTGTACAAACTTTTGGATGTCTTCATCCTCTGGATTCCCGCCAATTGAAACGCGATCCACAATTTTATCGATGGCATTTCCAAATTGCTGAAAAAAGGGAACCTCCTTAAATTGCTGCAAGGTTTTTACAGCGAATTTAATGGAACTCAGTTCGTCCTCAGACAGTGGAATATCGTTGATGCTAAAATTCGGATCCTCGTAAAAATAACCTTTATGAAGTTTACTGTATTTTATTGGCGCATCATGTTCCATTTTCATATTGAACATGTCCTTTTCAATAGTTGAATCACAGATGTTATTTCCATCGTCGGAACCATAAAGCGATTCTTCACATGCAGCACGAAGGTCTTGTTTACTCGGAAATGGCTTGTAC
>JBILRU010000060.1:0-12985 GCA_044372485.1 Crocinitomicaceae bacterium
TCATCACAAATGCACGCATGATGGAAATGTTGATTTGGATGGCCAATTTACTTTTTAGCACACTTGATAGCATGGCTATTCCTTGTTCAGTAAAAGCGAATGTCCCATGTCTAGTACCTCCCCAACTTGACATCACAATTTGTGATGTCAAGTTTTTCATTTCGACTTCTGTTAGTTCAAACATAAAATCTTCCGGAAATCGATCGAGGTTTCTTCGCACGGCTTGTTTTAATACACGCGTTTCTACTTCATACATTTTCGCCAATTCATAATCAAGAATGACGCGTTTTCCCCTGATTTCGTGAATGCTGTTTTTGATTGTTGTTAGTTCCATCTTTCTTTTTTTTCTATTGAATTTAGTGAAAAATATCAATATGATTAAAATATCATCAAAATAAAAGATGAATATCTAATCATTTTAGTAACTTTGTTGGACCAACGATAGCACGCATTTACTTTAATCTTTTTGATCATGTCAGTATTGCGTTCGATTGTTCACATGGACCTAGACACGTTTTTTGTCTCCTGTGAACGTTTATTAGATAGTCGTTTAGTTGGAAAACCCATTTTGATTGGCGGGACAAGTGACCGAGGAGTGGTTGCTTCCTGTAGCTATGAGGCAAGGCAGTTTGGAATTCATTCCGCCATGCCGATGAAAATGGCGAGGGAAAGATGTCCGGAAGCCATTGTCATTAAGGGGAATACACAAACGTATAGTGGATACTCGCGCGATGTAACTGAAATCATCCGCGAGGCTGTTCCCGTGTATGAGAAAATGTCCATCGATGAATTCTACATTGATTTCACGGGAATGGACCGCTTCTTCGGTACCTTTAAGTATGCGGGAGAACTGCGTCAGCGTATCCTGAAGGAAACGGGATTACCCATCTCCTTTGGCTTGTCGCAGAATAAAACAGTGTCCAAAATTGCTACCGGTGAAGCAAAACCGAACAATCAAATTCACGTCGACTACGGGACGGAACGCGATTTTTTGGCGCCCTTGTCCGTGAAGAAAATTCCGATGGTGGGAACCAAGACCTATCAAACCTTGTGCAATCTTGGTGTGCGGAAAATCAAAACAGTGCAGGAAATGCCGATGGAGATGATGGAAGGGGCGCTGGGAATGAATGGCGTGAGTATCTGGAAAAAAGCTCAAGGAATCGATCATTCCCCCGTGGAACAATACAACGAGCGGAAGTCTATTTCCACTGAACGAACCTTCGATCAAGATACGATTGATGTCGTGAAGTTGAATGGAATCCTCGCTGCCATGGCGGAGAATTTAGCTTTTCAGTTGCGCAGAGGAATGAAGCTGACGGGCTGTGTAACGGTTAAAATTCGCTATTCTGACTTTCAAACGCAGACACTCCAAAAGCAAATTGCGTACACCGCAGCAGATCATGAGTTGTTGCCGGTCGTTACGGAATTGTTTAAGCGCATTTACAACCGACGCCTACTGGTTCGACTCATTGGCATTCGCTTTAGTTCCTTGGTTTCTGGACATCACCAGTTGAACTTGTTTGATAACGACACGCATTTTGCTTCGCTGTATAAAGCGCTGGATCAGATTCGGGTGCGCTACGGTGACCGAGCGGTGATTCGGGCAATTGGTATGGAGGCGCGTACGATCGGACACCATAATCCATTTAATGGAGAACCGCCGATGTTGCTCGCAAATCGACGTGTGTAAGTATTCTCTTTTATGAAAACGAAGTCTCATTTTAGTTTGAAGTATGGCATTCATTCTCCGGAAGCCATTGTCCAATGGGCAGCGGATAGCGGCTATCCCTATGTTTTCTTGGCGGACATCAATTCGACAGGTGCCGTGCTTGCTTTTGTGCGGGAAGCGCAACGGAAAGGAATTCTTCCAGTGGTGGGTGTGGAGCTGCGCAATGAACGTGAGAAAATCGCGACGGTGATTGCGCGAAACAATCATGGATTGAATGAATTGAATGTGTTTTTAAGTCAGTTTATTCACCGAAAAATCCCTTTTCCAAGGGTTTTGCCGCACTTTTCAAGTTGCTATGTGTGTTATTCGATTGAGCAGTATCCAGCGAAACTAAAAGAACACGAATACATTGAAATACAGCTATCTGAATTAGTTTACTTAAACATAAAATACAAGAAGGTTCCGAGAGGGAAGTTGCTCGCGCTGCAATCAATGGTCTTTCAATCGAAGGCGGATTTTAACGCACACCGTTTGCTTCGAGCCATTGACCACAATTGCTTGCTGTCGAAGTTGGAAAAAGAAGATCAGGCGGATGAGAACGAACGTTTTATTTCCTACCAAGAATGGAAAGAAGCTCCGCTTGCTGCCGGCGTTTCCGAGTACCCAGAAATCATTGAGCGTACCGAAGCCTTGTTTGGACGTTGCCGCGTGAACTTTGAGTTCGGTGACGATGCCAAGCCTCAAAATCCAACGACGTATACCGGAACGATTGACGGAGATCGCAACTTGCTCAAAGAACTCTGTGCGGAAGGACTCGATTACCGCTACAAAGTCGTGACGGATGAAATCATTGAGCGCATCGAGATGGAGATTGAAGTCATCGCAGAGAAGCATTACTTGTCTTATTTTCTCATCACGTGGGACTTTACCTCGTATGCGCGATCTAAAGGATATTTTCATGTCGGACGCGGGAGTGGGGCGAATAGCATCGTGGCGTATTTGCTACGCATTACGGACGTTGATCCGCTCGAATTGGACCTGTATTTTGAGCGTTTCATTAACCTTTACCGCAAGAATCCACCGGATTTTGACATTGACTTCTCGTGGAAGGATCGCGATGATATTGTACGCTATTTGTTTGAACGTTATCCACATACCGCATGGCTGTGTACCTACAATACCTTCCAGTATCGCGCCACTATTCGGGAATTGGGAAAGGTCTTTGGTTTGCCGAAATCGGAAATCGATACCTTGAGTAGTGGGAAGTTTCAATTTGACAAGTTGGACCAATTCTCGCGCTTGGTTTTGCGTTACAGCAAGTACATCCAAGGATTACCCTCGCATTTGAGTGTGCATTCGGGAGGAATTGTGATCAGCGAGCGTCCAATGACCTGGTATTCAGCGACTTTTTTACCGCCAAAAGGGTATCCAACGACACAGTTTTCAATGATGGAAGCGGAAGATGTTGGCTTGTACAAGTTCGATATTTTGAGTCAGCGTGGACTCGGGAAAATTCACGATTGCTTGGAGGTGATTGCGTACAATCGTCCCGAAGAACCACCGCACGACATTCACGATGTGGCGCATTTTAAGCAGGATGAAAAAGTCTGTCAGTTGTTGTTGGCTGGAAAAGCACTTGGTTGTTTTTACGTGGAATCGCCAGCCATGCGGATGTTGATGTCTAAATTAAAAGTTGAAACGTACCTTGAATTGGTTGCTGCGAGCTCGATTATACGTCCAGGAGTTGCGCAATCGGGGATGATGCGGGAGTACATTTTGCGTCACCGAAATCCAGAGCGACGGAAGGAAGCACATCCGATTTTACTCGAAATTATGCCAGAAACGTATGGGGTGATGGTGTACCAGGAAGACGTCATCAAGGTCGCGCATCACTTTGCTGGACTCAGTTTAGCAGAAGCGGATGTCCTCCGGAGGGGAATGTCCGGAAAATTTCGTTCGCGGGAGGAATTTTTGCGTGTTCAGGAACAGTTTGTCGGCAATTGCACAAAAAAAGGCTACGATCAGAAATTGACGATGGATGTCTGGCGTCAGATTGAGAGTTTTGCGGGCTATGCCTTTTCGAAGGGACATTCCGCTTCGTATGCGGTGGAAAGTTACCAAAGTTTATACTTGAAGGCGCATTATCCATTGGAATACATGACGGCAACCATTAACAATTTTGGAGGCTATTACCGAACAGAAATCTATGTGCACGAAGCGCGTCGTTTTGGAGCAGAGATTGAAGCTCCGTCAGTGAATCATGGTTCCTATGAGTGTGTGCTGTCGGGGAATACATTAATTCTTGGATTCAACTTGGTTGCAGGAATTGAAGCGTCATTGGTCTTGAAGATTTTTGAGGAACGCGATCGTGCGGGGGAATTCTGTGATTTTGAAGATTTTGTCCGTCGTGTGCATGTTCCATTGGAGCAAACATCGCTGTTGATTCGAATTGGTGCCTTGCGTGATTTCCCTGAAAAGCGTAAGGAATTGTTGTGGAAAGCACATTTTCACCACCATAAAAATCCACAACGGGACCGAAGCATCGAATTGTTTGAGGTTCGTTCGCGTCATTTTGAGCTGCCAGACTTGGAAGAGCAGGAGGAAGAGGCGTCCTTTGAGCAAATGGAATTGATGGGATTTCCGCTGTGTAATCCTTTTCGCTTGCTACAGACAGCACTTCCGGAAGGACATGTCAAGGCGATGGAAATGGAGCGTTTATTGGGGATGACCGTCGAATTATTTGGGTATTTGGTGGCCATCAAGCAATCCAAGACAACAAAAGGAGATTTGATGAATTTCGGAACCTTTATCGATGTGAACGGTGACACGATTGATACCGTTCATTTTCCGGAGAGCGTGCGGCGTTTTCCCTTTCATGGAAAAGGAATTTATCACCTGCGGGGAGTAGTAACCGAAGAGTTTTCATACTACTGTTTACAAGTAGGGTGGATGCAAAAATTGCCCTTTCAGCAAGACGTGCGGTATATGGAATTGTCGTAGGGAAATCTTAACTTCGTAAAAAAAACTTATGTTGCGCATCTTTATCCCCATTGTCCTTGGACTCATCGTTTGGATCATCGTACTTTGGCAGGTATTATTGAAGAAAAAGAAAATCGACATGAAATCCCTTTTGTTGGTTAGTGCACTATTTACGGCGATTTGGGTCGTGATTTATTGGGTTATATCACGCTAATTCGCTCTCCGAACTCACACTCTTCCTTGCTCTTCCGTTCCTGTGGACTTATTCCCTCAACGCAACAATAATCCAAACATTTTCGAGTTATAGAAACACGCGATTTTATCATTGATTTCAGGATTCACTGATCATCAAGTTTCCTTTTGAAAGATTAAATCGAAAAAAAAATGATTAAAGTTCGGTTTATATCAGAACTTATTAGTAATTTCATGTTGTTGTTCGATGAGAGTAATTGGAAGAAAAATTTTGATGAAAGTCAAAAAGAAGAATCTTGGAAATCAAAAATTGTGGAGAGAAATAGACAAATTACTCTTAACGCTAGAAAGTTTTCATACCGAAGATTCAAGTCTTAAAACCATTCGAAAAGATGCAGATCCAGTGCATTCAGATGGTTTTTATTTTTTCAATATTTCGGTTCATCGCACCATGATTCTAATCGAATTGGAAGAAGAAGGTGAAGCAACGATTGTTTGGGCAGGTTCTCATCAAGAATATGAGATCGTATTTAAAAATAATAAAAAAGTCATTGAGAAATGGCTGAAAAACAAGGGGTATATCACATCATGAAAACAGAATTTGACATCGAAGCAATCTTAAAGAAAGGTAGACTTTCCAATGAATTAGATTATGAACGTGCGTTAGTGGCAGAGCGTAAACTTCGCTTGTTAGCCAAAGAAGATGCACAATTTACAACCTTGCGTCATCAGTTACGCGAGCTACTTGAAAGCTATGAGCGTTCAGAGTGGGCAGATGCAGACTCCATAGATGATCGTCAGCTAATTCAGAGCGAAAAAGCAGAGTTCATTGCCGATCAAGAACGTCAGTTCTTGGAAACGCGCAAACGAACCATTCGAAATCGATTGAAGCAATTGGAATTAACTCAAGAAAATTTGGGTTCCATCCTCGGGCACAAAAGCAAAACACATATGTCCGAATTAATGAACGGCATCAAACCCTTCACCTTGAAAGACTTGATCATTATGCACCGACTCTTGAAAATTGAGATGTCCGTCTTAGTGTCCGTTTTCCTCTCCGATGCTGATCAAAAACGAGTGAAATTAGCTGTCAATCAACTCGATAAACCAAAAGTGAAATTAGCAGCTGAGGATTTTCTTTTTTAGAGGCCCTAGACTACATTAGCACATTGGCAGATTAGCACATTAAACTCTTACTTCAACTTTAAATCCAACAAATAAACAAAGCTGGAAATCGCTGCAGCGCCTAATTCTAACTCACGTTTATTGACATTTTCAAATACATCGCTTGGCGCGTGGTGATAATCAAAATAACGCTGAGAATCCGGAACGAATCCAAACAAGGGAATTCCTGGATATTGTTCCTTCAACGGACCTATGTCAACACCGCCGTATCCTTTTTCAAAAACGTGTAAGTCGTAGTTTTTGTAGTTTGGAGCAAAGGTTTGAAGAAAGGCTACCTGCGCATCGGAACCATCGACACCAAATCCACGTGGGACGAATCCACCTCGATCGGACTCCAACGCCGCAATGTGTTTTTCACCAGCGTATTTCACGATAGAAGCATAAGATTTTCCGCCCATGTTTCCATTTTCTTCGTTCATGAAAAATACCACTCTTAAGGTGTGTTTAGGTTTGTAGTTGAGTTCTTTTAGAATGCGTAATGCTTCCAAACAATGAATGACACCAGCGCCATCGTCGTGCGCACCTTCACCAGCATCCCATGAATCTAAATGTCCACCAAAAACAATGATTTCTTCCGGTTTCTCGCTTCCACGGATTTCGGCAATGACATTATATGATGTCGCATCTGGAAAAACACGGCAATCCATCTCAAAAATAAACTGAACGTTTCCTTTTGACAGAGCGGTAGACAATGTGCTTGCATCTGCTGTTGCCAACGCACCAGCAGGAATGCGTTCGACAGAATCCTCGTAATGCATGGATCCCGTATGTGGATGCACATCCTCCGGAAGTCCAAGGGAGCGAATAATCACTGCTTTTGCTCCTAATTTACCTGCTTCAACCGCTCCATTTCCGCGAATCGCGTAACAAGCTCCATAGGCTTTGAAAGTTGAGATTTGTGTCGCATCCATCGCTTGATTTAAAAAGACAATTTTGCCTTTAATCTTGGATGGTTTTGCTTTTTTAAGTTCGTCAATCGTCTTGAATTCAATGACTTCACCTTCCATCGTGCCATTTGTCCCGATGGAACCGCCCAAAGCAAGTAAGTGAACTTTGGTTACTTGTCCGTCTGACGTTCGAAACCAAGCACTTTCCTTCGTTCCTCTTTCCCAATGTGGGACTTTAATCTCCTGAAGATAAACTCGATCGAATCCATATGTATTCATCTTCGCTTGACTCCATTCGACCGCCATTTGTGCTTCTGATGATCCGCTTAATCTGGGTCCAATATTTTTACATAATTGGCGGAGGTTTTCGTAGGATTCACCACGAAGTAAGGCCTCATCATAAATAGAGCGAATCATTAACGAATCTTGTCCATATAGAACGGTGGTCAATGAAAGAATGCAAATGGAAAGTAGGTGTTTCATCGGTGAATTTTGTCATAAAAATAACCAAAATCCATGGGATTCATTTCGAGAGTTAAAATCTAGTACTTTCCGTTACTCTGTCAGGCGAGATTCTTTGTATCTTTGCTCATAAAAAATACTTATAATGGCTTTAAAATGTGGAATTGTCGGCTTGCCGAATGTTGGAAAATCAACTTTATTTAACTGTTTATCAAATGCAAAGGCGCAATCGGCGAATTTCCCTTTTTGTACCATAGAACCAAATGTCGGAACGACATCTGTTCCAGATCCACGTTTGGAGAAATTAGAAACCTTGGTAAATCCAGAGCGTGTAGTACCAACAACGATGGAGATTGTTGATATTGCTGGATTGGTGAAAGGAGCATCGAAAGGCGAAGGATTAGGGAATCAGTTCCTAGCGAACATCCGTGAGACAGATGCTATTTTGCATGTACTGCGTTGTTTTGATGATGGAAACATTATCCACGTGGACGGAAGTGTAAACCCAATTCGCGATAAAGAAATCATCGACATCGAGTTGCAGTTAAAAGACTTGGATTCTGTGGAGAAAAAAATCCAGAGTTTATCTCGTGTGATCAAGTCTGGTGACAAAGATGCGGTGAAGGAGAATGAACTAGCTCACAAAATCAAAGAAGGATTAGAGCAAGGACGTTCGATCCGTGGTTTAGATTTCACACAAGAAGAATTCGACATCATTCATAAATTCAATTTAATCACTTCGAAACCAGTGATGTATGTGTGTAACGTGGACGAAGATTCAGTACAAACAGGAAATGCACATGTGGAAGCTGTAAAAGCAGCTGTAGCAAGTGAAAATGCAGAAGTGATGATCATTGGAGCAAAAATCGAAGCTGATATTACGGAATTAGAAACATACGACGAACGTCAAATGTTCCTTGATGAACTTGGACTCGAAGAGCCAGGAGTAAACCGTTTGATTCGTCAAGCATACCACTTATTGAATTTACAAACGTATTTCACTGCTGGAGTAAAAGAAGTGCGTGCATGGACCATTCGCAAAGGGATGACCGCGCCACAAGCAGCAGGAGTGATTCATACTGATTTCGAAAAAGGATTCATTCGCGCTGAAGTGATGAAATACAATGACTTCATTACGTTTGGTTCTGAAAGCGCGGTGAAAGAAGCCGGTAAATTTAAAGTAGAAGGAAAAGAATACGTGGTAGAAGATGGAGATGTAATGCATTTCCGTTTCAACGTTTAATAAAAGTAGAAAATGATAGCAGCAAATAATCCAAGTTTACGTTCATGGATTTCCGTTCCAGAGGGATCTGATTTCCCGATTCAAAACTTACCATTTGGTGTAGTGAAATCAAATGGAAGTGTTCCATGCGTCGCAACGCGCATTGGCGATACGGTCATTGACATCGCGCAACTCTTTGAGATGGGTCAATTGCATGTGGATGGATTCACTGCTAGTGATTTTCAACAAGAATACTTGAATCCAATGATGAAAAAGGGAAAAGAAGCAACACGTCTTTTACGACAAGCTCTTTCTGATTTTTTTTCAATTGAAAATCAAGCTGCAGCTACTAATGAATCAATTCAAAAGACATTATTTGCGGTGAATGAAGTGGATATGTGTATGCCGGTGCAAATTGGTGACTACACAGACTTTTATTCCAGTAAAGAACACGCAACAAACGTTGGAATCATGTTTCGTGATCCAGCAAACGCTTTGTTGCCAAACTGGTTATGGATTCCTGTTGGATACCATGGGCGTTCGTCTTCAGTGATTATATCTGGACAAGACATTCATCGTCCAAAAGGACAAATCAAACCGGATGACAACGAGCCGCCGATTTTTGCCGCTTCTCGTCAATTGGATTTCGAATTAGAAATGGGATTCATCACCTATGATGGAAAACCCTTAGGTGATTCAATTTCTACAACTGAAGCAGAGGACTTTATTTTTGGAATGTGCTTGTTTAATGATTGGTCTGCACGAGATATTCAAAAATGGGAATACGTTCCGCTAGGACCATTTTTAGGTAAAAATTTCGCTTCGTCTATTTCTTGTTGGATTGTAACCATGGATGCCTTGCAGCCTTTTGCCGTGAACACTCCGGAACAGGATCCCTCTGTACTTTCTTACCTCGCGTTTGAAGGAAAAAAATCATATGACATTCATTTAGAAGTGGGAATGACTCCGGAAAACTCCACGGAAAAAATCATTTCTAACTCGAATTTCAAATATATGTATTGGAACATGTCTCAACAATTAGCACATCATACGGTGAATGGATGTAATGTGCGTTGTGGAGATTTAATGGGATCTGGAACGATTTCTGGATCTACGCCTGATTCCTTCGGTTCCATGTTAGAATTAGCTTGGAAAGGAACGAAACCACTGGCAATGAATGATGGTACAGAAAGACGATTCATTCAGGATGGTGACACCGTTACGATGAGAGGTTTCTGTCAAAACGCTGAAGTACGAATTGGATTCGGCGAAGTGAAAGCGAAAATTTTACCTGCGAAATAAATGCAAGACTACGACTCGTCAACGATTGACTTAGAACTCGAACGCATCGAAATATTGAATGCGTTCAAAGGCTTATTGAGAGCCATGAAAGATCGAAGTCGGGAGGAGACGAAAATGGTGCGTAAAGCATTCGATATTGCATTAGAAGCGCATAAGGACATGCGTCGAAAATCTGGCGAACCATACATATATCATCCGATTGCCGTTGCGCGCATCTGTGCAGAAGAAATGGGATTAGAGCCCATCGCTGTTGCCTGTGCATTGCTACACGATACTGTGGAGGACACCTACATTACTTTACAAGATATTGAAGATATTTTTGGATCTAAAGTTCGTGCAATCATTGATGGACTCACAAAAATCCCTGAGGTTTTCGACGAGAATACATCCATTCAAGCGGAGAATTTCCGTAAAATGATCCTCACCATTTCAGATGATTTTCGTGTTGTACTTATCAAATTAGCGGATCGACTTCATAACATGCGAACTTTATCGAGTATGAAGGTCGAAAAGCAATTGAAAATTGCTTCAGAAACACGTTTTCTGTATGCCCCTTTGGCTCATCGATTGGGATTGTATCCTATCAAAACAGAATTGGAAGATCTTTCCATGAAGTACTGCGAACCGGAGGTTTTTAAGGAGATTGATTCCAAGTTGAAAAGCACGCAGGATGTAAGAAATCGATTTATTCGTCGATTTGTTGCGCCAATTAAGGAAGAATTAGAAAATCAAGGTTATCATTTTGACATCAAAGCGCGTCCAAAGTCTATTTTTTCTATTTGGCGTAAAATGCAATCGAAAAGCGTTCCCTTCGAAGAAGTATTTGACTTGTTTGCCTTGCGCATTATTGTCGATACGCCATACGAGTTGGAGAAAGCAGATTGTTGGCGCATTTATAGTGTCGTAACAGACTTCTATCAACCGAGTCCAGATCGTTTGCGCGACTGGATTTCAACTCCACGTGCAAATGGCTATGAATCATTGCATACAACGGTGATGTCACCGCAAGGACGTTGGGTAGAAGTGCAAATTCGTTCCAAACGAATGGATGACATCGCAGAACATGGATTAGCAGCACATTATAAGTACAAAGAATCAAAGACGGACGAAAATAAATTTGACCGATGGATTGCAGAAATCCGTGATTTATTAGACAGTCCGGATATGAATGCTTTGGATTTTGTGAATGACTTCAAGCTGAATTTATTCAATGATGAAATTTATCTTTTTACACCAAAAGGTGAATTACGTGTTTTGCCAATCGGTTCAACCATCTTAGATTTCGCTTACGACATTCATACAGAAATTGGAGATCGTTGCATTGGTGCAAAAGTGAATAACCGATTGATGCCCTTAAGTTATCAGTTGTTAAACGGGGATCAATTGGAGATATTAACTTCCAAAAAACAAAAGCCAAATGATGAATGGTTGAAATTTGTCGTTACCGCACGTGCCAAGCAAAAGATTAAATCTTCACTGAACGAAGAACGAAAACAAATCGCTTCGGACGGAAAGGAAATATTGGAGCGAAAATTCAAACAGTTTAATGTGCGAATGACTCAAGAAAATATTCAATATTTAACGAACCATTTTCATGTGTCGACCATCAGTGAGCTTTATTTTCGTATTGCCAAAGGAAAGGTTGATTTGTCCAAACTACGTGAATTAGAAGTTGTTGGGGGAATGTTGCAATCGCAGCGTAAAATTCAATCCAAAAAAATCAATAGTGGAACGGAAGAAGGAACGTTTGAAGGAATCAATACTGATAAAGATACCATCATCATTGGGGAAGACTTCAAAGGCTTTGATTATCAGTTGGCTCGTTGTTGTAATCCGATTCCTGGGGATAAGATTTTTGGTTTCATCACGATTAGTAGTGGAATTAAAATTCACCGTTACAATTGTCCAAATGCTGTTCATCTCATGTCTAAACTTGCATACCGTTGCCTAAAAGCAAAGTGGGAAGGTGAACAATTGATTGAGCGTATTGCAGCTATTCGAATTGTAGGAATTGATCAACTGGGTATGGTAAACAGATTAACAGAGATCATTTCCAAGCAAAATCACGTGAACATGAAAAGTATTTCATTTGAAACGAATGATGGTGTTTTCGAAGGAAGAATCAAAGTACTTGTTTACGATACAGCGCAATTGGAACAATTGACACGTAAATTCGAGGAAGTAGAAGGTGTTCAACGTGTAACTCGTTGGGATTCAGCAGAAGGCGAGGAGATTCAGTAATCTTTACGAATGGAATAGGGGTCTTTTGGTCTCAAAAGTGGATTCCACGAAAATCCTTTGATGAATTGTTCTTCTGGTTTGATTTGATTCATCGGATAAAAAATACCATCAGGTTTGTCGTAGTATGTAATGGATTTCACTTCACCACTGTCTAGTTCCACCAATAAATCAGATGCAAACAATCGGTTCATTCCTTTTCTGATTTTCACAAAACTCGTATCTGTTTTCTTTTCTTCTTCTGGATAGAAGATGGTCCAAGCATTTCCTTTGGCATCCGCCTTGACTAGTTCATTATTGACAAAAAATGCGGTCATGGTTCTACCTGCAAGTTGATTGTAATATTTTCCTGAGTCAATTTCCATGACAGCGCTTGCTTGATCAATGATTTCTATTTGTTTCAAAGAACTATCTTGCATGGATATTTTCATGGTAAGTCCTTTCAATTCAGCATTCTGAGACCAAATAATGGGTTTGCTACGCAGGAATAATTCTTCAGTTTTTGGATCGTAACGAGCAGAATCACATATTCCTTGCATGCCTTGATTGAATATTCGAACATTGCGGTGTGCAATGGTTTCAGTGGTTCTATTTAAACTGTCTTTATGAATGATCAAAGAATCCGCATGTAAATACAAGGTATCACCGTCATAGACTTTAAAGGCAAGCGTATTTCCTGTTAAATAAGCAAAATGTAAGCTATTACTCGATTTAGCTTTGTTGCCCATGAACGCCATATTCTGAGTAAAATCTTTGTAAAAGACATTTCCTCTTCCTTCGTAATTGTTGAGTTTCGTATTTAAAAACAAGGTATCGCCTTTGATGATGCTCGTTTTTTGAATCACTTCG
>JBILRU010000160.1:0-3396 GCA_044372485.1 Crocinitomicaceae bacterium
TTGTTTGTACAAAACACCTTCTTCGGTCTGCACATGAAACCAGCCTTTGCTACAGTGAATGATAATGCTGTCGTTTTGCATGGTTGATGGTCCATAGAAATAAAGTTTCTGCTGCTCATAGGCAAATTGAAGGGTATCCGTTGTGACTTTTAAGTCATTTTTTAAATAGTTTACGTTTCCACTGAAAAAGAAGCTTCCGTTGTTGGGGTAGAAATACCCAAGAGTACTCGTGATGCGTTCATTAGAAACAATGGATTCAATTCGTCCTTTATTTCGGTAGATCGCTCTTCCACGTTTCGCGTCGTAATCGAGTGAATCTGAACTTAATTTGTATTCTTGGTCACGTACTCGGACATCTCCCCAAAGTTTTGCGTACTTGTTCGATTCGTCATAATAGAGGGAATCACAGTATAGATTAACATCGCCTTTTCGGATGTGCACATTACCGTATGCCTGGACAATTTTTTGTTTATCCTGGTAGTGAGCGGAATCACAGTACATCGTGTTGCCATGGTAAGCAAAACTTACGGTTCCAACAAGCCTATGTTTCCCGGAAGTCTTGTTGTAATAGATTTTCTCAGAACCTGGAAGTAACTCTAGTGTTTTCTTTTGCGCACATACCTTTCCACTAAAAAAAAATGCGCTCAAGAAGAGCGCAATTTGTATGAATGGTTTGATGTTCATTTTAGTGATTAGCTAATGTTTGTTTTCTGTCAGGCCCAACAGATACAACGTTGATTGGAACGTTTAATTGTGCTTCCAAATAAGTCACATAGTTTTTTAATGCTTCTGGTGCGGAAGCGTAGTCAGACAATTCCGTCAAGTCACAGTTCCATCCTTCTAATTCCTCATAAACAGGTGTGAATTCCAAATCACTTACATCAAAAGGGAAATCGTACACCTTTTCGCCATTGACTAAGTAATGTGTACACACACTAATTTTATCGAAAATACTGAGTATATCTGCCTTCATCATGGAAAGTTCTGTAACTCCGTTAATCATGATTGCATAGCGCATTTGAACAAGGTCAATCCATCCGCAACGACGTGGACGTCCAGTTGTCGCTCCAAATTCACGTCCTTCTTTACGAATTTCTTCTCCAACTTCGTCATCTAATTCAGTAGGAAAGGGACCACTTCCAACGCGCGTGCAATACGCTTTAAAAATACCAATGACTTTCCCAATGCGTGTTGGTGCAATTCCGAGTCCAGTACACGTTCCCGCAGTTACAGTATTAGAAGACGTAACAAATGGATACGTTCCAAAGTCGATATCGAGCATTGTTCCTTGCGCACCTTCAGCAAGGACACGTTTTCCATTCAATAAAGCTGTATTTAAGTAATGCTCACTGTCCACCGCTTTTAATTTTTTCAAATTCTCAATTGCATCCATCCAAGGTTTCTCCAAGGAAGAAAGATCATATTCGAATCCTTCGTAATGTTTCAACATGCCAACATGTTTTTCCACGAGGACGTTGTATTTTTCTTGGAAGTTCGGAGAGAAAATATCTCCTACACGTAAACCGTTTCTTCCGGTTTTATCCATGTACGTTGGTCCAATTCCTTTTAAGGTGGATCCAATTTTATTTTTTCCTTTTGCTGTTTCTGAAGCGGCGTCTAAAAGTCGATGTGTTGGCAAAATTAAATGTGCTTTCTTTGACAACAATAGGCGATTAGCAAAATCAATATTGAAAGGCGCTAGCTTATCTAATTCTCCCTGAAAAATAACTGGATCGATTACGACACCGTTTCCAACAAGATTCACCACATTTGGATGAAAAATACCAGAAGGAATCGTATGAAGTACGTGTTTGATTCCATTAAACTCGAGGGTATGTCCAGCATTAGGTCCACCTTGAAAACGTGCAATAATATCATAATCAGGTGTCAAGACATCGACAATTTTTCCTTTGCCCTCATCACCCCATTGTAATCCTAACAGTACATCTACTTTCATGCTT
Organism: Crocinitomicaceae bacterium; assembly: GCA_044372485.1. Classification (GTDB taxonomy): domain Bacteria; phylum Bacteroidota; class Bacteroidia; order Flavobacteriales_D; family Crocinitomicaceae; genus UBA952. The sequence continues at coordinate 1,962 of JBILRU010000160.1, forward strand.
ATTTTTTAAAGTATGCTTTGACTTCCATCAGTGTGTTTGCCATGTGAAACACTTGATTGATTTTCGTCAGTTCAAAAATTTTCGTTAATTGTTCATTTACATTCAATACGACAACATCTCCTTGATTCAATCTCGCTCTTGTCAATACTTTGACAAAAAAAGCAATACCAGATGAATTGACGTAAGATAGTTTTGCTAAATCCAAAACAACATTCCAATTTGTCAAGGTGTTGAGTAATAGATGTGCATCCGCTAGGTCAGCATCAGACATCAATTTACCATCAAAAGATAGTACTGAATATTCCGAATCGACAAGTAAATTCACCTTCATCTCTATGATTTTGGTTGATTTTTCACTCCGTAAAAATAAAGAGAGTGGTGTTGAACGGTTACTTGAAAAAGTTCTTCGATCGTCGCTTTGATTTGTTGAATCCGAGGATCGCAAAATTCGATAACTTCCCCAGTATCTGTACAAATGACATGGTCATGTTGTTTTGAACCATGAGACTTTTCAAATTGCGCGAGGTTCTTACCAAATTGATGTTTTGTAACTAAATTACATGCCAAAAGCAATTCAATGGTATTGTATAGTGTTGCTCGAGAAACTCGGTAATTGTGATTTTTCATTTTGATGTAGAGTGTCTCAATATCAAAATGACCTTCGTATTGGTATATCTCTGCTAAAATAGCAAATCGTTCCGGAGTTTTTCTGTGACCATTCTGTTCGAGGTAAGCCGCGAAAATATCCTTTACTGTCCCTGAAAGTTCTGTTATATTCATATTCTAAGCAGACAAATTTACATATTAATTCAGTTGATAAACAGATAAGTGAAGATGAATGTCCCTAGGTTATTAACACCTTTTTCACGTTTAAGGGCATAAAAAAAGGGAGGCGAACCTCCCTTTATCTATTTAAAGAATTGACTTATTCGCCTTTCTCCATTTTTTGTTTCAATTCAGCCAATCCACCTAAATCACCTAAAGTTGATTTTTCAGTATTTTGGTTGATTGCTTTTACAGCTTGATCCGTTGAATTTCCGTTTCCATTACCACTTCCACTTCCTCCGGCTGATTTCTTACCAGATTTAGTGATGGTTGGTTTGTCTTCACCTTCTTCAAACATACGTGTGTGAGAAAGAACAATTTTCTTCGCGTCTTTGTTGAATTCGATCACTTTAAAGTCAAGGATTTCTTCCATTTTCGCATTAGAACCATCTTCTTTTTTCAAGTGTTTAGCAGGACAAATCCCTTCAACACCATAAGGAAGTGCAACGATACCAGACTTATCTTTCATATCGATGATTGTTCCACTGTGTACAGTACCTTCAGCGAAAGTTGCTTCAAACACATCCCATGGATTTTCTTCCAATTGTTTGTGTCCTAAAGAAATACGACGGTTATCGCGATCGATTTCCAATACAACAACTTCCATTTC
>JBILRU010000087.1:0-9445 GCA_044372485.1 Crocinitomicaceae bacterium
TCTTGGTTTGTGCTTCATTAGGAGGAAGTAGTATGGTTGCGGCTAATTACGGTGTAAATAATAAATGGGGTGGACTTCGGGCAAAAGCGCCGTTCGTCGATAAATTTGCGGACACAACACAAGATACGCGTTGGATGTTCTACACAACTGGACAGCAAAAGGAAATCACAATTATGTCGACGTTTACTCACGGCTATGCAAATCCTAAGTTTAAGAACAAAACGTCTACAGGTGGAAATGCATCAAATAATTCGACCACTGCTCACACAGACATCGATTTTCCATTATTCCGTTTAGGAGATGTGTATTTAATGTATGCTGAAGCCCAATTGCGTTTGGGTAACTCAGCAGCAGCAGTTCAATACGTGAATTACATTCGTGAAAGAGGATATGGAAATTCATCATTCAATGTTGCGACCTTAACATTAGATGATATCCTTGATGAGCGTGCACGTGAAATGCAATGGGAAGCAACGAGAAGAACGGATTTAATTCGTTTCGGATACTTTACGAGTGGCGATTATGTATGGCCTTTCAAAGGTGGTGATGTAGTAGGTAGTGGTATAGATTCGTATTTGAATTTATATCCGATTCCAACTGCGGATATCGTGTTGAATAGAAACTTAGACCAAAATGATGGTTATTAAACATTGAAAATGTTGATTGATGGAAAGGGGAGGTCTTCGGGTCTCCCTTTTTTATTTGCTAAAAATTAAAAGGATTTGCTGTACGATAAACGAAGCAATGGTTGATTTCCACTTGATCGTTGTCTAAGTCCAACTTGGATCTTTACCGATTGTTTTTTTTGCAGCTCTAGCTCAGTTCCAATAAAATAACGCCATTGTACAGTTGCTCCACTAACAAGTACTTCAGTTGGTGTATAAACGACATTTGCATTCCATCGATAAAAATGCTCCGCACTTATCATAGGACTCAGCGGAAAGTTTTTTATATCGTAACCCAAACTCATTTTGTTTCGCCAAACACTGCTTGTTTGCTGTCCAATTTGTATTCCCCATTGTTGTACACTTGACCAATTTAAGTTCAGTCTTTTTGGACCAATGTCGAAAGCGTCTAAAATGGATAATTTAAAACCAAGTTGAAATCGTAGCGAAAGTCGATCTCCGGCTAGGACCAGTTGATCTCCTTTTTCGTTTAAGGCTAAACGATAAGAAGCTGTGATTTGCAGTCCATCTAATATGCGAACTTGGTGGCCTGCATCAAGGAAAATACGATCGAATCCCAGTCCAAGGTTTTGTCTGTTTCCAATTCCAATTCCCGAAGATTGGTTTTTGTTCCATTTTTTTGCCATGCTGACATCCATCCAAAGGCCGGTTTGACCAAAGGAGAAGCTACTCCATAAAAGAATGGGTAAAAGAATCTTTTTCATCAATAATAAATACCGAGAACTCCCGCGTTAACAATACTTTTATTTTCAGATATCACCACTGATTTCGCTACTTCTTTGTGCATTTCTTCATAGGGAGGAGACATACTAATGACATATACTTTGTAGGTGCCTTTTTGTAAATCAGTAAAGAAAAATTCTCCCAATTGATTGGTGCGCACATCCTCACTGGAGTAGTTATTATCCCCATAACATAAATAAACACGTTTTTCAGCCATGCTTAAAACGCCCGTTTGTAGAAAGTCAGCTTCTCCTTGATTAGAAACATCTACGGCAAAGTTGGTCGTTCCGTTATCTGGATCAACAACATTCCCCCTACTTTTCCAAGAAAGTGTTAAGATGTCTTGCTGCAGCGATAAATTGGCGCTTAAAACTCCCACAGACTCTAGTTTTGTTTTGACAGCTTGAGCGATATCCACATTTGAATCACTATAATTGAAGATAACTTCTAATCCAATTCTTCCCTGTAGATTGGGATTCGCTGGAGAAATCCAAGTTGGATTGGAGAAATAGATGTAGTAATTCGCCCCGTAAGTTAGATCATTTAATAAAAAATAATCGCCATGTTCGAGTTGAGATCCCGCAGTAAATGTGATGTGCTGGATTTCGTTTTTGCCTTGTTCGAAATTTTGTCCAGTAACAGATCCAGTAATGCCAGATGTCCCACCTGGACCTACATTTTTCTTTACACATGCTGATTGAGTCAGGATAATGGCTGTACCAACCAATAGGGTGTGTACCTTAGTTTTTAATGATTTTTGCATAAATTCCGCTGATTGATTCAGTGATAAAGTAAATTCCATTGGCTAAATCGGATAGATCAATGGTAGATTGTGACTGATTTATTGGGATGATTCGAATAGTTTTCCCGGAAAAATCTTTTAGTTCTAGGTTAGCGTTGGATGAAATCCCGGAGATCGTTACAAAATCTTGTGTAGGATTCGGTACGATTTTCAATGTGGATTTAATCGTTTCCACTTCAAGAGAGGAACATGCACCAAACATATTTGCATCCATCCAAGCAGTTCTAGCTAGAATCCAATTTTTCATGTAGGTAATTTCCTCTTGATAGGTGTTTCCAATATAGTTGTTTGGCCATACATATACTCCAAGAATTGGCCAACGATTGTAATTGCGAGCAGCGGCATCTGTTAAAATAGTCGCCATGGAATCAATATAATGAATGAAGCTTGAATCGCTTAAAATACTCGTGCGAAGTTCGGTCCAACGACAATTGACATTATTCGCAAAAACGGTATCCTGCAGCATGCGATTGAACCAAAATGGATTCATATTAGGACCATTTCCTTGGCAAACAGAATTAAAATTAATTTCCCAGCCAGATGTTTGTCCACCTTCACAATAGTTTGCATTTCCCCAGCCTAAATTGAAGTCCCAAAGCGGACCCGCATGAATTTTCCCGCCTTCACTGAACCTTTTCTTATGCAAAAAAGTGGAAATACGATAACCATCAACATTTTTAGATAATTCATTGATGATCATATAGTCTATAAATGACAATTCATCTGAAAAAGCCCTGAATCCCGTTTGTGGATTGGCGAAGTTGGTACTTTTCAACACCGTTTCCCAATTGTCCACGTAATCATGGATGTAATTTAATTGTAAGGGATGTAATTCACTGATGTCTGGATCATGCAGTTGATAATACATTGGTCCAGTACTAGGTGCTTGTGCTGTATAAGGGGAGGTCCAAGCAATGATTCCTCCTGACGTAGTTTTATCTACTTTTATTATGTATCCACCAGTCAGATGATTGTCGAGCGTATCTGTAAACATTAAAGGATCAACGTTTACGCGTCCAGGATTAACTTTAATTCGTTCCATCAAAACATAGACGCCGATATACGATCCATTAAGTATCACCTCACATAATTTTGTTCTCGGTGCGTATTGTCCCATTTGACGTCCAAGATCATAAGTGAGTACATTTCTGATCAGTGATTTATCTGTATAAGGCGCGTAAAGAATCCAATCGTTGTCACTCGGCCAATCAAAAAGAGAAACGTTGTAATTGACCGAATCCGGACCACGCGTTTCGAGTCCATACGATTTCATGGGGAATGAATTAGAGGAAGAACCTCGTTTTTCAATGGCGATTTGACCATAAAACTCGTTGAAAGGATCAGACAGGTAATTCATTTGGCTTTCGCCATTGAAAATAATTCCCATGGTACCATCTATTTTTGGTTCATCGGGAATGTCAACATTATAGGTGTCTAGTACCACAATGGGCAAATTGGAGCTAGTCAGAACAAATGGCGGTGTAAACCAGCTTGGAATTGGACCGTAAGTGATACTTGAATTGTTCACACCAACACTTAAGAAGTTTCGGCAGGTGAGGTCAGATGAATTTGCAAGTTGATTATGAACCTCTACACAGAAAACATTTGTTCCGTTTACCAAAAGTCCGCTTAATTGGTTTTGATTAATGATTAGTTGATCTGGCTGTTGATTCTGATAGAGTTTGGCTTCATGTGAAATGTTTGCCAATTGATTGAATGTGGGTTGACCTGTTCCAGCAAGGCCATTTCGAGCGACCTCCGTACCGTTTAAATAGGCGACAAATCCATCGTCGTAATCAAAGTGAAGCGCCAGCGCCACAATTTGATCGAGGTTTGCAATATTAAATTCAATGCGGGTGTAGACTGAAACGGCGGAACTAGGTAAAATGGTGTTGTCGTCTCCATCCCCAAATCCAAATCCACCGATTCCTTGAAACCATGAATTCACGGTAAACGAAGGCGAAATCCATTCTGGGGAAGACGCTGCAGTTGGAACCTGATAATACCATGTACTGTTGTCTTTTACAATTGTTTCCCAGTGATGCACTTGACTGTGAGCAACAGTAAACAAAAGACACAAGAACACAATGGAAAAACGCATACATTTCATTAAGACAAAGATACCTATTTCTTTTTACTTAACATAAACTTAACAATAGTCATAGAAAGGATAAGAAGGCAGAAAATCGAGGATACAACGCCAATATAATCTCCATTTTTGGAATAAAAAGTCATGGTGTCTAATAGCGGAATGGAATAGGTGAAGGCATCTTCTTCCCAGTACTTCGTTTCTTTTTTGATTCGCCCGAATTCATCAAAAACTCCGCTTTTCCCTGTATTAGCACTCCGAATTACCCAACGTCTGTTTTCTATTGCTCGGAGAGAGGAGAAGGAAAAATGTTGCTTGTATCCAGGAGAGTCTCCCCACCAACCATCGTTGGTAATTACTGTTAAAAAACGCGCACCCTGTTTGACCTGCCTCGAAACAAAGTCTCCATAAATGGATTCATAACAAACGATTGGAGCTAATTTCTCTTTAGCACGAAAAACTTTCGGTTCCTTTTCAATCCCCAATGTTCCGGATGTTCCGCCGTTTTCGATTGCTAATGTCTCCAAAAATGGAAATAAATTCGAGAATGGAATCATTTCCACACCTGGAACTAGTTTGGACTTGTGAATGAACGAAGACTCTCCCCTTTGTGGGATGAGCAGGGAACTATTGTAACTTTCATAGTAGATTCTTTGCCCAGGAATGTAAATACTCGCACGAGAATGTTTGGTGTCGAATAATTCTACAGTCGAAGCTCCGATAAGCAACTCTGCCTTACCCCATTTTTTCATTTCGGTTTGAATCAGCGAGAAAAAGGGAAGTCCTGGCAAACGAGACTCGATAAATCCCTGACTGATGGCTGTTTCAGGTCCAACGACTAAATCGGTGGTGGAATCCACAACCGAATTCGCCAGCTTGAAAAATCGTTGAAGTTGCTGTTCGTTGCTCGTTCCTAAGGCAAACTTTTCGTTGTATGGGTCAATGTTGGGTTGAATCACCGCGACATGGTATAAATCCACTCCTTTGTAAAATTGAAGGATTGGTAAGTGGAATAAACTAATCAAAACAGGAGTGAGTAGACTGATTGAAGTTCCAGCCAACCAACTATTCCAAACCTTTTGTTTCCTGATCCAAACCGAACGGACCCATAGAAAGATGAAAATGTTTACGGAAAGCACCCAGGCACTTCCTCCAAAAACACCTGTGTATTCATACCATTGAATCCATGAGGTACGTATGCTAAAAAAGTTACCAAGTGTTAACCAAGGCCAAGAAAGGTCCCAGTTAAAATGAAAGTATTCAAAACTGATCCAAAGTGGAAGGAGTGTCCAGATTACCCAATTGGATTTTAGTCCTTTCTTCACGAAATGAAAAAGGACAAATGTCAGCGACATGAACAAGGTATTGAAGACGAATGCTAATAGCGCCCCAACAAAGGAGGAATTAGCGACCCACCAAGTTGAACCTAAATTGAAGATTAAAAAAGAGAAATACGTTTGAAGGAACAAGTGCCATCCGCCTTTGGATTTCGCTTGTAAATCCTCGGATAGAAACAAGAGCGGGACAAAGCCAATAAAAACGAGGAGCGTGATGCTTCCGGTAAAAGGGAAGGAAATGCTCAAAAGGAGTCCTGAACAAAGGCTCAATAGGTAACGTTGCGCTCGGGAAAAGTTCATGTATTCTGTTTGAATAAAGGTAGTCAATTTGTCTAAATGAAGGACTTGCCAATTTCGTGGGCAAAAAAAAAGACCGCAATTGCGGCCTTTTCAATGATATCATCTGTTTATTATGCAGTTGCAGTTTCAAATGGAACTACAGATACAAATGAACGATTGTCTTTTTTCTTACGAAATTCTACTAAACCATCCGTTAAAGCAAACAATGTGTGGTCTTTTCCAATTCCTACATTGTTTCCTGGGTGATGCTGCGTTCCTCTCTGACGAACAATAATGTTACCAGAAATCGCTGCTTGTCCACCAAAAATTTTCACACCTAAGCGTTTGCTATGTGATTCACGACCGTTTTTCGAACTACCGACTCCTTTTTTGTGTGCCATGGTTTCTCTATATTATTCCTGAATACAGGATGATTATGCTTTAATATTTGTAATTGTAATTGCAGTAAACTGCTGACGGTGACCGTTTCTTTTTCTGTAACCTTTTCTACGTTTCTTTTTGAAAATAATTACTTTGTCTCCTTTCACGTGGTCAATTACCGTTGCGGTAACCATCGCACCTTCTATAGCTGGGGCGCCAAGAGTGATTTTGCCATCATTGTCAACTAACATCACACGATCGAATTCTAATTTCGCTCCTGCCTCTGCTGCCAAACGATGTACAAAAACCTTCTGGTCTTTTTGCACTTTAAACTGCTGCCCTGCTATCTCTACAATTGCGTACATATAGCTTGTTTTAATTTGTTATTTCGCCCAAAATTGGAGGGCAAATATACATATTTAATTTCATATGCCAAACGATTTCCATTTTTTTCACGAAAAACCTACGAATTTTCACCGCCTTTTTTAAAGAGTAAGTGACCGTAATTTGCTAAAATCACACCTGAAATAACAATAAACATAGAGATTACTTGAGTGCTAGTGATACGTTCATGGAAATAGGTGCCAATAATAACTGCTACAATGGGTATAAGGTAGGTAACGCTGCTCGCAAAAAGCGCCGATGAAGATTGAATGATCCCGTTGAATAAGAAAACGGCAAACGCCGTTCCGACAATGGCCAAGATGGCAATGGCTATAAATCCGCTCCATGCATCGGGATGATGGTTAAAAACATCCAATGTGTCAAAGGCAAAGAAACCAATAATCGATGGAATAAAGACCATTCCGAATCCGCCGGCAGCAACATGAATTGGCTTGTAGGCTCCTAGTTTAAATTTGATCGTATTCAGACTAATCCCGTATAAAAACGTAGCCAAAACAATAGCAAGTGAAGGAAGTAGTTCATTTGCGTTTGTTTGAACTCCCCCGCTGTTGAACACTAAAATGGTGATTCCGCAAAATCCAATCATCGTCCCGATTAGTTGGTATCGGGTGATTTTATTAGAGAAGAATAAATAACCTACGAGTAAAGTAAAGATAGGGGTAAAGCTATTCATGATTCCAGCTAAGCCAGATGAAATTTGGGTTTCTGCATAGGTGAATAAAAAGGCTGGTATGAAATTTCCACATACTCCCACAATAGCAAAGTAAAAAAGGTCTTTTCGATATGTTAATTGACGCAGCATTTGTACAGTAAACGGCAACAGCACGATTCCCGCCAGAAGCATACGCATCGCTCCGACTTGAAGAGAGGAGAAGATTTGACGGTGCTGCTCATTGTACATGCCTTTTTTCATGAGGATGAATGAACTCCCCCAAATGCATGCCAGCAAGGCGAGTAATAACCAGCTTTTTAAATTGCTTTTCATGGGGTAAAAGTACGCATTATTTCAGGCTTGAAATTGTGTATAACCGATGGAAATGAACACAGTGTTAAAAAGTCTCCCACATATTCCCACAATTGTAACTAAAACCTTATAAATACAGGTTTTATGAAATTAAATTTTGTTTAAAACGAAACATATAATACCTTTGAACGTTAGAAGTTATTAACATTTAAAAATCCAGTGGTAAAAAGTGGTAGAAATCCACTAATTTTACCCATTATAAAGCTATGGCAGGATTAGTAGGAGAATTTGAAGTGAAATTGGATGAAAAAGGCCGATTTCTTTTGCCTTCCGGATTACGGAAGCAACTTCCTCCTGCGTCCCAGCGAGATTTCATGTTGAACAAAGGATTTGAAGATTGTTTGACGCTTTATCCACTCTCCGATTGGGAGCAGATTAGCGCGAAACTTTCTAAATTGAATTTGTTTAAACCGCAAAATCGAATGTTCTATCGTTTGTTTCATCAAGGAGCGAAACAGTTAGCATTAGACAATGCGGGACGTTTATTAATTCCAATTGCTCACATGGAGCGCGTGGGATTAGTTTCTGAAGTGATGCTTATCGCATACAACGACAGAATTGAAATCTGGGACAAATCCAAATACTTCAATATGATTGAAGGAAACATGGCTGATTTCGCTGATTTGGCGGATGAAGTAATGGGTGATTTGGACAATGGAGAATAATACAGACTACCACATACCGGTTCTTTTTCAAGAAAGCATAGATGCCTTGGTAATTAAGCCAAACGGTACGTATGTCGATGTGACTTTTGGTGGCGGTGGACATGCACGAGCTATCTTTAAGCAATTAAATCCAGAGGGAAGGCTCATCGTATTCGATCAAGATTCCGACGCGAAGAAAAATGCGTGGGAAGCTCCGAATTTTCATTTCGTCGCGGCAAATTTTGCCTTCTTAAAAAATCACTTGCAATTATTACGCATCAATCACGTGGATGGAATATTTGCTGATTTAGGTGTTTCTTCTCATCAATTTGATACGGGCGAACGTGGATTTTCAATCCGTGAAAGTGCTCCCTTAGATATGCGCATGAATCAACAATCTGGGAAATCTGCACATCATGTTGTTAACGTATACGAAGAGCATGAGCTCATTCGTATTTTTAGAAATTATGGCGAATTGAAAAATGCGCGTAGCATCGCTTCAGAAATCATCCGTAAAAGAGCAGATGGCGTCATCGAAACAACTGGTGATTTAATGCACATATTGAAACGCTTCGCTCCGAAATTTAAGGACCATAAATTTTATGCGCAGGTTTTTCAAGCTATTCGAATTGAGGTTAACCAAGAATTACAAGTCCTAGAGGATATGTTGACCCAAGCCGCGGATGTATTAGCTCCGGGTGGAAGGTTAGTCGTGATCTCCTATCACTCTTTAGAGGATCGTCCCGTAAAAAACTTCATGAAACGTGGCTCGTTCTCTGGAGAAATTGAGAAAGACTTTTTTGGAAATATTCAAAAACCATTGACGGAAATCGTTCGACACCCCATTGTTTCTTCCGATGAGGAGAATGAACGTAATCCAAGAGCACGTAGTGCGAAACTTAGAATTGCTGAAAAGAATGCATGAAGATGAATTGATAACAGGTGCTAAAGCACCAAAGTCGGAAAAGCCGAAAGCTTCGAAAAGTGAAAAACGCACCTCGAAAGCTTCTGCTTTTACTCAGATATTGAATGGGGACTTTTTAACGAAAGAGTTTGTCCTGAATAATCTGAATTA
>JBILRU010000109.1:0-6901 GCA_044372485.1 Crocinitomicaceae bacterium
TGATCTTACTCGTTGCGAAAGGATATTACGGGAAACAAGTGAATAAGGATCTTGACAACGCACAAAGAGAACTGGATCAAAACGCGGCTGAATACATTGAAGCAAAAGCACGTTTGGAACTCAGAACAAGAAGATACAAACTAGCTGAAAAGCTGGAAAAAAGAGAAATAAAAGAAACGAAAAACGCAACGAAAGTCATTCGCTTGAAACGAAAAGATCATGAGTAAGGACCTGGATAAAAAATTCTTGAAACGTCGTGCCTTTACGGTTTACTTCACCTTCGTGTTGCTGATTTTAGTTGTGCTCTATTCTACCGCGAAACTTCAAATCGAAGGACGAAGCAGCCTTTTCAATGATATCGATAAAAAATTACCTGTTCAAATTGTCAAAAGAGTTCCACGCATGGGAGAAATCTTGGATATGAATGGTATTCCACTAGTGACCTCCGTGACTTTTTATGACATTCACATGGACCCAACGGTTGTTGAACAGAAATTGTTCGATTCGGATCTAGCCGGACTCGCAGCTGGATTAAACAGAATGTATCCGGATAAGTCCGCACGGGAATATGAGAATGAAATTCGTAGCGCACGTGATAATAAATCTCGCTACCTCTTGATTCGCAAACGCGTCACAAATGATGAGCGTAAAATGCTCAATAAATTACCGATTTTCGAGAAAGGACAAATGAAGGGTGGTATCATTGATAACGAGGAAACCATTTTGCGCAAAAAACCATACGGAAATATGTTGAGCAGAACCCTTGGATACTACAAGTTCGATAATAAAGAACTAAAAGTAGGGATTGAAGGTGCATTCTATCATTATTTAAAAGGTGAGGATGGTGAAGAACTTGAACAACGCATTTCTTCTGGATGGAAAAAAACAGGGAAAATCATAAAGGATGCGGTTGAAGGAGCAAATGTGATTACTTCTATCGACAAAGAAATTCAAGAAGTTGCACATTCCGAACTGGAAAAGCAAATGATTCATATGAACGCGCAAGAAGGCTGTGTGATTGTAATGGATGTGAAAACTGGTTTCGTTCGCGCAATAGCTAATTTATCGAAACAAGAAAAAGGGGGGTATGCGGAATCATACAACTTCGCCATTGGTAACGCCGAAGTTCCAGGTTCCACTTATAAATTGGCTTCTGTGATGGCAGGATTGGAGGATAATAAGTTCAAAATCACGGATAAGGTAAACGCGAATGGATCCTATTTCATTGCTGGAGCAAAATTGTCTGATTCGAACCACGGAATGGGTTATGGAAGCATCACCATTAAAAAAGCCTTTGAGAAATCCTCAAATGTGATTGCTCAAATTATGTACCGAGCATACCGTTCTGAACCTCAAAAATTCTTGGATCGCCTGGCTCAGTTTGGACTTACCGAAAAATTAGGTATCGACATCGAAGGGGAGAAAAAACCATTTGTCCCACAGCCTGGAACAACGGGTTGGTCCGCTTTGTCTATTCCCTGGATGTCAATTGGATATGAGTTGAAACAATCTCCACTTCAAACTTTAGCCTTTTACAACGCTGTTGCCAATAACGGAACACTGGTGCGTCCACAATTTGTTCAACAAATAAAACGATCCGGTAACGTGATTAAAACATTTAAACCGGTGATCATCAAAGATCAAATCTGCTCGAAAAGCACACTTGCGGTGATGAGGTCTTGCTTGGAAGGAGTTATGACGAACGGCACCGGTCACGATTTGAAAAGTTCATTTTTCACCATTGCTGGAAAAACGGGTACCGCAAAACTTTTAGGAGACAACAAGCAATTTAACGATGAAAAAATGAGTTTTTATCAAGCTTCGTTCGTTGGTTATTTCCCTGCGAACAAGCCGATTTACTCCTGTATTGTGGTTATTTCAAAACCAAAAAGAGAATACTACGGCGCTCGCGTTTCTGGAACGGTATTCGCGGAAATCGCCAATAAAGTATATGCCTCAGCACTGCAATACCATAGAGCAGTAAATTCAAAACGTGCTGTCAAATCTGCAGATCTACCCAAAGTGAAGTCAGCTTCAAACCGTGACATCACTCAAATTTTAAAGTCCTTTAATCTTCGCTACCAATTGAACGACGATACAGAGTGGATTCAATCTGATACCCTCAAAGGTTCAATTCATTTAAATCGAAAAAAAATCTACAAAAAATTGGTTCCAGATGTATCCGGTTTAACGGCAAAGGATGCTATTTATCTCTTGGAATCCGCAGGAATGATTGTGAGAATTCAAGGAAAAGGAACGGTGAGAACTCAATCAATTCAAGCTGGGAATCCACTGGTAAAAGGACAATTAATCAAAATCACATTAAACTAATATGAAAACGCTTTCATCCATTTTACAGCAAACATCCTTTGAGTTAACTCAGGGTGATTTGACGATGGAAATTTCTTCACTGACTTTCGATTCTCGAAAAGCGGAGGAGGGAAGTGTTTTTATTGCCATCGTTGGAACATTATCCAATGGACACGATTTTGTGCAATCCGCTTATGGCCTTGGTTGTCGTGCCTTTGTGGTGGAGCAGAACGTTAGTCTTCCATCTGACGCAACAATTATTCACGTTCCGAAAACGGACCGCGCCTTGGCAGACTTGGCGTGTGCATTCTATGGACAGCCTTCAAGGGAATTAAAGTTAGTTGGCATCACAGGAACCAATGGTAAAACGACCACAACAACCTTATTACATGATTTATTTACGAGTCTAGGTTATTCTTGTGGACTGATTTCAACAGTCGTGAATAAAATTGGAACAGTAACAAGTCCATCTACGCATACTACTCCAGATCCCATCCGCTTAAATGCGCTTTTAAGAAATATGGTTGAGCAAGGCTGTAGTTATTGTTTTATGGAAGTGAGTTCGCATGCCATTCATCAACAACGAATTCATGGAATTTCATACACAGGAGCAGTTTTCACGAATATCACACATGATCACCTAGATTACCACAAAACATTCGCGGAATACATCCGAGTGAAAAAGCAGTTTTTCGATGATCTTGGTCCTGATTCCTTTGCGTTGATTAACGGAGATGATCGAAATGGTTCCGTCATGCTGCAAAATACAAAGGCGGAAAAAAGAAGCTTCGCATTGAAAACACCAGCAGACTTTAAAGGAAAAGTGTTGGAAAATGAAATTTCGGGATTAACCTTAACCATCAACAATGTGGAACTGTGTTCCCGTTTAGTTGGTGAGTTTAATGCATTGAATTTATTGGCTGTGTACGGCGTAAGTACCCTCCTCGGACTTGACTCCATGGAAGTCTTGAGAGGAATGAGCAACTTGGCTTCTGTGGAAGGTAGATTTCAATACATCCGAAGTCAAGGTGGAATCACCGCAATCATCGACTACGCGCACACACCAGATGCCTTGGAAAACGTTTTGAATACAATTGCAGCGATTCGTAAAGATGGACAAAAAGTGATTTCCGTTGTTGGCTGCGGTGGAGATCGTGACCGCGATAAACGTCCAGTTATGGCTGCCATTGCCGCGAAAAAAAGCCAACAGGTGATTTTGACCTCCGACAATCCGCGAACAGAAGATCCAATGAAAATCCTTCAGGAAATGGAAGTTGGGTTATCAGATGAAAACCGTTCCCAATCATTAACTATTGTTGACCGTGCTCAAGCAATTAAAACAGCCATTATGCTTGCGCAAACGGGTGATATTCTATTAATCGCTGGAAAAGGACACGAAAAATACCAAGAAATCAACGGAGTCAAACACGACTTTGATGATTTCCAATTAACAAAAGAATTTTTTAATCAATTGAAAAAATAATCAGATGCTTTACTATTTATTTGACTATCTCGATTCCTTAAATTTTCCTGGTGCAGGATTGTTCCAGTACATTTCATTTAGGGCAGGACTCGCTTTAATTTCCTCCCTCATTGTATCCATCGTTATTGGCAAGAAAATCATCAATAAATTACGTCAACAACAAATTGGTGAGACGGTTCGTGACTTAGGACTAGCAGGACAAATTGAGAAATCCGGAACGCCGACAATGGGAGGAATCATCATTTTGGCTGCCATTATTATTCCCGTTGTTTTATTTGCAAAACTTCATAATATCTATGTGATCACGATGATCATTGCAACGATTTGGCTTGGATTGATTGGATTCCTGGATGATTACATCAAAGTTTTTAAAAAGAACAAAGAAGGATTAAAAGGAACGTTCAAGGTGATTGGTCAAATTGGAGTTGGATTAATCGTTGGTTGTATTTTGTATTTCTCTGATGAAGTAGTTGTACACAAGCGCGTTAACGCAAACTATCATCTTCAACAAGATGAGGAATTTGTAACCCATTTACATGTGCAAAACGAAGGGGAGCATTTTAAGTGGATTAAAACGGATGACATGACAACGACCATTCCATTTATTCGTGGAAATGAGTTTAACTACAACTGGTTAATCGGAGATTGGCAAAAATCATACGGTTGGTTATTGTTCATTCCAATCGTCATTTTTATCGTAATCGCTGTTTCTAATGGTGCAAACATGACCGACGGACTAGACGGATTAGCAACTGGAACGTCAGCGATTGTCGGAATAGCTTTGGCCATTCTAGCTTATGTCAGTTCACACGCTAATTTCGCTGATTACCTTGGTGTCATGTACATTCCGAATGCTGAAGAGCTGGTGATTTTCATTGCGGCTTTTGTCGGTGCTTGTGTTGGCTTTTTATGGTACAACTCTTTTCCAGCCCAAGTATTTATGGGTGATACCGGCAGTTTAGCATTGGGTGGAATCATCGCGGTGTTTGCTATTGCCATCCGAAAAGAACTGTTGATTCCTGTTTTATGTGGTGTTTTTCTCATCGAAAACTTATCCGTAATCATGCAAGTAGGGTATTTCAAATACACAAAAAAGCGTTTCGGCGAGGGACGACGAATTTTCTTAATGGCGCCGTTGCACCATCATTATCAGAAAAAAGGAATTCATGAGGCGAAGATTGTTTCTCGCTTTTGGATTGTAGCGGTATTGTTAGCAGTAGTAACGATTGTCACCTTAAAATTGAGATAGTAGTGAGCACACAAATCAAAAATATGGTCATTCTGGGCGCCGGTGAATCTGGCGTGGGTGCTGCTATTCTTGCAGTACAAAAGGGATGGAATGTTTTTGTGTCTGATATGTCCCAAATCAAGGAGGAATTCCAAGCAGAATTAACCATGCTGGGCGTTCAATGGGAGCAGGGAACGCATTCCTTGGAGGTGATTTTAGCTGCGGATGTAATCATCAAATCCCCAGGGATTCCAGAAAAGGCTCCAGTGATGAAAGCGATACGCGAGAAAGGCATCAAGGTGATTTCGGAAATCGAATTTGGTGGCTACCATACAAAAGGAAAAACAATCTGTATAACCGGAAGCAACGGTAAAACGACCACAACGATGTTGACGCATCACATCCTTAAAAAAGCAGGGTTTGATGTTGGTCTAGCAGGAAACGTTGGCTACAGTTTTGCCAAACAAGTAGCAGAAGGTGATCACGATTGGTATGTGATAGAATTGAGTTCGTTTCAATTAGATGACATGTATGATTTTCATGCAAATATTTCGGTTTTAACAAACATAACGCCAGATCATTTAGATCGCTACGATTACGAAATGCAAAATTACGTGGATTCGAAATTCCGCATTTTGCAAAATCAAACAACAACCGATTGGTTCATCTACAATGCAGATGACGCCCTCATTTCAGCGGAAATGAAAAAAAGAACTCCTTCTGTGAATTTAGCTCCTTTTTCCATGAAAGAAGAGCAGAATCCAGGAGCATATGCACTAAACAAACAACTAATAATCAATATAAACCAACAATTTGCCATGTCAATACATGAATTAGCTTTAAAGGGTAAGCACAATACCCAAAACGCTCTTGCCGCAGGGATCGCAGCAAGACTAGTTGAAATCCGTAAGGATATTGTTCGTGAGAGTTTAGAGGATTTTACCAACGTAGAGCACAGACTTGAGTTCGTTGCGAAAGTAAATGGAATTGAATTCATCAACGATTCAAAAGCAACAAACATCAATTCTGCTTGGTTCGCTTTGGAGAGTATGGAGAATCCAACGGTTTGGATCGTCGGTGGCGTTGACAAAGGAAATGACTATTCTGAACTAACAGCACTTGTTCGCGAAAAAGTGAAAGCAATTGTTTGTTTAGGAACGGATAATCAAAAAATCATCGAGGCTTTTTCTGGAATCGTAGAGACGATTGTGGAAGCGAAATCTGCTGCTGAGGCGGTTGCATACGGATATCGTTTGGCTCAGAAAGATGAGATCGTACTACTTTCTCCAGCTTGTGCAAGTTTCGATTTATTCGAGAACTACGAGGATAGAGGAAATCAGTTCAAACAAGCAGTTCGAATGCTGTAATTTTTCTGTTTCAAGATGCAGAATAAACACGTTTATCACCAAGAAAAATCAATTAATGATTCCCTGTTAAAATCACAGGGAATGGGCTTGCGCGCGCACGGAAAATTGAAAGGACTTGATGTGTTTACATGGATGCAACCAGAACAAAATGCCTTGATTAATTTCTTCGAATCGATTCCATCAGGGATTATTTGGGTAGGAAATCCTACAGAAATTGAAGCTGTTCTGAGTGTCCATTCGCAATTAACGAACAAGTTTCAAAGCATCCTTTCATTTGGAGAAAATCGAACTGGTTTTATGTTGGAAAACGAGTTTTTAGACATCCAAGAAGTATTGAATGGATTAATGTCTGAATTAACATCCACCGGGACCTTGTTATTTACTTGTACGGATAGTGACAGTGAATACGTTGCCCTGAAAATAGCAGCTTACCTCAATTTGGTACAATTGATATGAGAGAATACTTAAAATACTTGAAAGGCGATCCTGTCATTTGGATAATTACCATCCTCA
>JBILRU010000141.1:0-4374 GCA_044372485.1 Crocinitomicaceae bacterium
TGAGCCTTTTCAAATTCCGACAGGATCCATGGAGAAAACCATGCTTGTTGGCGACTTTTTATTCGTGAACAAATTGGCATATGGACCAAAAGTTCCGGTTACACCTCTATCCTATCCACTTGTACACAACATTGTGCCGTTCGTAAACATCAAATCGTACACGACATTGGAAAAAGGAACGTATACGCGTTTACCTGGTTACCGTAAAATCAATCGAAACGATGTCGTTGTCTTCAATTATCCTTCTGGAGATACGGCGATTGTCGATCCACGAACTCCAAACGGACTCATGGGACATGATTATCATGGTATTGTGAATGAAGAAGCACGTTATTTGTTCGAATCCTCCGAGGAAATTCAGTCAAAAGTTATTCAAATGAGAAATATGATGCAGCAACGCAATGTTTCTGCAGAGCAAATTGATAGCACAATTGGTTCACAGATGTATAGTTTATTCATTGATACACATGAGCAGTGGAAAAAGAAAGCACGTGCTAAATTGGCTGCTGGAGAATTTCCTGGCGGACCAGAGGACCACGTGGGACTTCCTGCATCGCATGGTGGAGTAACTTTCCGACCAGTAGACAAACGAGAGAATTACATCAAACGCTGTGTTGGTGTTCCGGGAGATCTTTTGCGCGTGGAGAATTCTGTGTTATATGTTAATGGAAAACCATCCAAAATCACCGAAGGACAATGTTTAAAATACACGATTGAAAAATCGAAAGTCCAATTTCCTTCTGCAAGGGAAATGACGAACCGTTATGGCTTAGAAAATGCACCAGATGGAACAAGAACGGACTTTGAAAGCCGTGAAGCAGATGTATATATTTTAACACTAACAAAAAGTGAAAAAACACGTATTGAAAAGGACTTCCATATTAAACTTTCTACGTTCTTGATGCCAGCTTACCGTCATAAAAAAGGATACACACCTACTTCCATGGAACGCATTGCAAACCTGAGTTACTTCCCGAAAGACTTCAACGTGAATAACACACCAACAGACTTCCAAGAGTTCAGGGTTCCAAGAAAAGGACAAACAATTCAATTGACGCCTACAAATATTCCTTGGTACCGACGCATAATTACAGCATATGAAGGACATCAATTGAAAGAAACAAAAGCTGGACTATTTATTGACGGCAAAAAAACAAGTCGATACACCTTCAAAATGAATTACTATTGGTTGATGGGTGATAACCGCTATAATTCAGCTGATTCACGTGTTTGGGGCTTTGTGCCAGAGGATCACATTGTTGGAAGGGCTTCTCTTGTTTGGTTCTCCAAAAGCGCTTACATGGGGATCCGATGGGGCAGAATCTTGAAGATGATTGATTAATGACTGTTTTCCCAACAGCATACTTTCCTTCCATTGATTATCTGCACGCTATTGTCCAGGCAAAAGATGGCTTTATAGAATTGCACGAAAATTTTCAGAAGCAAACGATTCGCACGCGTTGTGAAATCCTAACAGCGAATGGAATTCTTCGTCTGAGTATTCCAACCCTGCACGAAAGTGGACGAAAAATCCTGGTGAAAGAATTGAAAATTGATCATTCAGGCACATGGAAAAACGATCACTGGCGAGCAATCACAAGTGCCTATGCACTAGCTCCATATTTTGAAGATTACGCAAAGGAGGTAGAAGAAATTGTATTCGCGAATGATGTGTTTTTGTGGGAAAAGAATGAGCGTTGTTTGCGCTTGATGGAAACAGTTCTCGATCAAGGTTTGTCCATTCAGTATACCCAATCATTTCACGGAGTAAGTGGGGATCAATCTAAAAATGCCTTCTTGCAACATGCTGATTGGAAAAAAGCCCGCTATCAACAAGTCTTTTCTTACGATAAGGAATTTTCAGCTAATTTGTCGATGATTGACCTGCTCTTTAACGAAGGCCCGTTTTGTAGAAAGTGGATTTTAGCGTCCGAAGATTAATCCGTGACCAGCTTTTGACTGAAACAATTTGTTCCATTTCACTTGAATCACTGTTGGATTCATTAGATTTCCATCCGTAATCACTAAATCCCCACTCTTTTTGAAGGTCATAGCCGATGGATCTGAAAACATTGTTTTGTCCAAGGTTGTAAAATTGACAATCTCACCAAACTGATTAAACACAACAAGCGAATGATCCGCGCGAGAAAGCACATAGATTTCGTTTGTTTTTGGATGTACAGCGATGGCAGATGGTGTAAAGTTGATTGCTTCCAATGTGTCATCCGAAATACTCACATCGGAATGTGGAGCGATTAAATTGTTTTGTATCGCAAACGCTTCGATGTCCTCTCCTGAGATAGAGAAAAGAGGTTGAGCATTTAATTTTCGTTGGTTCAGATTGTACGCATATACAGAACTACTGCTATATCCTTCTGTTCGTTCTTCATTCGAAGTCATCAAAAAGAGACGGTGTGATTCCTGGTGAGAACAAACGCCAACTGCTTCAAACTGCTCATTTTCCAAGCCTAAGGTCGTCAAAGAGGCCGCATCATAAGGGGATCGTAGAAAATGAATGTGTTTTTCGTCGTCCACCAATAACATGGTAGAATCGATAGAAGAGATATTACAGATTTTCGAACCAAATTCCCAGGACAAGAAAGGAGATACACTATTGGCATCCATATCATAAACGAACAAGGAACCACTTTGCTGATCCAATCCAATTAAATGGGTGGAGTCCAACAAGGTAACATCTGAAAACGGCTGAATGCCCATTGGAAGAGTACGAACAACATTAGGATGTTGTAAATCAAAATACCCATCTTCTTTTCGAAAGTTCGTTGCTTTTTTGACGTAGTAATTTTCCACACCTACTTTTTGCAAGGAACGAGCAGCAATGAAGGACATTGTCGCTAAAACAAAAGAAAAGAAGTACTGTTTTTTGTTCATGATTTCAACAAATTTAGCGGAAAATTCGCGTATTTTTATGAATCTATTAAAAATTGTTCATGACTTATTGTGAATATTGCCAAAAACTAGCTCCAGACAACATTCATCGGATTTATCACGATACAAAATATGGGGTGAAAATCAGCAATGACGATGAACTTTTTGGACGTTTGATTTTAGAAATAAATCAAGCTGGCTTAAGTTGGGACATTATCCTCAAGCGGGAGGAGCAATTTAGACGAGCATTCGATAACTACAACATTGATCGAATCGCAAAATATACACCTTCGACCATTGATCAACTCATGACAAACGAAGGAATTATAAGAAATAGAAAAAAAATAGAAGCGGTTGTATACAATGCAAATCAAGTTCTTGCGTTAAAAAAAGAATGCGGAACCTTTTTCGCATGGATTCAATCCCATCAAACAAAAAATACCGATGAATGGGTCCAACTCTTCAAAAAGAACTTTAAATTTGTTGGAACAGAAATTGTGAAGGAATTTTTATTAAGTTCGGGAATCATCGAAGGAGCACATAATGAAGGTTGTCCGATTTTTACGCACAAAAATTAACCATATGAAATCCATTTTATTTGCCAGTTTACTTTTTTTGATTCCAGAACTCCTCAGTGCTCAGATAAGCTTTGATGCTGGAACCGGTGTTTTAAAAGGATTTGGAGCACCAAAAGCATTTGCTAATTTACACCTTGGAGTAGAAGTACCAAGATCCACTGATCAATCTATTTACGGAAGATTTAGTTATTTTTTCCCTGTCACTGAATCTACCAATTTATCGACCTATGTAACAGGAAACAATACCAATGTTAGTCCATACAACCTCACCGTTAACTATGACAGATCAACGAATTACTCGTTGTTTGAAGGAGGAACACGTAGATACATTGGAAACGACTTTGATTATGGATTTTCAGGGTATTCCGGTACAAACTTCATGGTAATTATCAATAAAGTGAAAAACAACTATTCCAAGATCGATGCCACTGGGCTTATCCCGTGGGAGAACAATTACTCCTTGAGTCCAGGAGAAGAACGTGAAGGAACGGTTTTAAGCATAGCCGTAGGACTTCAAGCTGGAGTTAAATATACCTTTCCTGCCATTGGAACAGTGTATGCAGACATGAGTGGTCAATATTTACTGTTCGGACAAGCAAGCAATCAGACGGCATACAATAGCGGCTTGTTATCAAACATCTTTTTTATCTTCAACGTTGGATTTAGGAAAGACTTATATTAAACCAAGTTGCTGAAATTCTTTTACCAAGTTATTGGTTGATTGATTTCCGTTAATGATGAAATCTGCCATCTCATAGATTTCCTCTCGTTCGGATAGTAATCGAGATAATTCATTCAAAGGATGACTCGTTTGCAATAAAGGACGATTCGCATAACTTTGAATACGACTATTTAATTCCTCAGGTGTCAATTTCAAATAAACCACGGTTCCAAGTTGTTTCATTTT
>JBILRU010000142.1:0-4324 GCA_044372485.1 Crocinitomicaceae bacterium
ACAAACCATCCCAAACGCCAGATCCACCGAATTCTTTTGCGACTAAGTCTACAGCCAAATAGGTTGTGACAAGTCCACCGAGTATTAAAAAGAACACTTGAATGACATCCGTAAATCCAATGACTTTCATGCCTCCAAGTGTAATAATCACAGCAAAAATCGCCAAAAAGGCCATACAGAAGAACAAGTTCAATCCGGAAATGCTGCTGATTGCTAATGCACCCAAGTACAAAATCGCTGTCAGGTTAACAAATACATATAACATCAACCAAAACACTGCCATAATCATAGCAACTTGTCCGTTGTAACGCTTTTTCAAATACTGCGGCATCGTGGAGATTTTATTTTTCAAGTAAACCGGCATAAAGAACACAGCAACAAGGATTAACACAGCTGCAGACATCCATTCATAGGTAGCGATGGCGAGTCCCATTTTGAATCCACTTCCGCTCATTCCGATAAATTGTTCGGCACTGATATTACTTGCAATTAACGAAGCACCAATCGCCCACCAAGTCAAAGATCCTTCCGCTAAAAAGTAATCTTGACTGTTCAGGGATTCTTTCTGTTTACGCTTGTAAATCCAATACCCGTATCCGACAATGATAAGGAAGTAGACAAAAAACACAAGGAAATCCGTAGTAGATAAAGTATGCATAGTTTAGGTAGTTTTATAATGAATGGTCGAAAGTGTACGCAAGCGTTCCGCACTTTGTTCTGCTGTAATGTCCCGCTGTGCTTCACCTAGCATTTCGTAGCCAACTTGGAATTTCTTTACGCTGGCGCTGCGCAATAAAGGTGGATAAAAATGCATGTGAAGTGTCCATTCTGGATGTGCTTTTCCATCCGTCGGTGCTTGATGAATTCCAGCTGAATAAGGAAATGAACTTTGGAAAAAATTGTCGTATTTCACTGTGACACATTGAATCATTTGCGCGAAACTAAGCTGTTGATCGCGATTCAACTGCAATAGGTTTTCACACGGAAATTTACACACGATCATCGTTTCAAAAGGCCAAGTTGCCCAGAAAGGAACCAATGCCACAAAGTGTTCGTTCTCCGCAACGATCCGTTCCTGTTGACTTTCTTCTTGTTTTACGTAATCTAACAAAAGTGGACTTCCCTTTTCTTCAAAATAAGCAAGAAGTTGTTTCTGTGTTTTTGCCACTTGAGTGGGTAGGGAGGACTGTGCCCATATTTGTCCGTGTGGATGCGGATTGCTGCATCCCATCACACTTCCTTTGTTTTCAAAAATTTGGACATGATTGATGTAATCCAAAGAACCGAGTGATTGGTATTCGTTCGTCCAAGTTTCGATGATGGACTGCAATTCTTTAGTAGACATTTCTGCCAATGTCAAAGAGTGATTGGGTGAAAAACACACCACTTTATTGATTCCTCGCTCTGCTTTACTTTGAAAGAAACTTGATCCAGTATCTAATTGATCAACAGGTTCTTTCATCAATGCAGAAAAATCATTTTCAAACACAAAGGTCGATGTGTATGCTTCATTTTGAGTTCCGTTGGAACGTTCATTTCCTGGACACAAATAACAGTTTTCGTCGTGACTTGGGCGTTGTTCCTCCTTCAACTCTTCGGTTTGTCCTTGCCACGGACGCAATGCGCGCTGCGGGGAAACGAGAATCCATTCATCCAACAGTGGATTGTAACGTCGGTGCGGATGTATGTCCTGATTAAACTTGTTCATGCCATGCGAGGTGTTGAATTCCTTGACTAATGTTGATTGGATACGCTTTTGCTTCGATTCCAAATTTTGCTAAATAATCACTGGTTAGTGCTTTAATCACGGAATGTTGACTTTCCTTTTTGAGCAGAACCAATAAGCATCCACCGAATCCGCCACCCATCATTCGTGCGCCGAGGACATCTTTGTGATTTACCGTACTTTGCTGTAAAAAATCGAGTTCAGCACAACTAACATCGTATTGAGTGGAAAGTCCTTCGTGGGTTTGATTTAACAAGTTTCCGAGCAACTGTTCATCCTTGTTTTTTAGTGCTGCCATCGCTAAATGCACACGTTCAATTTCTGCAACTACATAAGATGCTCGTCTATATGCGATTTCTCCCATTTGCTCTCTCGTTGCTAGCAAATGTCGCATTTCACATAAACGAAAAGAACTGACATCCGGAAAAGACTGTTTCACAATGTCAAGCGCATGTTCGCATTCAGAACGACGTTGGTTGTACGCTGATTCGGCTAAATCGTGTTTAACACAAGAATCGATGAGCAAGAAGGTACTGTTTTCCAATTCCGCATGAACGAAATTCAAGGACAAATCTTGACAATCCATGAGGATAAAGGAATCCTTTTGACCGAAAACGCTGGCAAATTGATCCATGAGCCCACAATTCACTCCTGCAAACTCATGTTCTGTTCGTTGCCCAATGAGTGCCAATTCTTGTTTTGTTTTTCCGGCTTTTGTCCATTCGTTTAATGCATAAGCAAAACCACAACTTAAAGCTGCAGAGGAGGAAAGTCCTGCTCCGATTGGAATACTGCTTTGAAAAACGAGTTGAAACGGCGGAATCTCCATTCCTGAAAATTGATGCAAGACTCCTTTGATGTAATTTGTCCAATGTGGTTGATCCGCATGAAAATCTTCCCGCGCATCGAAATGAAATTCTTCCTTAAGGTCCAATGCCTGCACGATGGATTTCTCCGTGGAAGATGGACCAAGCGCGAAGCCTACATATTTGTCAATCGCCGCTGGACAAACAAATCCGTCGTTGTAGTCGATGTGCTCACCTATTAAGTTGATGCGTCCAGGGGCAAAAACGAGTAGGGCAGGGCTCTTTCCAAATTGCGCCTTGAAGTTTAAACTTAATTCCCGGATGAGTGCATTTGGAATATCCATCATTTTTCTGGAGATAAAATGAATAAAATCGTTCCTAATTTGGGAGAACTTGCTTCAATCTGAATTTCATCATGAAATCCTTCTGACTTTAGAAGTATCGATGCGATTCCTGCTTCGGACTTTACGGGATTCTCACCAATTAAGGTGGCATTTTTTCCTTTGATGATTTTGAAAGTGAATTCCTCTTCAGCGGTAGGAACGAGTATTTCATTTGAGGTAACGAATGCTCGCACAAACACCATGTCCATCTGATCTTTAGCAATTGGAATGCCTTCCGTTACGATATCCATGTTCATGCCATTTGGGATTCCTGGAGTAAACACTTGACGGAAAGCGACTTCTTTATTATTCGCATATCCAACAGCTTTTAACATTCCAGGAACAAATTTCGATATTTGAAAATGGAAAGGGGGATGATTTAAATGATCACTAAAGGAATTGATGGTCGGTTTTTGTCGTCCAATCAAAGAATCGTTTACATACAATTCCACTTCCTCTACGTTGCTAAATATGGTCACATCTAGCGGAGAGTCAGGAGTCCAGGAATTAGCAATACTTAGACAATAACCTGATTCTAAGCGTGGATATCGCAATGAATCCAGAGGAGATACTTGACTTTTATAAAAATCGTAGGTGAATTTCGGAATTCTAAAAATATCCGCGATTCCAGAAGATTCCAAGTCCGGACTGTAGCCGCGGTTGTAATCGAACATCAACCAATTGGCTTCACCGATAATTTGTTTCCCTTGGTGATTTGAATTACTTGCTTCTTGAAAGTTGAAAGCTTGCTGTAATAGACGTTTCTCACCATCGGAACGCAACTGACGCGATGTTCGTTCTTCTTCTTTCAAATCGGAAAAAGTACTTTGTTGAAATCCCGCGTTTTGCGCATAATATTCCCAATCGCCGTATTCCGCTACAAGGATGTGTTTCGTTCCATTTTGATAGGAATTCCAATAGACTGGAGCTTTGGCGTGTTGACGTGCAGGAATAAACAAATCGTATGATGGATCATCAATCCAACTGCAGCTAATGGAATAAAACGGCATTTCTTCATCCAGAATGGCATTCAATTCTTTTGTAAATGGAGGTTCCATCCACGTTTCATTCAAAGAATTCTCCCAAAACAGAACACATGCTCGATTACGGTCGCGCCGAACCATGTCGCGTAGATTCTGTTTGACATTCACTTGAAACGTAGAATCTCCCATGAATTGCCAACCAGGTAAGCAGTCCATGACAATCAATCCAAGTTCATCGCAGGCATCCAAAAAGGACTCTGACTGTGGATAATGGGAAAGTCGCACAAAATTGAATCCGGCATTTTTAATCATGACTGCATCACGCCAATTGGCATTATCCGAAAGTGCATAACCAACATAAGGATATTCCTGATGTCGATTCGTTCCAGATAGCTCGTATTTCGATCCATTCAAGTAAAATCCATC
>JBILRU010000043.1:0-15953 GCA_044372485.1 Crocinitomicaceae bacterium
AAGCGCAGCAAGGAAAATGGAAATGCTTGAAAAAAAATGTTCCAAGTGAATGGACCATTAAATACCATCGTTTACACTTTACCTTATCCCTAACGAATTTCAAACACCTCGGATTGTTTCCTGAACAAGAAGCGAACTGGCGGTTTATTGAAGAACACATTTCAGCAGACGATCGTTTTTTAAATCTATTTGCCTATACAGGTGCGGCTTCTTGTATGGCGCGTTTAAAAGGTGCAGAAACCTTTCACGTTGATTCTGCTAAATCGACATTGAACTGGGCAAAGAGAAACATGGAAGAATGCAAATTGTTAAACATCAAGTGGGTTCACGAAGATGCGTTAAAATTTGCCGCACGTGAAGTCAAACGTGAGAACAAGTACAAAGGAATCATCATGGATCCACCTGCTTGGGGAATTGGAGCAAGCGGGGAGAAATGGAAGTTAGAAGATAAAATAGACGAATTGATGATGACCGCGTCTAGTTTACTTGCAGAAGACGGATTCCTCATTATGAATACATATTCACCAACTGTGGACAGCGATTTTCTTACGGAATTAATTAATATTTATTTCCCAAGTAAAACCAGTTCTATTTCTCAGTTGTACATGGAAACAAAAACCGAAAAAACCATGTATTTCGGAGAGTTAGTTCGAATCCAATAAGTCTACAATAATTCGTTCGCTAGGTTCGCCAATTCGGATCGTTCCCCCTTCTCTAATTTGACATGCGCAAAAAGTGATTCCCCTTTCAAGCGGTCGATCAAATAGGCTAATCCATTACTATTTTCATCCAAATATGGCGTATCAATTTGATGCACGTCTCCCGTGAACACAATTTTGGTGTTTTCTCCTGCGCGTGTAATTATTGTTTTCACTTCATGAGGCGTAAGATTCTGTGCCTCGTCGATGATAAACATGATGTTAGATAGACTTCTACCACGAATGAATGCAAGAGGAGTGATGATAATTTTCCCAGAATCTTGCATCTCCATGATGGCTTTGTGTTTCTTTTCATTTTCGCCAAACTGGGACTTAATAAACTTCAGATTATCCCAAAGCGGCTCCATGTATGGTCCAATTTTATCGTTTGCATCACCAGGCAAGAATCCAATTTCTTTGTTCGATAATGGAACAATTGGACGGGCCAATATCACTTGGTTATATAATTTTTGTTGTTCCAAGGCGGCAGCTAAGGCGAGAAGCGTTTTCCCTGTTCCGGCTACACCTTGCAAGGCCACTAATTTGATGTCATTATTAAGGAGCGCATGAAATGCAAACGCTTGCTCGGCATTTTTTGGTTTGATTCCGTAAACAAATTCCTTT
The DNA here is from genome assembly GCA_044372485.1 of Crocinitomicaceae bacterium. Lineage (GTDB taxonomy): Bacteria > Bacteroidota > Bacteroidia > Flavobacteriales_D > Crocinitomicaceae > UBA952. The sequence continues at coordinate 1,323 of JBILRU010000043.1, forward strand.
TCGATGCGATCAACACGATCAGTTAAGTGATTGTAAAAAGCAAGTGCGGAAGTTTTTCCATTTTTTAGAATATAGTAGCCGTTTACTTCCTTTTTTTCTCCTAGGTTTCCATCTTCAGGGACACTTCCTTTGGTAAATATTTCACGGATATAGGCCGATTCTAGTCCATCGATGCTATAGGTGCTTGACGCTTGAATTTCGTCTGAGTGAACCTTTCCAGTTTGGTAATCTTCAGCAACTAATCCTAGCGCTTTTGATTTGATGCGTAGATTGATATCCTTAGTAACGAGGATAACGGATTTGCGTTTTTCCTTTTCTTTCAGGTAGAGAGCCGCATTGATGATTTTATGATCATTTTTATAAGCCCCATAAATTTCCTCGGCATTTAATTGAGTTGGGGGGTGCTCCATGATAATCTTGAAATTTCCGAGGCCGGGGCCTAGTGGAATCCACTCTTGCAAAGAACCGCTTCCCGAAAGTCGGTCAATAAAACGGATAACCTCTCTTGCAGAGAAGTTTTTCGTGTCGTTACCTACTTTAAACTTATCCAGTTCTTCCAATACCGTTATGGGAATAGCGACATTATGCTCATCAAAATTTGAGATGGAATCGAAGTCGTGCAATAAGACAGAAGTGTCTAAGACGAATATTTTTTGAGATTTAGCCATTCGTTTTTTCTTTGAAAGTACCTTTTTTTCGATTTCAAAGAAGCGAATTGAATGTTAAATAATAAATAATTATTTCGAGAATAAGGCTTTTAAGGCTTTATTGAGCTTGTCGAATTTAAATTCAAATCCAGTATTCTTGATTTTATCGTTGGAGACACGAAGGTCTGCAAGCACAAGCATGGAGCGCTCACCTAGAATGAATTTTAGAATTCCGCTTGGCACAGGTGGAAAAAAGAATGGGCGATGCATATATTTAGCGATTCCTTTCATCATGGTGCGGTTTGTATCACAATCGGCAACCGCATTATACGTTCCTTCGAGTTGATGGTCAATCCCGAATAAAATCATTCTACATAAATCATCGATATGAATCCACGGATGGTATTGATTTCCAGAACCAAGAGGTGAACCAAGTCCAAAAAACACGGGTCGTTTCATCGCGCTCAGAGAGCCGCCTCTACTCGATAATACCATGGCGATGCGCAATTTCATGTATGGACAAATACCCTCAAAGCGGTCGCTTGCCTTTTCCCAATCGCGCACAAGTTCGCTTAGGAAATCTGATCCGTATTCGTCGGTTTCTTGAAATACTTTGTCTTGGGTTAACTCATAGCAGTTTACACCTGAAGCACCAACGTAGTAGGCTAATTTGGGCATTTTAGAAGCGAGTTCACTTAAAAACTCTGTCGATTGAACACGAGAATCTATTAATTCTTGTTTGCGGGAACTGGTCCAATTTTTATCTCCAATATTCGCTCCGGCCAGATTAATGATCACATGAATTCGACTGAGGTGTTTTTCGTCGACTTGTTTTGTTTTTGGGTCCCATTGAATGTGGCCTTGTTTACGCGCATTACGTGAAAGTTTGTAAACTCGGTATCCACGTTCTTTTAGGACCTTTGTCAATTGCTTGCCAATCAATCCGGATCCGCCAGCTATTAAAACAGTTTTCGTTTCCTCCATCTTACTTACAATCTTCCCTCAATTTCAGTAGTTCCTCTCCATCTTTCAATGCGTACATTTCACAGAGCTCATTTTTTGAGGAAATCAATTTTTTCAGTTGCATACTATCCGCTTTGGTTGCATTTTGACGCCAAATTTTATCTGTTAAGGTGTTCACCTCTTGGCTTTTATCCATACAAGAACAAAATTTCTCGTCTGTCCTGTGACAAGAAAGAAATACAAGCGTTAATAGAATGAGCACTATAGGTTTTTGATTCATTTTAATGATCAGAATTTAAGAATTCAAATGTAGTATTAATTCAACTAATTCTGTTAACTTCGAATAACACTTTCATGCAAAAAATTAAGCTCTTACTTGTTATACTCATCATGCATTCATTCGATGGAAGCGCTCAGGATTGTTTGTCTTATTTTCGCTATTCAAAAGATGAAGTTAGTCAAGTAAAATTATGTCCAGAAGCCATGAAGGCGGACATTGAGCAATTGCATGAGCACATACTAGAAACCCATCCGAATCCAAGTTTATATTGCGGAGTTGAAGCATTTGTCAATGGGTACAAACATGCTCTAAAGTCTTGTTCTACCGAAAAGACAATGATTGAATTCATTCAAATTGTCACTAGTTATTTGGGAGTGATGAAGGACTCACACACCAATTTAAATCCAAGAGAATATTTGTATTTAGGACCAAAAGACCGTGCCGTTCTCCCGTTTTTTGTTGTGAGAATTGACCAGCGGTATTATTTGGAGAGCATCTATAAAAATGGCCTTTCGGTTGGAAGTGAAATTCTCCAAATCGATTCATACAGCATGGACAGTTTATTCGCTATCAGTAAGCAATTAAGTTTTTCCGAGGGGAACGCTGGAAGCGCCCAAGAAGAAATTGCTCAGCGGATGATTGGAGCCACCTTCAACCTTCTGCAACGTGCTAATTTAAACGACAAAGCCAAATTTAAGTTGGTCAATTTAAGTGGCGATACTATTGTACAGGAAGCGCATTATGTCAAATCTGGTCAATATTTAAAAGATAGAAGCATCGATTTAAAAGGTCCCGTTCATTATTTTGTGGACAAAGACAAACGTTGCGTGTTAACGATTGAATCCTTTGATCCCATCTCACTGAAGAAATTCAAAAAACAGATTGATGCCTGTTTTAGGGAGATCAAGAAAAATAATGTGCAAGAATTATATATTGATTTACGCGATAATTTAGGCGGAATGTTGCGTGCGCAGGAGTATGTTTTAAGTTACTTGAATCTGAGCGGAGCGCCTTTACAAATGAATTACTTGTACAAGCGAAGTCATTTCGATCGATTTGCCTCACTTCCATTTTACCAAAAAAAACAATTCAAAAACAGAGCGGAGCGTGTTTATCCAAACGGACTCATTAGTCAAGAGTACGATTTTTATAAATCTCCATTAGGAACAACTCGCACGATTTTATACGCGTATACACCTCAGAATAACCTGAGATATACATACAATGGGAAATGTAGCTTAATTACGAATGGCTCATCTATGTCCGCCTCCGTTTTATTCGCTGGATGGTTTAAAAGCACGATGAGAGGAGAAATCATTGGGACTCAGTGCATGGGTGGAATTGGTGGAACATTTGGTAACAGCGCTCCCTATTCGCTCGATCATTCGAATATTCACTTGATGGTATCTACCTTGAAGTTCACGCCAAAGGATCGGTCTAGCATTGACTTAAAAGCAATCGAACCAGATCACGTCATCTCGATTAATCGTCAACAATTAATTCAGCACAAGGACCCTGTATTAGAATATTTGCACATTCAAAAGGAATCAAAAAAGAAAGTAAAGTAAGATAACGATTCCGTAGCGCAGTAATTTACCGATAGCAAAAAATACAAATGTCAAGAATTTAGGTGTACGAAAGAAACCAAGTGCCACACCGATAAGGTCCCCTATTAAAGGAAGCCAAGAAAACAAAGCCAGCCACACACCATATTGATGAACACGGTTCTTCCATTGTTCAATTTGCGTTATGCTCACATGGATTTTTTTCAGCCAAATTGGCTTAGCAAGATAGCCAATGTAATAATTCAGTATTGCGCCAAGCGTATTTCCTGATGAAGCGACCAGCAAACATGCTAGCGGTTCATAGTGATAAGCAAGCATTCCAAGGAGAACGGCTTCTGAAGCAACGGGTACGATTGTCGCTGCAAAAAAAGCGCTTAAAAACAACCCTATATATCCTGCTTCAAATTCCCACATAACAAAAAAAGGCCGGTTAAACCGGCCTTTCAAGATTTTAAATCATCTATTATTTTTTAACGAATTTTTTCGTCAATACTGTTCCGTTAGAAGCAATATTTACAAAGTAAACTCCGCTATTCCATTTTGCAGATTCAAGAGCAACATTGTGCACCCCTGAATTCAATTGGTTTAATTCCGTATTTTGTACTTCTTTACCCGCAACATCCAAAACAGTAATTGTTACATCCGAAGCATTCAATAATTCAAATTGCAAAGAAGCCACGCCGTTTGAAGGATTCGGCATAATCACTGCTTGTTGTACTTGCTCGATTTCTTCTGTTCCTAAAACTGGGTCAAAATTAAGAGATATATGAGGTGCAGAAGACCATCCAGTAAAATAATTTATTCCTGCTGATGCACCAAATGGACCATATCCAACAGTTGAAAAATCATCATTTCCTTTGCTGGAAGCTTTAAATTTAATCTTGTTTGTACTTGTTTGGTAAAATTTAAGTACAACCATATACAACTTACCAGCTTCTAAAGTAATCGGCGCATCAAACGCAATGTCAGTTGGGGTTGAAGTATTTATAGTTGAAGGAGTTGTATAATACCCATCCGTTAGATAAACATTATTTGGATCTTGAATAGATGTTATCACTTCATAAAACTCGGCTGTAATATCCGTATTCGAGGTAGTACCTGTGCCGAATTGTACTTGTAATCCATTTAGCTGTTGGTTTTGAAAACACTGATAAATATTTCCCATTCCAACAGTAGCATCAACCGTATTAAAACCAAACGTTAAACTTCCAGTAACTGGATAATTATGACCATAAATATAATCAGTGATCTTAAACTCATCTGTCATTGAATTATTTGTAAGTACGCCTTGGTCAGTTGCATAAACGTTTAAAGAATATGTTCCTAATTGAGTTGGAGTAAATGCATTTGAAAGCCAAACAGTATCTAAACCACCAGGCAAAATAGTAACTAGTGCAGAATCAAGAAAAACTGAAGATGATAAAGTTACATTGAACTTAATATACTTTGAAATAGATTGTGATCCTAGGTTTTCAACAATTGCCCCATAAGTCATTGGTGAAGCTTGTGTTAAGGGAGTTGAGTAATAATCAAATGCATTAATTACATCGTTTGTAAATACCTTGCTAATATTAATTTCATCGAGAAAAGGCTCGATTAATTTTACATCATCAATCATCCACCCATATCCACTACCGAATTGATCATCAGCAGAATCGCTTTTCCAACGAAATCGAATCATTGTTAATGCGCTACCAGATACAGGGACTAATTTTAAAATTGTATTCTGAACAGCTGGGTCATTAGTCGCATAGCCTTCGTTTAATGGATAACTAACCCAAGTTTGTCCCGCATTTTCAGAAATTTCAACAAAAGTAGAATCGTAATTTAAATGACGAAATCTTTGGTTAAAACTTATTGTAATATAATTCAATAGGTAATTAGATAGATCAATTGTATCTGACTTAACCCAAGTATCTTGAGGGTCTACCGCCCCGTTTATTAAGTACTGAACGCCATTAAAAAATGCAAAGCCATTGCTCGCGGTTGTTCCTACTGTAGACATAGCTCCCATGTATGCTGACAATCCATCTGTTGCACCTGCAATTTCAGGATGATTATTATTGCCAATGATAAATGTGCCTTGCCCATTGGTTTCAATGGTCCAATCTTGAGGGACAGAAAAGTTATTTTGCCAAATAATATCTCCACCTGCTTTTTGAGTAAGGTCTTGATTCATCTCCGTTTTTCCAAAATCATGATTTGGAAGTAAAAGAGGTTTTAATCTTTGACTGGGTTGAAAATCTTTTTGTGCAAATGCAACAATCGAAAATGTGAACACAAGCAATGAGAGTACAATTTTTTTCATTTTTACAATTTAAACGTTTTACCAAATATACAAACTATTTCCTATCCTTCAAAAAAGGTAACTGAATACGTAACTGTTGAAGATCAGTGTATGATAATGTGCATGTTTGAACAGCTTCTTGATTGTCCATTTCCAACACTGAGTTACCGAGTCCGTCATAAATAGCGGAAGCTCCCGAATAAACGATGTCGTTTCCATCAACCCCAACACGATTCACTCCAATCGAGTAACATTGGTTTTCAATGGCGCGTGCTTGAAGCAAGGTAGACCAATGAAGAATGCGTTTATCTGGCCAATTAGCGACATATAAGAGCACATCATAAGCGGCTTGTCCGTTTTCTTGAATGCGATTTCGAATAAGCTCAGGGAAACGTAAATCATAACAAATTTGCATGTTCATTTTCCATCCTTTAAATTCTACGATTGTTTCCGTAGTTCCTTCAGTGAAAATCTGGTCCTCACCACCGAGTCCAAAAGACCTACGCTTGTTATAAATTGAAACCTTACCTGAAGGTTCTACAAAAACTCCTCTGTTAAAGAAGAGATTATTCTCACGAACCATTAATGAGGTATATATTGCCGAATTAGATCTGCCTGACCATTCTTTTAAAACATTCAGTGCTTTATTTTCAGTCCACTCTTCGGCGAGATCTGTGTTCATGGAAAAGCCCGTATGAAACATTTCTGGCAAAACAAGGAGATCAGAATCCTTCATTTGAGTCAACAACTTTTCAATACGCTGATAGTTCTCAGAAATATTTTCCCAAGATTGATTGAATTGAATAATACTGATGTTTAAATCTTGCATAACCGTTGTCCTGCTAATGAAAGTGTTTCCTCGTCTTTGGCAAAGCAGAAGCGAATAAGTTTACGATCTGCTAAATCCGCATTAAAAACTGAAAGGGGAATACTTGCCACCCCAAATTCTTTGGTGATGCGTTTACAAAATTCCACATCAGATTCATCAGAAATATTGTCAAACGATGCGACTTGAAAATAAGAGCCATCTGATGGGAGTAGTTTAAAGCGACTTGTGGTCAAATGTCCACGGAAGTAATCTCTTTTTTCCTGGTAAAAGATTCCCAGTTGATGTAGGTCGGTTTCAGGCAAGTAACTCGCAAGTGCAGATTGAGCAGGGCTATTGACAGAAAAAACCATGAATTGATGTACCTTCTGAATTTCAGCCATGACGATATCTGGCGCAGTCAAATAACCAATTTTCCATCCAGTAATATGAAACGTTTTCCCAAAAGAGGAGACGACGATGGAACGATCTTTCAATCCTTCTATTTGATGTGCTGAAATATGTTTCTTTTCAAAGGAAATAAATTCATATACTTCGTCCGACAAAACCCAGAGGTTCGGAAAATCATTCAGTAGACGTTGAAGTTCTACAAAATCGTTTTCAACCCAAACTCGGCCACTTGGATTATGTGGATTATTGGTAATGATAAGTTTCGATTTATCATTCACCTTCGATCGGATGTGGTCCCAATCGGGCAAGAAATCATCTGAAAGTGGGATGCGAATAGGTTGTGCGCCTGAAAGTATGACAGGGCTCTCATAACAATCGTAACTAGGATCCAAAATAATCACTTCCTCACCGGGATGAACCAATGCTTGTATGGTAGCAAAAATTGCTTGGGTTGCTCCGGCTGTAATCAATATATTCCTTGCATCTAATTCACGCTGGTAATGGATTTTTATTTTCTGTACAATTTGTTCTCTCAATTCCAACAATCCAGCCATCGGGGCATATTGATGTACGTTGCCTAGCGCGTTTTCTTGAACTAACGAAATGAGTCGTTGGTCAACAGGGAAATTGGGAAAACCTTGAGATAAATTTATTGCGTGACATTCATTTGCCAAAGCGGACATTACCGAAAAGATAGTTGTCCCTACATGCGGTAATTTAGATTTCACAAATGATGCTTATTGAATATGATTGACTATTCTTTTGTCAACTTCTTCGCTTGCTCAATAGTGATGCGTTTTCCATTGTCAAAAGCAATAACGAAGGCTTGCGCATAACCATTTTGACGCATTTTGTCTTGGAAAACAACTGCTTCTTTCAATGTTTTAAATGCACCACCTAAGCAATATTTATAGGAATTCTCTTGCTGGTATTCGTAAACATCCTGTGTTTTATACTTCACGGTAGCATTTGGAATTTGAACTGATGATGATTCTACTTGTACTCTAAAAATCAATCCTTCATTTTCCTTTGTTACCGGTGTAATTCTAAAATCGGCTTGATCGTCCGACTTAAATGTAAAGTTTCTATTTCCATCTGAAGGAAGAGCGACTCCAACTGTCGGCTTCACGTTTTTACCTCCAGTAGAAATATTTAAGCTTTTAATCGTAAACTCTGTGCGACGATTTAATTGATTTTCTTCTTCTGAACATTTAGAACGCACACGTCCTTCACATGGACAGTCGACCTTCATTATTGTTTCACCGTATCCTTTGTAAGAAATACGATCAGGGTTAGAGATACGTGCTTTAACGTAATTAGCCGCTGATAATGCACGGCGGTTAGATAAATCTAAGTTATAGATTTTCGGCCCACGGCAATCGGTATGCGAACCTAGTTCAATTTCGATTTTCGCATGTTTATTCATAAACATTACGACTTTATCTAATTCTATAATCGCGTCTTGTCTCAAATCAGCTTTATCGAAATCGTAATAAATGGATTTCAGCCCAAGCAACTCATTAATGATCATATCAATAGAAAGTGGCTCAAGACTTAAATCTACTAAATCAGCTACATTGATTCTATTGGTATCCTTAGCAGTTATGGAGAACGCTACATCTTTCGATACGTATCCATCTTTTTCCATGGATATTTTCAGCTTTCTAACTGCATTTAAAGGAATACTATCCAATGTTTGTAAGAAACTCCCTAGTTCATCTGTAGATCCTTGAAATAAAATAATCCCTGTTGAGTCATCTACAACTTTCACTGCTACATAGTCAATTGGTACTTCAGTGTTTTTGTCTTTTACAACGTATGCCAATTGAACATCAACGAATAGATCAATTAATTTAAATTCATAGATGTCATCAGTCACTCCGTTATTGGCGCGATTAGAGGTGATATACCCTGATTTTTTATCGTTAAACATAATCGCTAAGTCATCATATTTGGAGTTGAATTTCTCCCCCATATTTTTGACTTCGAAGTTCTCCATGACAAAAAGGTCATATCCGCCCATTGTTGTAAAGGCATTTGAAGTAAAGTAAAGTTTGTTATCAAACATCAAAGGAAAACAATCGTGACCTTTTGAGTTGACGTATCGAACCAATTCCTTATCACCGAATTTTTTACCATCAAAATTTGCACGATAGATGTCCATTCCGCCTAACCCACCTGGCATGTCAGAAACAAAGTACAATACTTTGTTCTTTTCATCATAGAAAGGATGGGTAACATTATAGTTGTCGTTATTAAATGGAACTGGAGTTGGTTTCGACCACTCTCCTTTATCGTTTTTCGTTGAATAATGAATGGTTAATTTCTCGTATTCGTTTGAACCAAAATTATTCGTAAAGAACAATAGATTACCGGCAGCATTTGAACTGATTGGCCCGTCAAAGTAACAAGAATTCACATTGAGTAAACCTTTTGTTTCAGCGCTAACCAATTTTGCATCTTTCGTTTTACACCCGTCCACTTCATATAAGTCTGAATATGGTTTTTTTGTGTATGGGTCCATCATGATATCCTCACAAGGATCCTTCGAAGCCGACAATACATACAACTTATCCCCTATTTTTCTTGTTCCAAAATCATCAAATGATGTATTGAAACAAGCAGGGGTTAATTGTACGTCTTGCTGTGCTAAGATCGAACCTGTAGCAAGAAAAACAAGAAAAGTGGTTAAAACAAAGCGCATCAGCTAGTATCTAATTAATCAGTTGAAGAAACGTGGTCCTTGACAACGACTTGTGTTATTATTGAATTTCCAACGCAACGCTATTTCGTGTGATTGAACAGTCACTTTATTCAAGTTAGACATCGGGAATGTATACGAGTAACCTAGATAGAAACGGTTGTTGATATCGTACCCAACGATTCCGCCTATAGCACTATTCAATTGATAACTTAAACCAAAATCTAATCCCATTTTATGCGTCATGATTGCATTTAAGTCAACTGTCCAAGGCAACCCTTCCATGTATCTTGCCACTACATTTGGACGTAATTGCCAAGTAGCATTTAATGGAATGGTTCCTCCCATATACCCTAAATAACCTCCGCGATTGTCAACATATAACAACATGTTTCTATCAAGAAAGTCCATCTTACCTACTCGGGGCTGAGCTGCTCCAACAAAGAAATTCTTGTGGTACAATAAGACTCCCCAACCAGCATTGAATGTTAGTCCGGTTGTCAAGTTAGACATCATATCCGGATCAAACGGCTGAGTAATGTCCAAATCCATTAGGTTCACCGTTGTATTTCCTGCTATTGCACGAAGTCCAAGAGACAATCTCCATGTATTTGACAATTTCAAATGGTATGCGCCATTGATGGCAAATTGCGTTGTTTTCACTGGGCCTAATTCGTCTTGCAACAAGGTTCCGCCAATTCCAAAGTTTTTCAAAATGTTGAAATTCCCAGAAAGCGTCATTGTTTTCGGAGCACCCTTAAATCCACCCCACTGCGCATTCGCGAGGGTGGATATATCAGAGTAAGAATTTGCTCCTGCTTGAGCAGGATTCAGCATCAGCGCATTGAACTGATTTTGTCTGTAGTTTGGGTCTTGTCCTAGCGCTTGAAAAGAAGCTATTACAATTCCTAATGCGACGATTATGCTATTTGTCTTTTTCATATCAATTGTTATCTATGAATGTTATTTTTGAACGCGGTTGATGTAAACATATCCATTTACAATTACATTATTGTCAAATGTGAAGATGTAATAGTAAGTTCCATCTGGCACTTGTGTACTAGTATTCAATAAAGTACCATCCCAATCGTTGCTGTACTCACTGCTTTCATATACAAGTGTTCCGTAGCGGCTGTAAATAGATACTGAACGTGTTTCATATCCTTCGATTCCTGGGATCACGAAGTTATCATTGAAGCCATTTCCATTAGGAGTAAATGCTTCTGGAATAACTGGACCACAAAGATCTGTATCTAAGAAGTCATAAACACCATCGTTGTCACAATCTTGACCAGCTTCACCAAGTCCACCGAAGTCCCATTCGAAGTCATCACTGATTCCATCACCATCACTATCAGAATCTAAGTAGTTTGGTGTTCCGTCTCCGTCTTGGTCACCAGCACCTTCAATGATTGTAGGGATTCCGTCTCCGTCATCATCTGAGTCAAGGCTATTTGGAATGCCATCTCCATCTGTATCTCCTACTACTTCATTTGCATCTGCAATTCCGTCTCCATCATCATCTGAGTCACATGCATTTAATGTGCCATCGTTATCAGTATCTGTTCCAGAAGTTACAACGGTAACAAGGATTGTCGTTGTCGCAACATTTCCATTGTTATCTGTTACTGTTACTGTGATATTGTTGTCACCGATATTAGCACATCCGAATGTGTATTGACTCAATGTCATGGATGCAATTCCACAGTTATCCGTTGTTCCATTATCTACATCGTTAAATGTAATTGTTGTTGAACCATTGTCATTGATAACAACGGTGATGTCATTTACGTTTAACGTTGGAAGGATATTATCTACGATATTCACCAATTGTGTTGCCGTTGATACATTTCCTGATCCATCAACAACCGTCCACGTTACTGTAGTTAAACCTAATGGGTAGATCGCTGGTGCGTTATTAGAAACCGTAGCCACTGAACAGTTGTCCGTTGCTACTGGCGTTCCTAAATTCACTCCAATTGCGTCACATCCAAAGTTTGGTGCCATTGTGATATTCGCTGAAGGAACAATCACAGGATTCGTGTTGTCTCCGATGAATACACTAATTGGTAACGAAGTAGCTGAACATCCGCTTGCATTCGTCACGGTAACCGCATAGTCTCCTGTTTGGTTCACCGTAATAAATGGTGTCGTTTGTCCGGATGACCATTGGTGGTTAGCAGCATTCGAAGAGAATAAGATAACCGTTCCACCAGGACACATTGTTGTTGCGCCACTAGCTGTAATGATTGGAACAACTGGGTTGTTCAATACATTTACAACCGCTGTTACTGCGCTCGTACAAGCTCCATTTGATACCGTGTACGAAATGTTTGTTGTTCCTGCATTCAATCCAGTTACAACACCCGTGTTTGATACCGTAGCGATGAAGTTATTTGCACTTGTCCAAGTACCATTTGTTGTAGAACTTGTCAAGTTGATTGTTCCGCTTTCACATACATTGTTTGCTCCAGTAATTGCCGCAACAGTTGGTATAGAACTAACGGTTACTACCGTTGTTGCTGAAGTTGTCTCGCAACCACTTGCACTTGTTCCTACCACGTAGTAGCTGCCCGCTGCACTCACTGTAATACTTGATGTGATATCACCTGTATTCCATAAGTACGTTGCTGCACCCGTTGCTGTCAATGTAACGTTAGCACCTTGGCAGAATAATGTAGGTCCGTTTGCCGTAACTGTTACTGCTGGATTTGTATTCACTGTTACTGTTTGAGTAGCCGTTGAAGAACATCCTGAAGCATTCGTAACTGTTACTGTATAAACACCTGCAATACTAACTGTAATGTTTTGAGTCGTAGCAGTTGTTAAACCATTGCTCCATAAGTAAGTCAATCCTGTGCCTGCTGTTGCTGATAAGGTCACATTCGAACCTAAACAGATCGCTGTTGGACCATTTGCAGTAATCGTTGCTGTGGTTACAGGAAGAACTGTTACAATCGTGTTTGCTGCAGCAGCTGTACAACCGTTTGCATTCGTTACATCTACGTGAATATTTTCACTTGTAGATACAAGGATTGATTGCGTTGTTTCACCTGTTGACCATAAGTAGCTTGATCCACCTGTTGCAGTCAACAATACATTGTTTCCTTGACAGAATGTTGTTGGACCATTCGCTGTTACATCTGCATTTGGAAGGGCATTAACTGTTACGGTGATTGCGTTGGTATTTGCGGAACATCCTGCTGCATTTGTAATAGTAGCAAAATAAGTACCGGAAGTATCCACTGTTACACTTTGAGTAATTTGACCGTTATTCCATAAGTAGCTAGAACCAGTTGTTGCAACTAAGGTCACAGAACCACCTGCACAGAACGTTGTAGATCCGTTAGCTGAGATAGCAGCTGAAGGCAATGCGTTCACTGTTGCTACTGTTGTTACACTCGAAGTACAACCATCTGCATTTGTTACGGTGTAAGTTACTGTTGCTGTTCCTGCTGTTACCGAAGTAATTAATCCAGTTGCATCTACTGACGCCACGTTGTTATTAGATGAAGACCAAACTCCACCTGTTGTTGCATTCGCTAATTGCGTAGTTGCACCAACACATACATTCGTTGCTCCGGTAATTGCCGTTACCACTGGAAGTGGATTCACGATTACTTGTGTCGAAGCTGAAGTTGCAGTACAACCTGAAGCGTTCGTTACATTCACATAGTATGTTCCTGAAGCAGAAACAGTAATACTTGGTGTCAAGTCGCCTGTGTTCCACATATACGTTGCACCTGGACTTGCGGTCAATGTCACACTTCCTCCTTCACAGAACGTTGTTGCGCTCGAAGCAGAAATGGTTGCTGTTGTACCTGCATTAACCGTCATTGCTGCAGTTACTGAGTTTGTACATCCATTTGCATTTGTTACTGTATAAGTCAATACTACATTTCCAGCTGCAATACCAGTCACAACACCTGTTGAACTGATTGTTGCCGCAGCAATATTGCTTGATGTCCAAGTACCACCAGTTGTTGTTGTTGCAAGAACGACTGTTGATCCTTCACATACTGCGTTAGGACCTGTAATTGCAGCTACCGTTGGTAATGGATACACCACTAAGTTTGTATTTGCTGATGTTGCTGTACATCCGTTTGCATTTGTAACAGTAACTGAGTAAGGACCATCAACACTTGCGATAATCGATTGCGTTGTTTCTCCAGAACTCCATGCGTATGCTGTTCCTGCGCTTGCTGTCAATGTTACTGTTGAACCTTCACAGAATGTAGTTGCACCACTTGCTGTAATTGTCGGTGTAGGCAATGCATTAACTGTTACTGCAGTTACTGCTGAAGTTGCGCTACATCCTGCAGCATTCGTTACAATTACACTATAATTACCAGCTGTTGAAACAGTGATGCTTTGTGTAATTGCTCCATTGCTCCATAAGTAAGAAGCTCCGGTTGATGCTACTAATGTCACGTTACCTCCTTCACAGAACGTTGTTGCGCTGTTTGCTGTAACTGTTGCTACAGGTAAAGCGTTTACTGTTACCGTGATTGGCGAAGATACTGCTGAACAACCATTCGCGTTTGTTACTGTTACCACATAGTTTCCGGAAGTACTCGCCACGATAGACGCTGTTGTTGCTCCTGTATTCCATAAGTAAGACGTTCCTGTACTTGCTGTTAAGCTTACATTTCCGCCTTGACAGAATGTTGTAGGACCATTTGCAGTAATTGAAGATGTAGGAAGAGCGTTCACCGTGAAGTTTGTATTCACCGTATTCGTACATCCATTTGTATTTGTATACGTGTAAGTCAATGTAACCGTTCCAGCACCTACACCAGTTACAAGACCAGTTGATGGATTAATTGTTGCGATTAAGTTATTTGCACTTGACCATGATCCACCAGTTTGCGCATTTGCCAAGGTTGTTGTTGAACCTTGACAAACTGAAGCAGAACCTGTATTCGCTGCCAAGATTGGCAATGGATTAACAGTTACTGTTGTCGCAGCAGAT